>CAZBXU010000039.1:0-21749 GCA_964495755.1 uncultured Spirochaetaceae bacterium | reverse complement strand
TTAGTCATAGCCGAAACCCCGCAATCCTTTGCGCTGGTAGCGGATGATCAGGTACAGGAAGTAGGGGCTGCCCAATACGGCTGTAATGATCCCCACCCGGATCTCGAAGGGCGGGATCAGCACCCGGCCGATTAGATCGGAGGTGAGAAGGAACAGAGCTCCTCCGATGGCGGAGACGGGAAGCAGCAGACGATGATCCGGACCGATCAACATGCGAAACAGATGGGGAATCAGTAGACCCACAAAGCCCACCGGACCGCTGATGGAGATGGCCATACCGGTAATCACCGCAGTGATGGCCAGAATTATTTTCTTTGTGCGCTCCACGTGCATACCCAGAGAATGGGCGCTCTCCTCTCCCAGGGCAAATATGTTCAGCTCCCGGGTAAACAGAAAAAGAACCGCCATTCCGGGCAGCAGCACGGGCAGCGGCAGAAGCACGTGCTTCCACATCCGACCCTCCAGACCTCCCATGGTCCAGAAGATAAACTGGCTGACCTCGTACTGCTGAGAGAAGAGTAGGATCGCCGAGACCAACCCGTTGAACAGAGAGGAAATAGCCAATCCGGCCAGCACGACGAACAGCAGGGAAGTTCTTCCCTTGTAGCTGGAAATCAGGTAGATCAATCCGGAGGCCAGCAGTGCCCCTACCATAGCCAGGAGGGGGAGAAAAAACATGTTCAGCGCAAACAGTCCCGTGTTGATGGCGATCACAGCTCCAAGGCTGCCTCCGGTGGATACCCCCAGGATGTCCGGACTGGCCATGGGATTGCGAAACAGCCCCTGCATGGCCACACCTCCCATGGCCAGGGCCGAACCGACCAGTAAAGCGGCGAGGATCCGGGGCAGCCGGATGTGAAGGATGATGTTGAGCTGCATCTCCGGGGGCAGCTCAATGGATCGGATACCAATACCGTGGAGCAGGAGCCGAAGGATGGACAGCGGAGGCACCCTAACGGCTCCACTGCCTACGGACAGAACTATTACGATGAACAGCAAAACGAAGAGGAGCAGAAGAACAGCAATTTTTCGTCTTCTCACGGTATGTACTCGAAATTCCTCGCCGGGGATGGATATCTATTTAGAAAAGAGCTTCGGATAGGCAAGTCGAGCCAGGTACTCTACCGCATCCACGATGTACTGGGAGGTGGCGGCTTTCAAGCCTTCGGGCATCCGATACACCCTACCCTCCCGAATGGCGGTCAGACCCTTCAGGGCGGGATCCCCTACGGTTTGCTCGTAAAAAGCGTCTGCGCCGGCGGGATCACCATACACCCAACCGGGAAGAATAAGCACATCCGGATCGAGCTCGAGGATCTTCTCTTTGGATAGAGGGACCTGTCCCCACTCATCGGCGGGAAACTCACCGGCGGCATTGATCAGACCTGCATTACGGATGATTTCGTCCCAGGAACTGCCTGTCCCTTGGGCGGAACCCCAGGAAGCATAATCCATAACAGTTCGTCTTTGTACCTCGGGCAAAACGGAGACCTTGCTGCGGACTGCAGAGAGACGTTCATCCATCTGTCCGATCATAGCTTCCGCCTCGTCTGCCGCGTCGACCAGCTGTGCCACAATCTTGATTTTTTTCTGGATCGCAGGGATGCCTAAACCCGTGGCGATCAGGAAAACAGGAATGCCCGCATCCCGGAGCTGAGCTACTATGTCGGTTTCGCTCCAGTTGGCTACAAAGACCAGATCCGGCTGAAGAGAAAGAATCACTTCTACACTCATAGTCAGCTTGTGAGGTATGTCGGCAATTTTGCTCACCACGTTGGAGATGGCGGGATCCTTACTGAGGTGGGTCACACCGATCAACCGCGAGTGATCCACCAGATCAAGGAGGATATCGTCGGTAAAGACGGTGAGGGAAATAATCCGTTGGGGCTTGCGATCCAATCGAACCGTATACCCCGTGTCATCCGCCATTTCCAGCGGGTACTGGCCGGGGACAGTTGCATCTACGGTAACCCCGGTCTTCGTAGAATCCTCCCCCGCCTCCCGCTCACCGGCGGCGAATCCTTGGAAACAGAGTACCGGCGCTACGACCAGGATCGCCAATATTCGTTTTCTAGGGAAGCTCGTGGAACACCTCCTGCAAGATTCTCGCGTACAGGCATAGCCCTGCTATCTTTGAAGCGAGCCCCCAACGTTTCCTGGCTTCCGGATCTTCCTCTGCGCTCAAGCCTTCCCGGTCCCCCAGTGGCTGTCGACAGAACGTTCGTCCCCGGTAACAGTGGCGCGTCCGCGGCGGATTCTCACCGCCTTCCGCTGAAAGGTCAAGGGCAAATCTACCAGAGGGCTCCGTCCCTGTCAAGGTACGGCATTGTCAGGTTCGATGCAGGAGAACTATACTGATGGAATCCCATCGCCCGCACAAGGAGAAATATCGTATGGCAAAAACAAGCGTTCTCTGGGTGCTGAAAACTCTCAATCTAATCGCTTTCCTGGCCACGATCGGGGTAAACGTTCTGGCCAACGCACTTCCGATCAACGGCAAGACAACTGGGGAGCTCTCCGATCTCTATCCAAACCTGTTCGTCCCTGCCGGAGTGACCTTCTCGATCTGGGGGGTGATCTACCTTCTCCTGGCAATCTTCACCGTATTCCAGATCGCGACGCCGAACCGAAACGCCGCCGGATTTCTGGAAAGAATCGGTCCTCTGTTCATCCTGGCTTCCGCGGCAAATATCGGCTGGATCTTTCTATGGCACTACCAGCGGGTCTCGGCCTCCTTTGTTGTGATGCTGGTCCTCTTAGGAAGTCTCCTGGCCATATACCTTCGCCTCGGCATAGGATTGCAAGCAGACTCCTGGAGGGAGAAGCTCCTCGTCCAGCTTCCCTTCAGCATATACCTCGGCTGGATCACCGTGGCTACGATCGCCAATCTCACTGCTGTGCTCGTTCACATCGGCTGGAATCGCTTCGGCGCCTCGGAGGAGCTCTGGACCGTTGTTGTTCTGGTCGTCGCTGCACTGATCACCCTGGCAGTGCTCTTCACCCGCAACGACCTGTTATACGCTCTGGTACTACTGTGGGCTTTTCTCGGAATCCTACTCAAGCGGCTTGCCGTCGATTCTCCGCCCAGCCGGGCGATCCTGGTTACCCTGTGGATCGCAATGGCTGTGGTCGGCCTTGGTCTGATCCTCCGCATTCCCCGTTGGCTGCGCACCTGAACGGCCACCGAGTGTGTCCGTGAGCTCCGGCTGGGCTCCGTCGGAACCGTGGAGGTCAAGACATTGGCCGCACCGGCGATGTCGACGCCGTCCTCTCCGATCCGGGGCCACATTCCAGCCAGCAGGCACACCACCCCCGGCATGATGTCCTCGGTGATACGGACGGAAACCCGTACCCTTCCCTGAAGACTGGCCACCACTACCTCCCCGCTGTCATCGATTCCCCGCTCCGCGGCATCTTTCGGGTTCATCCACAGCTGCTGTTGCTCCCTCTGCACAAACCATGGGTCGTTGGCATACTGGGAGTTGATCCGGTAGCGGGCATGGGGGGTAATCAGATACAGAGGATACTCGGAAGTAGAGTGGAAGCCCCGCCAGGCGGGAAAGGCTGAAAAACCGAGATGGGCGTAGATTTCCGAGGCGATCTCGATTTTTCCCGATGGCGTGTCCAGGGGATGAGCCTCCGGATCGGACACAAATTCGGATAAACCGCAACGCTCCTGCTCGCTACCGATATAGATTCCGGTACGGCGGAACTCTTCCGCATCCGGAACCTCAGACTGGGCAAGGAAGTGATCGATCCATCCGGCGGCGCTCCTACCTTCCGAATATTCCTCTCCAAAGCCCAGCCGGTCGGCGAGATCGCAGAAGATGTCGTAGTCGTTTCTTGCCATCCCCACCGGCTCGATCGCCTCGTGGGAATAGAGAAGATGATTGGTCTCCGGAAAAATAATATCCTCCCGTTCCAGGAAGGTGGTCACCGGCAATACCACATCGCAGTAGCGAGCCGTCGGGGTCAAAAGATACTCATGGCAAACCGACAACTCCACACTTTCAAACGCCCGTATGTTTTTATGCACATCGCTTCCCGTGATGAGATAATTCCCTCCCACGTTGTAGATGGCTTTGATATCCGTCGGGTAGCCCCCGGCTCTACCCTCAAGGATCGCGTCGGGCCAGAGGTACTCGGGAATCCCCGGTGGAGTCAGATGCGAAGGTACGGGAAGGCGCCCGCATCGGGGTCCGGAAAGTCGATTCCAGATGTTTGACCCCGAAGATCCGCCGGGAGCGCCGACATTGCCTGTTGCCGTCTGCAGCGCCACAGACATCCGAATTGCTTCCTCCCCACCGATCGTTCTCTGAATCGAAAGTCCCGGGATCAGGGCGGCGGGTTTGCTCCTGCCGTACTGACGTGCCAGCTGCACAATAGTCTTCTGAGGAACACCGCAAATCTTCTCTGCCCAGGAAGGTGTTTTGGGTTGTCCGTCCGTGTCACCGCGTATGTACCGTTCCAGGAAATCGAAGCCCACGCTGGTGCGCCGAATAAAATCCCGATCCACCAGGGCGTCGGAGAGCAGCACATGCAGAACCGCCGCCATGAGCGCGGTGGCAGTCCCTGGACGCACGGGGATCCACTGGTCGGAGAGACGTTCAACGGTACGGGAACGCCGGGGATCGATGACGATCACCGGGACGCCTCTGCGTCGCTGCTCACGTATACGGCTGCCCAGCTCGCAGCCAAAACGGGTGTCCAGGATGTTGGCACCCCAGAGCAGAATCAATCGGGAGTGTCGCAGTGTGGCTGCATCAATCCCGGTGCGGCGGGCGTACCCCGGACCAAACAGATAGGGAGTCACAAAACTCTCGGCGCCGGAGCTGTAGCTTCCCGTGATATCTGTATAGCCGCCGAACTGGGAGAGGAATCGCCGCGTCAGGAGAGCCGTGTTGTGCAGGGCACCCCGGCAAGAGCCGGACCCTCCCAGACGCAAGACCGCTTCAGGCCCCATGTTGACCGGATCCCGTCAAGACGTTCGCATACGTACTGCAATGCTTCATCCCAGCGGACTTCGCGAAACTGCCCCGAACCTCGGGGACCGCTTCGAAGCAGGGGCGAGCTCAAACGCTGCGGATGATACACCGCCCGGGTCATCTGGTATCCCCGGACACAGCCAGTCATGTGGGGCGGACGCCGGGGATTGTCCCGGATTCGAAGCAGACGGCCGTTTTCGACTTCAGCGAGCAGGGGGCAGCCGGCACCGCAGTCTTTGTTGCAGGAAACCGGCAGGCGGAGAGGATCTTTCACGATGCAGTTCCGTTAAGAAATGATATCGAATGCCATGAGCAGCCACATGCCTACTCCAATCCCCAGACCGAGCAGATAACCGGCAAGCACATCGTAGAGATAGTGCACACCGAGAATAATGCGGGATAGTCCGACCGAGAGGGTCCAGAGAAGCAAGGCGACTGCGATCAGCATCCATCCCCCCGCCATGACGATCATCGTCATGGTTATGGTTCGGGAAGCGTGGCCCGACGGAAAGGAGTGGGGATCCGTTTTTCTATAGAACGCACCCCACTCCCCGGCCGGCCTGCGCCTGCGAAAGGCGTACTTGAGAACCGAGGTGACCAACACAGAAACTACATATCCGACGGCTATAGGGATGGCGATACTCTGCCGCGAAAAACCGTGCCACCACCAAAGGGCAAACAGACAGGGAGCGACCACAGCGGAATCGGCTGAATGGGCAATCACGGACAGGATGGTCCGGCTGATGGAGGCCAGAGGAAGGTCTTGAAGTCGATGGCTGGCGTTATTATCGAAACGTTTGAAGGATCGAAGCTTCACGCCGGCCGGCTAATCCTTGAGGGACATGGGGTTGCAGAGGTTGTCTTCGTAGTTGGCAACCCGGCCGCAGTTGAAGCAGATGTACTGCGGGTTTTGTGTAAGCTTTTTAATTTTGTCAAACTGGTCATTGCTGGCCAGTACACACAGATGCCCCTGATGATCACCCTTGCACTCTGCCTTTTTCATAGTGGATCTACTATCTCCGTTCCTTCCAAGAATTTCAACCCCTTCGGAATAATCAATACCCGGCCCGTAGTACCAGCCCCTTGTACTCCTCGACAAACCCGTACGATAAAAAGGACTCCTTGTAGGGGCTTTCCCGGCCCGCCGACCCGTTGATTCTTTCGACCCGGATACTCTTCCTGGGCGCAACATCCCGGCGGAGGAGACCCCCGAACACTCGGAGATAGCGGGGAATGGCAGGATCTTGAGGGGGTACGCGGATATCTATTTCCTTTCCCCGCCCCTTGGACACCACAACCAGTCTGCTGCCGTGATATACGAGGTGATTGGAAGCCAGTCGCGCCGGCAGTCCGGCCATCTCCAGTCCCAGCCCGCAGGGAGATACGGGATCTAGGGCACAAAACCAGAAGATCTCTTCCCGGGGGAGAGTTGTTTTCAGAGAGTGGAAAGCGCTGTGGCTGATGAACTGCAGACCCGGAACGCCCTCGAAGAAGTACCCGCTCAGTATTTCCCCGGACAGTTCCATGATCCTCAACGTTCGAAACAGCCGTGACCATTGGAGAGACGGCAGCTCCCGGGCCAGTATTTCTCTGAACAGGATTCCATAACGCTGCAGAAGCTGACGCACCCGATCCCCGGCCAGCTCCTCCTCTTCCAGGGGGTCTGCTTCAACTGCAGCTTCGATCCCATACCAGCTGCCGGAGAAGGGATGGGATGCGCGCCAGCGGTCGTAGCTTTTCCTTCCGGTCCGACCTCTCGCCTTGTTCCTGTCTGTCGAATCGGGCAGAGCGCGGAATCCTCCAGCCGCCGCCTTTCTCAACACCTCGAAGGAGTCCGCGGCCAGCCTACCTCTCCAGACATGCTTCCAGATTGTCTCGGTCGTGTCGGCAGAACTCCGCCCCGAATGATCCACCAGATCCCAGAAGGAAAACTTTCCTCGGGGAGAGGGCAGCAGCCCGTGCAGATCCTCCCCCCTATCGGAACCATCCGGGCTGAGGAAAAGATCGAGATCCGAGGAGAAGCAAAAACTGATTCGCTGCTTTCCGCAGCCGAACCACTGCAGTTCGCTGCGCTGTATTAGCGCATCCAGCCAGGAACCGAAGTAGGGCTCAAGCCGAGCGGGAAACAGCTCCTCTTCCCAAAGGCGAACCGGGGCGGGAAAGCCGAACAACTGTTCCAGAACCCGCCGTAGATCTTCCGGAGTACTTCTCTGCTGTTCTTGGGCCTTCCCAACCAGCCCCTGATGAGCAGCCAGAAAGAGGGGGAGATGATCCAGATCCAGGGCCTTGAAGGAGGGTCGCCCACCTTTGCGGGTCAGGCGAAGCAGGATCTCCAAATTTTCTGCATCGCAAACCTGAAGTTCCGTGGCGCCTCGGGTCAAGTGATCTACAACCAGACTCCCACTCTCTACAGAAGCATCGAGTACTGCCTCAAGACGAGGGGTCCTCAAGCCCAGGCAGCGGCTGATCCAAGTCAGGGGAATCGGTCCGTAGAAACGCAGCCATTCCCCGACCAGGGTGGAGAGAAGGGGGACCGCTCCTTCCGCTTCGAGCTCACCGTCCTTGAGATTATCCCGAACCCAGGCAAGGGAACCCCTGCTGAAGCGCTGCTCATCAACTTCCACCGCCTCGAGCACTTCGATGCTCTCTCGGCCGGTTCCTTGGCTGAACGCCCACAGGATCCTGGGCATCAGCTCGAGGGCGGATACCACCCAGCACTCCGCTCCGGGTAAACGATATCGGATCAGTTTCTCTGCGATCCTCTCCTCGACATCCTTCGCCTCAAGACGGTGATCCCGCTTCACCGCTTCGAGCAGCTCGATCCACTCCGGATCCGCCAGGATCAGCCGTTCCTTTACCCAGTCGAGAAGCTCTTCGGCCGATGCCGGAACGTATCCCGGAGCGATGCGCCGCAACTTGAGCTGAAGCTCCGCGGCCGGCTCGTCCGCGATTCGGGGTCGTAACCGGGAGGAGTAGAGGATCTGCCGAATCACCTCGCCTTGTACCGCCGACACTCCGGCTCCGGGCAACGCATTGCTTCCGTACACATGCTGGTTGGTTTGGATCCAGCTGATGTTGTCGGCAAAGGGCGACGGAAAATCGGTATGGACTTCACTGCGGCGGATCTGTCCTTGAGCCAGCTCAGAAAGGACAAGCTTGACCGAGGGCAGGTCAAACTCATCCTGTAGACAACTTCGCCACGTTTCGAGCAGAATGGGAAACTCCGGATAGCCCGCCACCCCTTCGAGGAGCTTTTTGGAGCGCATGCGAGTCAACCAGAGGGGTATCCTTCTGTCCAGATTCGATCGGGGAATGATCAGGGCTCTCCCGGCGTTCTCCCGGAAACGGGCACCGAAGAAACCGCTGCCCTCCAGGCTGTCCCGCAGCAGTGCCTCAACAGTATTCGGCCGAGCGAGAGAGAGAAGCTCATCGACGAAAAACCTTTCAGGATCGGAGGGGATAATCAGCAGACAATCATCATCGGCGAGCACCTCCACGCTGCTCCTCCGGTGGGTCTTTCGCCAGGCAGCCTCAAGGATCAGGGAGAGGGGATAATTGACCCGGGCCCCCCAGAGCGTATGGAGGATTACCCGCTGGAGTGCAGCCTGAGCGAGCGGCCCTTTTACGTGCTCGATGAGCAGATGATGGCGGTGGGGCAGCTGGCCGGCGGTTGCTGCCTTCTGTCGTTTGAGAAAAGCGATCAGGGCTTGCGCGGAAGGTTCGTCGAGGAAGTATTCGTTCACGAGGGAATCAACCATTTCCGGGTGACCAAGCCTGTCGTTCCACCGCTCCAGAAACTGACCGACCTTTTCGCTGTAGTGGAAATCCCGGCCTGCCCTCTCTGCCCGCCAAAAGGGGGTGATGTTAATCGGGCCGTTCCAGGGGATTACTTCGACATTTTTCGAGTCGATACGAACGATCTTCCAGCTCTGCGTACCGAGATTGAAGGTGTCGCCGACTTTCCGTTCCCATACAAACTCTTCATCGAGCTCTCCGATTTTGGCGTTATTCTGCTGGATACGCAGATCGTAGTATCCTCGATCGGGTATCGTTCCTCCCGACCGATATACGAGAAACCTTGCTCCCCGCCGGGCTTGAACGGTGTTCTCCAGCCTGTCCCAGGACAGTCGAGGTTTGAGCTCCCGCAGGTACTGATCCGCATAACGACCGGCCAACATCTCTATCACTAGATCGAAGAGTTTCCGGGGAAGATTGTGATAGGGGCTGCTGGTTCGCATCGTGTCGTACAGCTCGCCGACATTCCAGACCCGCACCCCCGTCATGGACAGAATGATCTGAGCCAGTAGATCCAGAGGACCCTCCACGGGGTGTATCTCTTCGATATCCTGCTCGGCAATACAGCGGGCCATCAAACCGGCATTCAGGAGGTCTCTCCCATGGATAGGATAGAGCCGGCCTCGGCTCACCTGTCCGACACCATGACCGGCCCGGCCGATACGCTGTAGGGAAGAGGAAACGGAAAAAGGGGTTTGGAAGAGAAGCACTTCGTCGAGCTCTCCGATGTCGATACCCAGCTCCAGAGTGCTGGTGGCTACGATGGCAGAGAGCTCTCCGGCTTTTAGCCTCTGCTCCACCACCAAACGGATTTCTTTGGACAGAGACCCGTGGTGGGCATAGGCGAGCTGGACATCCTCCTCTTCGTTTATCAGGCGGGCCAGTTTTTCCGCGTGCCTGCGGGTATTGGTAAAGATGAGGGTTGAACGGTTTCTTCGGATTCTGCTCTTAATCTCTTGTACCAGATCGTACCAAAAAGTTTCGCGGGCTGAGGTGGCCGGCTGAGATTCCGATACACCGCGATCAACCCGATCCGGGGTGTGGACCCGCAATTCGAGCTGTTTGGTATGGCTGGATTTCAGGATCGTCACTTCCCGTCTTCGGTATACCGGCTCGCACTGACCCCGCGCAGTGTCCGACTCGCGGACGAGGGTGTAGCCACCGATCCATTCTGCAACCCTTTCCAATGGCCTGACCGTGGCCGAGAGGGCTACCCGCTGGAACTCCCCCGACAGGAGCACGAGACGCTCTACAGCGGTGATGAGATGGGTTCCCCGTTTGTCCGCGGCAATCGCGTGAATTTCATCGAGGATTACCGTCTCTATCGATGCCAGGTTTTCCCGGGCTCTTGGAGAGCTGAGCAGAAGATTCAGGCTTTCCGGGGTGGTGATCAAAATCTCTGGTGGACGGCGAAGCATCTGCTGCCGTTCCCGGGTCGAGGTGTCCCCACTGCGGGTCATGATCCGTATTTCCGGACAGACGAGCCCCTCTGTAGAAAACTTCTCCCGGATCTCCCGAAGCGGATACACCAGATTGCGGCGGATGTCGTTGTTCAGCGCCTTCAAAGGGGAGATGTACAGCACCCGGGTGTTGTCCCGGGACCAGGCGCCCGTGACCAGTTGGTTGATCGCCCAGAGAAAGGCGCAGAGGGTCTTCCCGCTTCCGGTAGGAGCGGTGAGAAGAACGTGCCCGCCGGAGGCGATGTACGGCCAGGAACGGATCTGGATGTCTGTGGGAGCGGCGTAGTTCTGTTTGAACCAGCGGCGGATGGTCGGGTGAAAGAGGCCAAGAGCCCGGTCAGCAGATTTCGACGGATTCATGACAACTTGTCCCAGGAAACCAGTCGGCTCCGTCGCTCGGGCTGACACTTGGGACAGAAGAAGGAATCGTAGCCCAGCACTCCTGTCCTGCGTATCGTGGTTCCACAGACCGGGCAGGGTTCACCCTTTCGGTTCCGTACTTTCAGGTGGCCCCGGACCTTAGCATCGATGGGCCGGTCCGCTTTCTCAACCTCCTCGATTCCCCAGGTCAGAACCGAAATAATACTGTGGTACAGCCTGTCGATTTCCTCTTCCCCCAACTGATTACAGCCGGTTTTCGGATGGATGCGGGCAGCGAACAGAATCTCATCGGCGTAGGCGTTGCCTATAGCGCTCAGGAGGCTTTGGTCCATCAGAAACACCCGGACCTGGTGGCACCGCCCCGCAATCTTTTCTTTGAACACCTGTAGAGTGAAATCGTCGGAGAGCACATCCGTGCCCTGGGTATCGAAACCGGGAATACCGGCGGTAACTCCTGTCTCGACCACATAGATCTTGCCCATGCGGCGGGAGTCGAAGTAGTGCAGGCTGACCCGATCGCCGAGCTCCAGGGAGAAACAGTGTTCCTTGTTCAAACGCCGCTTGCCGCCCTGCTTTTTTTGTTTTTGCGGACCTTCCCTGTCGACACGAAAGAATCCGGCCAGCATGAAGTGGACGATTATCTCGAATGGAGGCAGGTTGAAAACGAGGAAAGGGCCGCGGCGGCGCAGGCCGGTGATCGTCTTTCCCGGCAGAGTCTCGGCGAAACTCCCGGGCACACCCATACGCAGAACAATCGGCTCCCATACCGGCGCTTCCTTAATCTCTCTATCCAGCACGACAGGGCGGAGCTTCTTCTCGATATACACCAGATCTGGCAGTTCGGGCATAATACAGGGGATATACTATATCGATTCCTTAGCTGTTGGGTAGCAGGCGATGTACCATCTAACCACGTTTCTATGGCTCTTGTTCTTCACAATTATTCCGCTACCGGCAGGTTCAGAAAACACTATCACGATATACTACACGGCTTCTTTAAACGGCAACGTGGACGGCTGCAGGTGCAAAATGAATCCCGTAGCCGGTTTGGTAAAACGGGCTGCCTTTTTGCGCTCTCTGGAAACCTCCGGGCCATCTCTGATTCTCGACGCCGGGGATATCTTCGATGAATACCCCGATCCCGATCTGGCAGCGCACATCCTCCAGGTATACGCAGAGTTGGGCTACGATGCGATTGCTGTGGGCGACCAGGAGTTCACAAACGGTGCGGCCGGCCTGTTGGAATACAAAAGTCTCCACGGCCGAAGCGATGCTGGGACTCTACAGGCAGGAACTTCGATCCCGGCTTTTTTGAGAATATTCTCGTTTCGTAATCTTGTTATCCCAACAAATCTATTCTACAATTACGATGAAGAGAATTGGTATTCGTCTCCAAAACCATATTTATTCCGCTGATTGCTGATCTTGAGGTTTTGAGCGAACCAGCCATTCTCAAAAAAAAATTCTAAGGAGGTTTTATCATGACGATGGAAAAACGTCTCTTTACCATCGCGCTCGTTCTCGTTCTGCTCTTCGGCGTAACCAGCCTCTGGGCTAGGGGCGGACAGGAAGCGGCCACAAAAGCCAAGGTCATCAAAGTCGGTTACACTGCTCCCTTCACCGGCTCAGCCGCCGAGTTCGGAACCAACGGCTGGCGGGGCGTGCAACTCGCTTTAGAGGACATCAACAAGACCGGAGTAAAAGTTGGCGGGGAGACCTACCAGATCGAGATCGTCCGCTACGACAGCCGCTGCGAGCCTACCGAAGCGGTGGCCAACATCCGCAAGATGGCCATGGAGGACAAGGTGTTAGCCTTTATTGGGGACCACTGCAGCTCCTGCTGCATGGGAATCGCTCCCCTGGCCGATGAGTTCAAGATTCCCGGCATCACAATCGAGTGTGCCGCCAACGCGGTTACCAGCCCGGGCCACGATTTCTTCTTCCGGATGCGCCCCAGCATGGGTCTGATGGCCCCTCTGCTCAGCCCTAAGATCATCAAATTGTACAATCCTAAAACCATGGGCTTCCTGGCTGTTAACGATGACTACGGACGTTCCTTCTCCGAGATGTTCAAAGAGGAGATGGGCGGTAAAGGGATCAAAAACGTCAGCGAGCAGTACTTCGAGAGAGGAACCACCGACTACATGTCCCTGCTCGGTAAGATCCGCAACGCCAAACCGGACGTCGTCTTCTACGTGGGCACCGCCGCCGAAGGTGCCATGATCCTCCGGCAGGCCAAAGAGCTGGGGATCACCCCGGGAATCAAGTTCGTCGGTTCGGAGGAGATGAGCGAGAAGGAGATCCTCGAGCTGGCCGGAGAAGACGCCGTCGACGGTACCTACTCGGTCGCTCTCTGGGGAAGCATTCCTGCGGACTTCGAGAAACGCGTAAAAGACAAGTTCAACGCTCCCATGCACTATGCCATCCTCTTCGGCTACGACGCCATTACTGTGGTGGCTAAAGCGATCGAGAAAGCCAACTCCCTCGATTCTGTGAAGATCCGGGACGCGATCAAGCAAACCGACTGGGAAGGTCTGGAGGGCCACATCAAGTTCGAGGACTTCGGAGAGTACAAGAACCAGGGACGCTACGAGCCGGCCTTCATCAAATGGGAGGGCAGTGACCGCGTCGCCCAGTAGGATTGCTGGAGCACACAGAAAAAACGTCTAGCAGTATTCAGGGGGAAATTCCCCTGAATACTTTTTTCTTACACTAAAGTAATTACAGGAACATGAAAGAGAGGGACTGGATATGTTCTTACAGCAACTCATCAACGGTATCATCATCGGGGCCTCCTACGCCCTGATCGCCCTTGGGTTGAACCTGATCTGGAGCATCACCGACATCCCGGATTTCTCCCAGGGCGGAATCTACGTGATCGCAGCTTACGTGGCCTATTTCGCAGTGAAACTGGCAAGCTTTCCCTTTGTTGTCTCCCTGCTGCTGGGCATGGTGGTTGGGGCCGGCCTGGCATTCTGCATCGAGCGCTTCCTCTACAGGCGCTGGACGGGAAGAGGACGAATACAGCTACTCTGCGCTATCGCTCTGTTTTTCCTGCTGTCCAACCTGGCCATCCTGCTCTGGACCGCTAAAACGAAGATCTTTCCCACCTACCTGCCGGGGGGGATCTCACTGTTCGGCTTCGCTGTCAGCTACCAGAGGATCGTGGTCCTAGCGGTGGCATTGGCGCTGTTTATCGCCGTCTATTTCTTCATCATGAAGACAAAGATGGGCAAGGCGATCCGGGCCGCCAGTCAGGACAGGGAAGCGGCTGAAGTAGTGGGCATCAACATCAGCACCGTCAACTCCGCAGTGTTTATGATCGGAGGAGCCCTGTCCGGCACTGCAGCCGTGCTGATTTCGCCCCTATACTCCGTGTTTCCAACCATGGGAGACCTGCCCCTGCTCAAGTCTTTAGTAGTAGTGATCCTCGGGGGATTCGGCAGCGTAGCGGGTGTCCTGATCGGTGGATTAGGACTGGGCATCGTGGAAAGCCTGGGCGGTGTCTACATCTCCGCGGCCTACCAGCACGGATTCACCTTCTTCGTGCTGATCCTGGTGTTGTTGTTCTTCCCCAGGGGCCTTTTTGGGAGGGTATGAGCCATGGTAGATACAGTACTTGTAAAGAATCAAAAACAAAAACGGACCCGGATCCGCAACCTGATCATCCTCGCCGTCGTACTTGGTGCGCTGGCCATCCTCCCGCAGGTTACCTCGGAGTACATCACCTATGTAGCAGTTCTGGCTATCATCTACGCCATCCTCACAGGAAGCTACGACCTGACCACCGGCTACACCGGACCTCTGACCTTTTGCCACGGGGCTTTCTATGGAGTCGGCGCCTATACCTCGGCCCTGCTCACCCTAAAGGCGGGTTTTCCCTTCTGGGTGGCCTTTCCCTTGAGCGGGATTATGGTGTTCATTTTCGCCGCCATCATCGGTTATCCGGGGCTAAGGTTGAAAGGGCATTACTTCGCCGTGACCACCTTCTTCTTCGGCCATTTCATCTACCTCGTGATCCTCAACTCCGTGTCCCTTACCAACGGTCCGATGGGCCTTCGGAACATTCCTCCTCCGGAGGGATTCTTGGGCATCTCGTTCACCAGCCTGAACTCCAGCTACTATCTTATCCTCATCTTCGGGATCTTAGCGGTGGTTTTTCTCTACTTCCTGGTCAACTCCGGATTCGGAAAGATTCTTATCTCGATCCGGGAAAATGAAGAGCTTTCCGAAGCAATCGGGGTGAACACCTCCTTATACAAGGTCCTGGCCTTCAGCATCGGTGCCGGGATCGCCGGTCTAGCGGGAAGCCTGTTTGCCCATTTCTTCCGGCTGCTGCATCCCACCACCTTTGCCTGGATGACTTCGGAAATGGTTGTGATCATGGCCCTGGTGGGAGGCCTGGGCACCCTGATCGGTCCGATCATCGGAGCCGGGATCGTGACTCTGATCCTCGAGCTCATGCGCTTCGCTCCCGAGTACCGCTTCATCATCTGGTCGGTTGCCCTGATCGCCATACTAATCATTGAACCTCGGGGCCTCATGGGTTTGGTCCGCAGAATCCAGGGAGGAAAAAAATGAGCACCATACTAGAGGTAAACAACCTGCGCAAAGAGTTCGGCGGCGTGGTGGCGGTGGACAACAACAACTTCACGGTACAGGAGGGGGAACGCGTGGGCATAATCGGTCCCAACGGGGCCGGCAAGACCACCACCTTCAACATGATCGCCGGCTACTTCAAACCCACCGCCGGAACGATCGAGTTCGAAGGAAAAAGAATAAGCGGTCTCAAACCCCATAAGATCTCCCAGCTGGGAATTGGCCGGACCTTTCAAATCGCCCGAGCTTTCGGCGAGATGACGGTCTACGACCACGTGCTGACCGGAATACTGGCTCACGAGCTTCACTTCAGACCCACGCCGAAACAGATCGAGCAGGTCGAGCACATTCTCGAGCTGACCAAGCTTGCTGCTTTTCGGGACAACCTGGTAAAAAACCTTACCATCGCTTCTCAACGGCGAATCGTCCTGGCCACTGCCCTGGCAACGGGGCCCAGGCTACTTCTTCTTGACGAGCTCATGGCCGGCCTGACCTTTGTCGAGATCGACGAGACCCTGGATGAATTACGTATGGTCAACGAGCAGATGGGGATCACTCTCATTGTGGTGGAGCACGTGATGAAAGCGATTATGCAGCTATGTCAACGAATCATCGTTCTCAACTACGGCAAGATCATAGCCGAAGGCACTCCAAAGGAAGTGGCCAACAACAAGACGGTCATCGAGGCATATCTCGGGGAGGAAGAGACCTATGCTTGAAGTAGAAAAGATCAACGCCGGCTATGGAGGGATTCAAGTTCTCTGGGACATCTCCCTGCAAGTGGCCGAAGGGGAATTCGTGGCTATTATCGGAGCTAATGGTGCGGGTAAATCCACCCTACTGAAGACGATCGCCGGTATCCACCGGCAAACGAGCGGAACCATCACCTTCGAAGATAAGCAGATCGAAAACCTTCCAGCCCACAGCGTAGTTGCCCGGGGAATCGCCCTGGTGCCGGAAGGACGCCGGCTTTTTCCCTACATGACGGTAAAGGAAAATCTGGAGCTGGGGGCCTATACGGTGAAGGACTCTGAGAAGGTTGAGGAGAACCTGAGGTGGGTGTACGGGCTTTTTCCCAAGCTCGAGGAGCGCCAGAGACAGATGGCGGGAACCTTCAGCGGTGGGGAGCAGCAGATGTTGACTATCGGCAGAGCCCTGATGTCCCGACCCAGATTTCTCATGCTCGACGAGCCCTCCCTCGGACTGCAGCCCAATATCGTGACCAATGTGTTCCAATCGCTGAAGATGCTGCACGGTGAGGGGGTCACGATCCTGCTCGTTGAGCAGAACGTACGCAAGAGTCTGGAGATCGCCCGGCGTGCCTACGTGTTGGAGCACGGTCAGATAGTAATGAGCGGAGACAGCGGGGAGCTGATTCAAGACGAGGGGGTGAAAAAAGCGTACCTCGGGATCTGAAGAAACCACCCGGGTGACGGTATAAAGGTCGACTCGGTACAAGACTTAACCCGGACTTGTATATACCCTACACTCTTGGCGTGTCCGAAGATGTGCGTCCGGCTCGCCATTGCGGAAAGTTTTTCTCTCACTCGTTGCTACTTCGGTGCCGTTGTTACTATATTTGAACGAACCGGAGGACCTTCTGCATGAAACCACAGGCGATTCTGATCCTCTTTCTTTCGCTGTTCTTCCTCGAGCTCATTTGGGAACAGTTTTTACTCTGGCTCAACCTGCGACATGCCCGCTCGTGTAAAGACAACCCCCCCGAATTGGCTGTGGAGATTTGGGGGAGACAGGACTACCAGAGGGCGATCGACTACAGCAGGAGCAAGACGCTTCTGGCAGTGGTTTCCTCCCTCGTCAGTTCCGGACTGGTCCTTCTATTGGTGTTGAGCGGCTGGCTGGGATCTCTTGAAAGTCGGGTATCTTCTCTTGCGGTAGGACCCATCCTGCAGGGAATCCTGTATGTGTATCTGATCTCGCTGATATTTGGTGTCGTTTCGCTTCCAACAACGATCTACGCCCAGTTCGTTATAGAGGCGCGCTACGGTTTCAATCGGATGACCTGGAAACTCTTCATCCTCGATGGATTGAAAAGCCTGCTGGTCTCTCTCGTTCTGATGACACCGCTGCTGGCCCTGCTGTTTGTGCTGATTCGCGCCGGCACGCTCTGGTGGCTCTGGGGATTCATCCTGTTCACCACCTTTCAGTTGGTGATGATCGTACTCTATCCGAAGGTCATCGCTCCTCTGTTCAACAAGTTCACCCTCCTCGAGGAAGGATCGCTGAAGGAGAAGGTTCAGGCTCTGGCCGATCGTTTGGGATTCAAAACCCGGGGAATCTTCGTCATGGACGGCAGTAAGCGGAGCAGACACAGCAACGCCTACTTCAGTGGACTGGGCCGAGTCAAGCGGATCGTGCTGTTCGACACCCTGATCCGCAGCCTGGAGGAAGACCAGGTAGCAGGAGTCCTGGCCCACGAGATCGGACACGAAAAGCTGGGACACATTCTCAAACGCCTGGCTCTCTCGGTATCTTCAGGACTGCTCGGCTTTTGGCTGTTGAGCCTGCTCCTTAATTACTCGCCGTTCTTCGAAGCTTTTGGTTTTTCAGGAACGAGCCCACAGGCAGTCCTCGTCCTGGTGATGTTTGTTTCAGGCCCGTTTACCTTCTATCTCAAACCTCTGTTTTCCTGGTGGTCACGACGTCACGAGTACCAGGCGGATCACTTCGTAAAATCCCGAACACGGTACGGCAAAGCATTTCAGACAGCTTTGAAACGCCTCAGCAAGGACAATCTCAGCAATCCTGTTCCTCACCCTCTGTACAGCTTTTACCACTACTCCCACCCCACAACCCTCGAGCGGATTCGGGCGTTGAATTAAAAGTGGAAATTCCTGTCACCCTCTTTGACTAAATATATAGACCATGGTATTATAACCATAGTCCTATTTGGAAGAGCAAATGCCCACGATTGTGCCAAAATCAAAGTTTAAACCAAAAGCATTCGAATACTTCCGTCTGGTTGAGGAAACGAACACCGTGATTCTGATCACCGACCACGGTAGGCCCGTAGCGAAAATCGTTCCCTACAAGCCGAGCGATGAGGAAGACCTGCTGGCTCTGCGCGGGCTTGTTGAGTACTACGAAGAGCCAACCGCACCAGTAGACACTGACTGGGATGCACTCCAATGATCGTGCTCGATACTCATATCT
Source organism: uncultured Spirochaetaceae bacterium (assembly GCA_964495755.1). GTDB lineage: Bacteria > Spirochaetota > Spirochaetia > SZUA-6 > DRHE01 > JAFGQJ01. The sequence goes on along the minus strand of CAZBXU010000039.1, from coordinate 3,355 downwards.
GGATATGGTATCTGGACAGTCCTGAACTTCTCAGCGAGCGGGCACGAACTACCGTGGATCACGCCCGGGATGAGTCGGATATCCTCATCTCCTCAATCAGCACCTGGGAAGTTTTCATGTTGGAAAGAAAAGGCCGGCTTCGTCTGCGAATACCCGTACTCGAGTGGTTAAGGAAAAGTGAGCGTCTCTCGTTCCTGCATTTTGTGCCCGTCGACAACGACATCGCCAGACTTTCGGTGCAACTTCCGGAGTATCCGCATCAGGATCCCGCGGACCGGATGATCATTGCCACCGCCTTGTCTCTCGGCGCCCGGATCGTCACCAAAGATCACAAGTTCCAGGCCTATACGGGAGTGCCGACGGTGTGGTGAATAGAATCTCGTAGTAGTTCTAGGCCCGATCTAAAGGAGGCGCTTTGTGTGGCTGGGCCAATAAACGCTCAGCCCCGGTTTCTCGATCCTCTGTAGTACACCCGCACACGCTTGTACAGCCCCTCTCCCTCGCTGGAGGTCTCTACATCCCGCTCCTCGCTCAATGCGGTATGAATCAACCGGCGCTCGAAGGGATTCATCGCCTCGAGCAGTTTGGAGTCGCGGGTGCGGCGCACCTCTTCGGCGGTCTGGTAGGCCAACCGCACCAGATTCCGCTCTCTCCTGCTTCTGTAGTTCTGACTGTCCACTATGATGCGGGGATGGCCGTCCTGTATTCGGCCGGCCGCCACATTCGCGATCGTCTGTAATGCTTCGAGGGTCTGGCCTCTCTTGCCGATCAGGATACCGGAGTCCTGAGAATCGATGTCGATTCCTATTTTGGTGTCCTCCCGAAAGGAAATCTGCACGTGGGCTGATATCCCGATTCTCCGTATCAATCCTTCGATGAACTCAATAATCTGATTCTCGAAATCCCCCGCCGGCTCGAGGGACCCGGTACTTTCTTCCCGCTCCTCCTCCAGATGCACTCGGATCTTGACTTTCCCCCCTCCGAAAAGAAAAGAGGATTTTTTTGCTTCGACAATTTCCACATCGATATCATCCCGGTTCAAACCCAGCGATTCGATTGCCTTGTTAATGGCCTCCTCTTCATTCTTTCCTTCAAACTCTTTCACGTCCATCAATCGCTCCTCCTTGCTGAGCGTTATTTCTTTCTCTTTACAGGTCCCGGCCCCGGATCACCTCCCGCATTTTTCTTTTGTCGCCTGTAATTGATGTAAATTTGCTGGCCCACGGTAAGAATGTTCTGCATCGTCCAGTACAGGAGCAGTCCAGAGGGCATGTTGTAGAGGATGAAGAAAAACATGATCGGCATCATGTAGGTCATCATCTTCATGTTTTTGCCGGATGCATCCGTACTTGGAGACTGCATGAACTTCGACGAGAGAAAGGTGGTTATGAGCATCACAAAGGGCAGAGCTCGTATACTCCCAAATTCAAAACTAAAGATTTTGACAGGCGTGAAACTAACGATAGATTCCGGAACCGAGAGGTCGTTGATCCACCCGGAAATAAATACGGCCCCCCGCAAAGCAAAATGGCTGTTCAACAGGGTGTAGAAGGCGATCAAGATCGGCATCTGAAGCAGCATGGGAAGGCAGCCGCCGAGCGGACTGACTCCCTCCTTTTTATACATGGCTGCCATTTCCTGGTTGAGCTTCTGCGTGTTGTTCTTATACTTCTCTCTGAGCTCTTTGATCTTGGGCTGGAGAGCCTGCATCCTGGCCGTGGACTCATAGCTCTTGTGGGTGAGTGGAAAGAGCAGTGCCTTCAGCAGTAGCGTAACCAGGATGATCGCCACACCGTAGTTCGGGATAATTCTGTAGAACAGCTCGAGGAAGAACTTGAGGATCTCCGCCAGCCAATGAATCAGAATAAACCGCCTGGAGGCTATCTCCTCGAAATGCATGTCAGCCAGGTTGTAGGCGTTCTTGCCTGAGTCGTTGTAGCTGGTCAGAACATCCTGTTTCTTCGGTCCGACAAAAAAACGAAATACATCCGTATTTTTTGAGCTCTTGATCTCCGGCCGGCTGAGGTAGAAACTCGAGTGTTCGTTCAGCCCCTCGATTGGTCGGGTATCGTAGGTTATCAGATATTGGGTCGCGTCGGGGACGGCAATCACCGCGAAGTATTTTCCCCCTATTCCCGCCCAGGTGACCCGGGTATCGATTTTTGCCAATTTATCATTGAACTTGACTTTGTTTTTCTTGCCGTCGGCGTAGTACAGGTACTCCCTGTACTCGTTGCGCCGATCCAGTTTCTCAAACTCCGGTCCTATCTGTGGCCCAAAACCGAGGGTGTAGGCGTAGCCGTCGTAGTTCAGGTCTGGATACTCGTTGATGCTGTTCTCGATACTCACCCGGAGCTCTATCAGGTAATCCTGAGGCTTGAACCCGTAGCTCTTCTTCAGTGTGAAAGGTACTCCGGTCTGGGAAGAAAACGTCCTAGAAAAAGTAACGCCCTTTCCCACCAGAGAGCGTTCCACCTTGAACAGGTCCTCTACTGCCGGAGCGTCGGCGTCGCCGAAATGAAGGCTGAACGGATTCACGCCGGAGTCCTGAGCAAAAATCATCTCGACGGGAGATCCGTCGATGTTGCTAAACTCTTTCAGCTCTATCGAAGTAATCTCTCCGCCCCGATTGGTAAAACCGATCCGAAAAACTTCGGTCTCTATGGTGAAGTTCTCCTCCTCGATCCCCTCTTCGGCTACTAACGCAAGATTTCCCCCGGCGGCAGCGGGCTGCTCGCCCTCTACCGGTACCTCCACAGCCTCCTCGGCCTCCATTTCAGGGATGGGTTGGGTTGATGTTTCGCCAGGCTGCGTTGCCTGCTGAGCGGTAGGTTCCTCGGGAGGGAAGAATACCGACTGTACGATCATCATGCCGATGATCACGACAACGGCTAGCACAACGGCAATTACTGTTCTTTTATCCATAATATTCTCACATACTCCTGATTGGTTTTCTCTTCACAATACCGGTTCCTTTCTCAAATTCGCCTAAGGAACAGGGTCGTAGCCGCCCACGTGGAAGGGATGGCACTTGAGCAATCTCTTCAGAGCGAGGAAAAAACCCTGAAACATACCGTATTTCTTCAGAGCCTCCTTCGCATACTGCGAACAGGTCGGGGTAAACCTGCAGGTTTGGGGCAACCAGGGCGAGAACAGCTTCTGATACAACGTAATGAAGAAGATGAGAATGTATTTCATCGTTTCAGACCAACTCGCTCAAACACAGCATCGAGCTGTCGATACCGATCAGAAAGATTGTGTTTACCAGGATAAAGAACAAACGCCAGATCGTATCCGTGCTTCAGTTTGTCTTTTAGTTGACGATAAGCTTCCCGACAAAGTCTTTTCTCCCGGT
>CAZBXU010000038.1:0-22026 GCA_964495755.1 uncultured Spirochaetaceae bacterium | reverse complement strand
GCCATGACCATGGGAGATCGAATCGTTGTGCTGAAGGACGGCTACATCCAGCAGATCGGCTCGCCCCTCGAGATGTACAACAAGCCGGTGAACCGTTTCGTTGCCGGTTTCATTGGTTCCCCGCCGATGAACATTCTCCAGGCTGCGATAAAAGAGGACAAGGGGAAACTCATCGCCGACGAGGGAGATTTCCAGATTGCCCTCTCGCCGCAGCTGGCCGATGTAATTCGCTCCTACGTGGGTAAAAACACTCTGTTCGGCATTCGCCCGGAAGACCTGCTTGTTACCGAAAAAGCCGTTGACGGAGAAACCTTCACCGCCAAGGTAGAGGTCGTTGAGCCCCTCGGTGCGGAAATCCTGCTCTACGTAAGCACCACCCAGCATCCGAGCATCATCGTCCGCACCCCGCCGCACCTCCAATTCCATGTCGGCGATCCGGTGAATCTGAAACCTGCTATGGAGAAGATACACTTCTTCGACCTCGAAACCGAAAAGTCGGTCGTGTAGAGCTCACCGCGCATACAAGAGAATCTTGGGCTGTCCTGGAAGAGATTCCTGGGCAGCCTTTTTTTGGATATGATCGGAGTGATTACAGATGGCCGCTTTTGTCGAAAAGCTCAAAAATCGGGAGAAGATCTTTGCCACCACGCTGGTGTCCATACACTGGAGCGGCATCATCGAGATCTTCAAAAATGATTTCCTGGATTTCTTGATCCTCGACCTGGAGCATGGATCGTATTCGATCGAGAGTGCGGAGAACCTGATCCGCACAGCCCGTGCCCACGAGTTGCCCGTGATTGTTCGGGCCGCCGACACCCTCTATCACCTTCTCTCTCCCTGCCTCGATGCCGGAGCCCAGGGACTGCTCGTGCCCAGGGTCGAAACCGTGGAGCAGGCCCGGGAAGCACTGGCCGGCACTCGTTTTCCGCCCCTCGGCCGCAAGGGCTTCGGAGGGTTTTCTCTGGTCCGGATGCGCGACAGACTTCATATCCCGCGGCTATGGATAGCTGTGCAGCTTCCTCGAGACCCTCGAGTAGCCTCACCGCGGGCAATTATTTCTGCTTCACCGCCAGCTGGTACTCGTCCACGATGGCCCTCAGATTGTCGTTCGACCCGCCGCTGGTCTGTTCGATAATCGAGATCATAGCGTCGATAATTCCCTCGCTCACACTCTTGCCCCGAAGTGAACAGAATCCCTTGAACATGTTGTTGATCGGTACGGGTACACCCTTCACAAGCACATCGATTTTTTCCATCCCAACCTCCTCTGTAAACTTTGTGTTTGAACTCGAACCAGTAATACTGCAAGATCCATGCCACGGATGATCTGTCCCCTTTGGGTGCATAATTCATTTAGGTGTTGCACATTACGGAACCGGTTTTTTCGGACATCGAATCAGTCGAAAGGGAAGTGTTACGGGAACGTAATCCGTAAGCCCGGGGAGTTACCAGCCCGTAACCGAGCGAAATCCAAACCCGGGGCGCGGGAACAAAGCCCCTATCCGTCCTTAAAAACAATCCGTCGGTTCCTTAAAAAATTCCTTGCGTCCGTATTGCTTTGGGTTTACCATGTACTATCCTTGCATCGCCTGACTATGCTTACGAGGTACAGGGATGCATCAAATCAATATTTTTAGGAGGTCCTCATGGACGCTGTAATTATCATGGTGCTGGCCTTTGTTGGCTATCTCCTTGCCTACAGACTGTACGGCCGGTTTGTCGCTAAGAAGATATTCGCGTTGAGCAACGCCAACAAGACGCCGGCCGTGCTGATGGAAGACGGGCAGGACTACGTGCCTACCCGCAAAGGAATCATCTTCGGGCACCACTTCACCTCCATCGCCGCGACGGGGCCGATCGTGGGTCCGGCCCTCGCTGTGATCTGGGGCTGGTTGCCTGCCCTGATCTGGGTGCTTGTCGGGACTATCGTCATGGGTGGCGTGCACGACTTCGGCGCCCTGGTGATGTCCCTGCGTAACCAGGGGAAGTCGATTTCCGAGATCACGGAGAAGTACATCAATCCGAGGACCCGGACGATTTTCTTCATCATCGTGTTCTTCGAGCTGCTGATCGTGGTGGCCATTTTCGGGGTAGTCATCGCGATTGTTTTTTCGCTTTATCCTCAGGCGGTATTTCCTGTGTGGTTGGAGATCCCGATCGCTCTACTGCTTGGTTGGATCGTCTATAAACGGGGTGGCAACCACGTCCTGTTCTCCATTCTGGCGGTGATCCTGATGTACGTAACCGTCGTGATCGGTGCCTACCTGCCCCTGGCCATGCCGATGATCGCCGGAATTCCCGCCATGGGAGTGTGGGTAATCATCCTGCTGATCTACGCATTCATCGCCTCGACTCTTCCGGTTACGACCCTTCTCCAACCGAGAGACTACATCAACTCCCACCAGCTGCTCATCGCTATGGCGCTGCTGGTTGTGGGTATTCTGATAGCTGGATTCACCGGGAAAATGGAGGTTGTTGCCCCCGCTGTCAGGGCTGCCCCCGCGGGAACGCCTCCCCTTTGGCCCATGCTGTTCATCACCATCGCCTGCGGCGCCATATCAGGGTTTCATTCCCTCGTGTCCTCCGGAACCTCTTCGAAGCAGGTCAAGCAGGAGGAGGATGCCCTTTTCGTCGGTTACGGATCCATGGTCTTAGAAGGTGTTCTGGCGGTACTGGTCATCATCGCCGTAACTGCCGGGATCGGAATCGGCTATCAGAACAAAGACGGCACCATGTTCACCGGACTGGCGGCCTGGACGGAACACTACAAGTCCTGGGCCGGTGCAGGGGGAGTCGGGAACGCAGCCAGGGCTTTTGTGCAGGGCTCGGCCAACATGATCGCCGCGGTCGGGATTCCCGTGAAGTTCGGAGTCGTGATCATGGGCGTGTTCGTTGCCTCTTTTGCCGGGACAACTCTGGATACGGCGACGAGAATTCAGCGCTACGTGGTGCAGGAGCTGGCCGGAGATATCAAGGTCAAGTTCATGCAGAACCGCTATGCTGCCACCGCTTTCGCCGTCATCACAGCCGGTATTCTGGCCTTTGCAACCGGTGCGAGTGGAACCGGCGCTTTACTCCTCTGGCCGCTGTTCGGTGCGACCAACCAATGTCTCGCTTCTCTCGCCTTAGTGGCTATCACGTTGTATCTGAAAAGACAGGGCGGTGTTCGATATCTGATCAGCGGCATTCCCGCCGCCTTCATGGTAGTGATGACGACCTGGGGTCTCATTTTGAACGAGATCAACTTCATCAACGGCGCGATGTGGCATCTCGTGGTAATCAACGCCATTGTGGTTTTGATCGCCATCTGGATCGTCGTCGAAGGCCTGGCCGTGTTCTTCGGTGGGGCGAAAGCCAAGGAAGCCAGGGCCGAGGCTTAATCATCGTACTCAAGCCATGTATTGAAAAAGAGGGGATCCTTGGGATCTCCTCTTTGTTTTTTTTCCGGGAACCGGGTAGAATGCCACCATGAACGAAGATATCGCCAAGCTTGCCCGCACTCTGAATCCTTTGTTCTGGGTCCTGACCGTTCTGGCTGTTGCTTTCCTCGGGTTGGGCTATTTGCTGCACAGAATGACCATCACTATCCAAGCTCCCTTCGGCGGCTTGCGGGCCTGGGGGATTATTCTGCTGGTTCTCTCCGTGCTGCTTGGCGTGGCACTTCCAGTTTTGATCCGAACTCTGTTCAATAAGAGGGCCGTGGACGCAAAACATGTGGAGTTGGCAGACTTTGTATCCCATCAGAAGCGCTTAATGGTGGTCTCCATCTCCGCCGCCTATGCAGCCGGCATCGCCTACCTGCTCATGGTGCCCAATCTCTACCTGTACGGATCGGTCCTGGCCGGATTGTACGGGATATACAGCGCGATCCCCTCGGAGCGCAAGTTGAACGGGGAGCTGCGTTTTTACGGGTTGGGGGGAAAATGATCCGGTTCCGGTGGCTCGAGCAGGTACGTCTCTTCTTCAAGGACCTGCAGATCATCAACAGCAATAAAGCGACCGAGTTTCTGGAGTTCGAGTTGCTCGAGTTGCGAAACATCTTCGCCCTGCTGTTGTTTGGTTCCTTCGTCGGCATGCCTGCTCCGCCGGTACATATCACCTTGCAGCTTCTTCCTCTCATGGAGAAAGAAGTACAGGTCATGTTGAAACGTATCAACGTGGCCCACGACGCTCTGGCCGAGTTGGTATCTACTCTGGGTGAACCGTGACCGCCCGGGTTTTATTTTTCGTGGGCAAGGGCGGCGTTGGCAAGTCTACCAACTCCTCACTTTTCGCTCTGAAACTCGCTCGCGGCGGGAAGCGGGTGCTGCTCAATTCGATAGATCCCGCTCACAACCTCCACGATATTTTTCAGATTTCTCTGGGTTCGAAGCCTAAACAGATCGTACCCGGATTAGAGGCAATGGAAACCGACCTCGATCAGTGGGTGAAGAAGTACCTCAAGGACACGGAGCGGGATTTTCGCTCCGTGTACAAGTACCAGGAAGCCTTTAATCTGCACAAATACTTCAAAATTCTAAAGTACTCCCCCGGGCTGGAGGAGTATGCGGTGCTGCTCGCTCTGGTAGACACGTTACGCCGGTTCGCCGACAGGGATTTCATCGTTTTTGATACGCCGCCAACGGCATTGACTCTGAAGTTCCTGGCCCTTCCCGATGTATCGCTGCTCTGGCTGAGTGAACTTTCCCAGTTCAGGCAGCTGATCCTGAACAAAGAGCAGATCGTCACCCGGATCAGGCAGGGTCGGAAGGATGCTGCGAAAGAGCGCGACCCGATTCTGGCCAAGATCGCCGATATGGTGGACCTGTATAGGGGGATGTCGGATCTGTTCAAAGACAGCTCCGTCACCCGAACCTTTCTCGTACTCAACCCGGACGAGTTGTCCCTGGCTGAGTCACAGCTGATCTGGAAAGAACTTGCGAATCTGGGAATGAAGATTTCCTGCCTGATCGTAAATAAAGCCAAGAGGGACGGAGAATTTTTGAAACGGATCGAAGGACAGTTCCGGGATGCTCGGCTACTGCTTCTTCCAAGGATAGCAGGAGGAGAGCTGACCGGGCTGAAAAATCTTGATTCCGTCGAGCTTCCTATGGATATAGAGGAAGTGTAGGGAGATTATTCTCAGACGTTAACGATCTGCACCCAGTGTTCGGGGAACTCTGTCCTAAAGTGCTCTTCCAGGTCCTGGAGGGTATCGGACTGCTGAACCAGCGACAGCAGGGTACAGCATCCGTGGGTGCTGTGTATGGCTTTTGCGAACACGTAGAGTTTGTTCTGTTTTTCGCTGTAGCGGACCCGCTCGACCAGGCCGAGCTGAGCCACGGACAGGTTGCTCTCTTTTTCAATAACCCGATCGAGAACGTTGTCGATCTTCTGTATCATCGTTTGGGTCATGATTGCAATATAGTAATTGTTCTATATTTCTGTCAATGTTAGAAGGAAAGATCTTCACCCTCCCCGAAAAACTCGCTTTCTCCCTGTTCGAACAGATCCGTTGGAAAGTTCCCGTCATTCCGCATGGCGTACAGCTTGGTGATGTAGCGGATCTCTGCCATCTGCTCGCTCAGAACCTGCTTTTCCCGTTCGAAATGGCTGAAAAAAGCTGCCGATGAAAGTCCCGGCTCGATCTGTCCCCTTCCGTAACCTTGATGGTAGTACCCTTCCAACTCAACCAGGCGGAAGTACACGCGCTCGAAAATGTAGAGGATCTTGCGCAGTTCCAAAAGCTCTCCGATAAGCTCTTTTTTCTCCCGCATGGTTTCCATGCGACCGCCGATCTCTCCCCGCTTGTGTTCAGCGTACCACTTTCGGAGGATCTGGCTCTCCTGCTGCAGATCGTTGTATGCACTGTCGAAGCGGTTTTTCAGCCGTAGATATCTTTCGGTGTAGAATTTGATTGCCTGCAATGCATTCGACTTAAAAACCTCCAGGCGGTCTGCATACCAGTCTCTTTGGAACGTGTCCAGATCGGAAACGGCGACCGGAACTTCCCGGAACAGCTCGCCCGGGCGTTTCTCCACCACCGTCCCCGGTTCGGCAAAAAGTTCCTGTCCGCTCTTGTCGATGCAGGACACGCGGCCTTCCTCGGCGGTGACCAGGATGTCTCCTCCGGGGCTGAGGGTAACGGCGAAATCGGTGCCGCGGACACCCATCAGGGCGCTTTCGGTGGCCACCTCGACGCTCTGCCGGCCGGAAAGTTTGGCTACCTTGACCGACAGACTGCCTGTGATCATTCCGATCGTTGTGGTCTGATCTCGGCCGATCTTATTCATCTCGAAGTAGAAGCTTGTGTTGGCAGATATTCGTACGATGGCCGGTGCACTGCGGGGCTCATCGATCTCTACTTCCGCGTACCCACTCTCGTCTGTGCGCAAAAGGTCGTAGTTCTCCACCCCCATACCGATGAAGACATCCCACGACGGAATCGTCTCGCGGTTGCGGTCGATTCCCACCCCTTCTTCCATATAGGCGATGGTTCCGATTTCCGACTGAGCTGAAACGTACAATACCGGGAATAGAACCAGGGAAAGTACAATACATCCAATCTTCGCGCTCTTCATAACTAAAAAGCCCCTCCTTAGACACTTCTTACCTGTTTAAATATAGCACGTAATCGGTCAATTTTACCGGGGACTTGGCCAAAAACGTTTTGCCAAACCGCGGTGCTTTCCATGCACATATATATTGGGACGGCGAAGCGCTTGCTCAACTCCCCGTACAGAGTGCGGTAGATGTCGCTGCGAATCTTTTGAGGATAGCGAAACTTGCCGTCCCGGCAAGGCACAAATTCCTCGTAGAGAAAGGGCTGCTCTCCCAGCGTTTCCTTCAACGCCGGTGTGTAGCGCATCGTTCCCAAACTGATCCAGACGATTCTATCTGCGGGGAACTCGGAAAGGGCGGCCACGAGCCGGAGATACTCTTCATTCCAGTTATCGGAGAGAAAGACAGGATCGAAATGAAAGGCGAGATTGTATCCGCTGCTCAGGACCTTCCGAGCCGCCTCGAGGCGCTCATCAAGGCTGCCGGCTCGAGGTTCGAAGGTTTCGACATGGTGTTGCGGATTTAGAGAAAATCCGATCACCGCGTTTCCCTTCTCCTCGATATCCAGGAGATGGTCGACGAAGTGGGTCTTGGTTTTCAGCTCGAAGTAGACGTTTGGATATTGGGAGAGGCCGGTGATAAACGGCTCGGAGAGGCCGAAGAGCGGATCGAGGAGCAGGGAGTCTCCAACCTCGCCGGTTCCCGCTCGTATGGTGATATCCGGGTTTTCCCGGGCCAGTTCCTGCAGCCGGGCGATGGATCCTTCCGGTTTCAGGTACACCGTCAGAGGGGAGAAGTTCAGGTAACTCTCCATGATGCAGTATCCACAACCCAGAGTACAGCCCAGGTACAGATCCACGGTAATGTAGTTGCAGCACAAATGTCCCTTGGATCCGGGGCAGCGGGTGACTGTTTGTCCCCGTGGACTTCCTACGAAAAGGGTGTGCCGGTTCAAATCCTTCTGAGGGATTTCCTGCTTGTCCTTTACAGTGTACACGGGAACCTCGGGAAGCTGCCCCACCGCCCTTTGCAGATACGGGGAATCCGCCACGCCCTCTTCCACGTAAACCCTGTGGATCAGATCAGTGTAGTAGCTCGAAGAGGGCATCCAGTCGTCCTTCCAGAGAGTGAAGTGAGTCTAGTTTGCGGATGAACGTCTTGGCACTGTTGAATTCGAATTTAACGGAAAATGCTTCTCCCTCAAAATAGGGGGGAGGTTTCAACTGTACGCCGCTGCCCTGCAGCAGGTCTTGTTCCAGGGCCGCGAAACTCTGTTCCATAGCGGTAAGCGTGGGGAAGCGGAGACGATGGATCTTTTCAATGGGACGTTCGTCCTTCAGCGCAGCCTCGGCTTCCGCGATGAGCTCCCGATCGGACAGGTTTTGCTTTCGACTGATCTCAAACAGTTCGTTGAGAAACTGGCGGCGCCGGCTATAGGTCAAGCCACTGCTGAGAAGCTGATGGAATACACCCTCGGGCAGGCTCTGTACCCGGGCTGCGGTTTTCAAGTCGATCTGTCCCTCGGCGACCAGATCTTTCAGCGTCTCAGGCAGAGCCGCAAAAGTACCGATTTTAACGGCGAGTTGAGGATCCCGGTGGTCCTCTATCAGGGGACTCAGCTCGGCCAGAGGGTCGATCACAGCGGCGGGCAAAGATCCTCCGGCGGGCGGGACCGAATCCAGGAAACGCAGCATGTTTTCCTTCTCAGGCCAGCCGAAGTTGCCTGCCCGGTTTTCAAGTTTCAAGGCTAAGGACAGCATCTCATGGCGCGGGCAGGAGGGGATAACCAGGCAGCTCAACTGCCGCAATCCCCGGCTTCGAGCTGAGCGTAAAATCTCATATCCCCAGACAAGGACGCCCGAACAGATCGGTAACGGGGTGTGCAGCCCTTTTGCAACAAGCCCCGGCAACGGCGCCTGCTTCTGAGTAAATATATCGAGTTCCCCGCTCAGGGCATCGATTTCGGCGAGAGTGAGGACCTGAAATCCTGTCATGAGCCTAGAGTAGCAAAGTCTGAAGCATTATCCAAGAGCGCACCGTATATCCCCGTACACCCTTCAGGTAAAAGCGCCGATAGATTCAATGATGAATCGATTCTGCCGCTCTTCATGTCGGTTTGCTCCGATTTGTCTGTATCTGCTCGGCTCTATCCTTGCCATTCCGGTCTGCACAAACGCCGAAGTCGTTCCTGCGCGGCCGGCTCTGCTTTGGGCAGCGGAAAATGGGCTCGTTGATATTGCGGCACTTCTGATCGAGCAGGGAGCCGATCCGGATAAAACGGACCATTTCGGCAACACGGCCCTTCACCTCGCCATGAGCCACTCCGATATGGTACGGCTTCTTCTGGAAAGCGGGGCCGATGTGAATGCAAAAAATGCCCTCGGAAACACTCCGCTTCATCTATCGGTCGCGGACAAACTTGTGGTGGAAGTTCTTCTGGCCGCAGGGGCACAGGTAAATGCGCGAAACGGTCTGGATAAAACTCCGCTCCACTATGCCATGCGGCAAGGCACTTCTGCGTACAACCTGTCTATCGTGGAAATCCTCATCCTGGCCGGGGCCAAGTAGTGGGATGTGACAAGGCGCCCGGCCAGGGGTGCTGCGGCCAGGGGTGCTGCGGCGTTAGGCTCTGAGATCCAAGCAGGGGTTGAAATAGCCGAAACGGAGGTCGGGAAACCGACTCCCCAGAATCTCCAGCACTCGGGGAAGACCCAGCGCTGCTCCATCAGGTTCGAAACGAATACGCTCCAAGTACCACTCTGGATCGATGTTCAAGTTTCGCATTTGGATGAGGTCGATCCCTGTCTGATCGATCAATTCGCTAAGGGCCTCCAATTCGGGACGTTCATCCGTGAATCCGGGAAGTATGAAGTAGTTTAAGCTGACGAACCCTCCCAAGCTCTTCATGACCCGAATAGAGGCTTTGACCGCATCGAAGTTGTAGCCTTGGGGTGTGTAATAGCGCTGATAGTACTGCGGACGGCAGGAGTTGAGGCTGACCCGGATGCTGTCCAGACCGGATTCTCGTAGCAACCCGATACGTTCGGGGAGGCTGGCGTTGGTGTTCATATTGATCGTGCCCCGGTTGGTGGCGGCGCGAATCAAACGTATCGATCGGGCGATCGTCTCGGCCTGAAGCAGGGGTTCTCCTTCGCAGCCCTGACCGAAGCTGACAACAGCCCGAGGAGCACTCCGCAGATGGGGAACGGCTACGCCGGCGATCTCCTCAGCGGTGGGAACAAAACGGATCCGCTCCTGGGTAGCGCAAATACCGCTCTGCTCCTGAAGGCTGATGCAGCCGAGACAGCGGGCATTGCACGCAGGGGAGGTGGGTAACGGTGCTTCCCATCGCTCGAGGAAATAATTCTTCGCAGCAGGGCAGCCGTAGCCCAGGGCACATTTGCCCAGATGTTGTACAAGACGGTTACGCTTTTGAGCCCTCATCTGTCGGCGGGTGGTGGCCTCGATCCGGGAAGGATCAAATCTATCGATGTCCTGGCGGGGATCACTGTCGATGCGCAAAGCAGCCACAACGAACCCGTTGTCGAGCCAGCCTACGGCGGTATAGGCGAACAGTGGCAGAATCGCAGCTCCCGGTAACGTCTGGTAGGCTGCGGAAAAGATCTGGGTATGGGCTGGAGCAACGAAAGCAGCTACTGCTTTAGTATGAGGACTGCCGGTGTACGGGTCTTGGTCGAGGGTTCGTACTCCGGCTGTGCCGGGGTTGTAGCCTACAGGCAGACGCCCCGGTAGTTGAAACAGCTCGCTGCCGGCCGGAAGAGGTATCCAGTCTCCAGGTGTTAGCCGCTCAAATCGGCCGGCGCTCGCGCCGACCATCTCCATCTCGGGAAAATCGAGGATATTGCCCGTCTGATCGGCAAAGACGAGAGACGGAACTTTGGCGCTCATAAGGCGATCATAACAGGAACAGACACCCTTGTTCACCCGATCTCACTGTCAATACTTAACTTGACGGGGTGGAGGGGGAGTGCTAATATAATTTGTAGCAACGACAAAGTTGAAGCCTTCCGTATGAGGGGGAAAAGATGGCAAAAAGAATATTGGTATTGCTGATGATCGTTGGAGTGGTTGCCTTTCTGGTGAACTGTAAAACAACTCCTGAGGAGACTGTGGAACCTGTGGTTGAGGAAACAGCAGAGGAAACACCAGAGGAAACACCTGAAGTAGTGGAAGCTCCAGAGGAGATACCCGAGGAAGTTCCAGAGGAAGAAGTAGCTCCTATCACAAACGAAGAGATACAACAGGCTCGCAACGCAATCGCCCGGGCTCGGGAAGCGGACGCGGACTACTACGATCCCACAACCTTGAAACAGGCGGAAGATGCCTTGAATGCAGCGCTTCTATCCCGGAAGTCCGATCCGACTACGGCTCGAAAGCATCTTGCCCGCACGACCGAGAGAGCCAACACGGCCTTCGATAACTCCGTCGCCAAGGCCGCCCAGGAGCTGGCGGAACGGGCCGAACGTTTGAACAAACAGCTTCTGGCAATTAGTGCAGACAAGTTTCTCCCATCCGAATACAACGCCGCGGTAGCCGGAGTACCGGAAACGCAGAAGCTGTTTTCTGACGGAAAACTGGTAGAAGCTAGAGAGCAGGCGTACACAACCCTTGCGGATATGTCCAACCTCCTGGAGCGGCTGCGGGAACGCCAGCGCTGGATTGATATCCTGAAGCGGGACATCAATCAGTACCTGAAGGAGGCGGAGGAGCTCGATGCCCATGTGCGTGCACCTTTGAAGTTCCAGAGGGCCAATGGATTGTATCTCGAGGGAATCGAAGCCTACCAGAAGTATCAACTCTTTGAAAGCGAAGAGCTCCTGGGTAAGGCTCGGGAAGAGGCACTTGCCCTAATTCAGCTGGCCAAGAGCTCCAGTGAAGAGCAGAAGAAGAAGGCCCAAGCTCTGATGATGGATGTGATGAAGGAGCTGGAGGACGCTTCGGATTTGACCGTGGTCACCGACGACGGAACGCTGATTACGCCGGAGGAATGGTCCGGCGAGGAGTTCATCGAGGAAACCACAGAAGAGGGCGAGCCCCAGTCCATGTCGAATCCGCCCGACCTCCGTCTGCCGGCGGAGCGGGTCTTGATCCCCGAGGGAGCCTTCGTCGTCGTACTCGGGGATGCGGTGGAAGAGAATCTGCTCGTGCAGGCCAAGGAGCTGTGGAAACAGGGTGTGGTTGAATGGGACAGCGGCAATTACAGCCTGGCCGAAGAGTACTTCAATGAATCCAAAAAACTCATCGAGGTCTACAAAGCTCAGGCCGTGAATCCGGACTATCCGATCTACGTGGTACGTCTGATTCCTGAGCGCCGCGACTGTCTGTGGCGGATCGCCGAGTACAACTACATCTACTCGAATCCCTACATGTGGCCGAAGATCTGGAGGCGCAACCGCAAGCTCATCCAGCACCCCGACCTGATCTACCCGGGCTGGAAGCTGGTCATTCCACCGAAGTAGTAGGTACTTTCGCACGGAGAAACTATAGCGGGGCTATCCTGAACTTAAGGATAGCCCTCTTTTTTCAAGCGGGTTTTGCCGAGGCGGGCACAGAGGGCACGGCGTCACCAAAGCTCACCCCATCAGCTCCTCTGTTCGGGAAAAAGAGCAACGTCGTATTTGCGAATATTGTGGTCCGTGGTTACGAGAGTCAGGTCTTCTGATAGTGCCTGCGCCACCAGCATGCGGTCGAAGGGATCCCGGTGAATCGATGGCAGCAGTTCTGTCTTGCGTGCATGATCCCAGGTGATGGGAAGTTCTCTGAACCCTTGATCGGCAATATCGTCACGATACGTGTTCGGGATATCGAGCTTGCCCAAGCTTCTCTTGATAGCTATCTCCCACATCGTTGCCGAACTCACGAAGACGGGATTCTTGTTATCCCGCAGCAGTTTTTCTGCACTTTCAGGTAGCTCTGGCGAAGCGGCGAGCCACCAAAGTAGGATGTGGGCGTCTAAAAGAAGATTCATTCCATTCCAAAAGAACGAGCTATGTCGTCCGGCAATTCATCGAAATCTTCGGCGATGCGAATCTTGCCTTTTAATGCACCAGGTTTCCGCGGTACTCTATATCTACTGTACGAAGTCAGCAGAGCAACAGGTTTGCCGGCCTTGTTGATAATTACCTGTTCTCCTTCCTGCACCTTTGCAATGAGCTCCGATAACCGAGTTTTTGCTTCTGTGATTGTATTCACTACCATACCTATTGCCTCCACATGTCGGACCAGATCTGGTCTGGTTAGATTATACTAAAGATATATTCGGGTGCCAAGGTCTCGAGTTTCGCCGAGTGGGCCAGATCGATGCTCCAGGTATTCGGAGCTCACTCCTGTTCCAGAGCAGGATCCAGTGCCTGCATGCGGCCTTTCAGCTCATCGACTCGCTGCCGGCAGGCGGTTTCCGTCTGTGCCTCTACAACCAGGCGCAGGTAGGGCTCGGTGTTGGACTTGCGCAGGTTGAACCACCAGTCGGGAAAATCCAGACGGATGCCGTCGATATCGGTGACCCTGGCATCAGGCCAGGCACTGTAATCGGCCAGGATGTTCTCGATGATCCTGTCTTTGGCTTCGGTCTTGAAATTGATCTCCCCGGAAAAGTGATATTTGCTGATATCGGAGATGATATCGGACAAAGATCTATCTTCTTTGGAAAGGATAGCCAGCACGAGCAGCGCGGCTATCATCCCTGAGTCGCAGAAGTAGTTGTCCCGGAAGTAGTAGTGTCCGGCCAGCTCCCCGCCGTAGATCCCCACCGTATCCCGCAGGAGCTTCTTGGCGTGGGAGTGTCCGACTTTACAGATCACCGGCCTCCCTCCCAGGGTTTCGACATACTCCACCACACTGCGGGAGGTACGCACATCGTAGGTTACCGCTTCGCCGCTGTGATCTTGACCGGAGTGTCGGAAGAAGTACAATCCAAGCAACGCGATGATCAGATCTGGGGAAACGAAACGGGCTTTTTCGTCGACGAACATCACCCTGTCTCCGTCTCCATCGAAACAGATCCCCAGGTCCGCCTTCTCCGCCAGGGTTCGCTGCTTTACATCAGCCAGGTTGGCCTCGATCAAGGGGTTGGGGGGATGGTGGGGGAAGGTACCGTCGGGCTGATCGTACATGGTGATGATTTCCCCCTTCAGCTCACGAATCACATCGTGGATGAACACGGAGGCCATGCCGTCGGAACAATCGATCACCGCCTTGATCCCCCGGACGGCTTTCTGGTACGGCTTCAGATGCTCCAGGTAGGCAGCCCGGATGTCCAGGGTTTCTATCTTCCCGGGAACTGAAGCCGGGGTGATCTCTTCCCGGACCATTTCCTCCAACCGATTCAATCCCGTGTCGTAGCCCACCGGGATTGCCTCAGCTCGGGATATTTTCAGCCCGTTGTACTCCGGAGGGTTGTGGGAGGCGGTGATCATGACGCTGCCGCCGAAACCGAAGTGGGCGGTGGCGAAGTACACCGACGGCGTGGAGCAGAGACCGATGTCGGTTACATCACAGCCGGCATCCCGTATGCCCCGGCTCAAGGCTTCGAAGACCTCGTCCGAGCTCGCCCGTGCGTCCTTGCCCACCAGGATTCGATCTGTTTCCAGCAGCTCAGGCAGAAAAAAGCCGATTCGATAGGCCAGATTTTTGTCCCAATCCCGGTTATACACTCCACGAATATCGTAGGATTTGAATACTCCCATTTTTGTCTCCCTCTTTTTCCACTTGGCGGAGCGATTATAGCACTGTCCCTTTCTCTTGATCCACCGTTTGATGTACCGGGGGCGCGCTTCCGGATCCCAAGGCAAGCTCTGTTCAATAGAGGCAAAAAACCTAATAATAAAGGTTGACAATAAACCATAAAGTACTATAATATACTATAAGGTACATTGAAGGACAAAAAGAATGAAGTCTTCTTCGGACCGAGAACGGCACCACCGACTATTTGCGGATCCAACTACCACGGATTCCGGCGCCGGCGAAGTTATGACTCTTGCGGAGGTAGCGGTCTATCTCAAGGTTGCGGAGAAGACGGTTCTGCGCATGGTCCACAAGGGACAGATCCCCTGCGCCAAGGTAGCGAGCCAGTGGCGATTTCTCCGTTCGATGATCGACGACTGGCTGACGGCGAAAATGCGGGTAGTGCCGAGGAACGATCTGGCTCGACTGATCGAAAGTTCTCCCGATGTAGTGCCCCTTTCCCGTCTGCTCACAGACGATCTCATCCTGCTCGATGTGCAGCCCGGAACCAAGGAGCAGGTGCTCCGCCAACTGGTTCGACCCCTTATACGAACCCGGATCATCGATCAGGAGCAGCCGTTTCTTGACAAGCTTCTCGAACGGGAGCGTATCGTTTCAACGGCTGTAGGAAAAGGAGTGGCGATTCCCCACCTCCGAAATCCTCGAGAGAATCCGGGAGGCGGGCCGGTGTTGGTTGTTGGAATCTGCAGGAAGGGAACAGATTTTGATTCCCCTGGCGGGGAGAAAACTCAAGTCTTTTTCCTTCTCTGCACAGACAGCGAGGTGATTCATCTGCGCGTTCTTGCCAAAGTCAACCGAATCGCCGGAAAAGAGGCTACCATGCAACAGCTTACCGGAGCCGAAACGGTGGAGGAAGTACTGCGCGTTCTGATACGGGCAGATTAGGAAGGAGGATAATCATGGGTTTATTCGCCAGTTTTCGTCCCGAGTGCATTCAGATAGGAAGCGGTGGCCGGAGCAAAGAGGAAGTGCTTGCCGAAATTTCCCGGCTTGCCAAAAAGAGCAAGGTACTTGCGAATGTGTCGGAAAAGCAAATTTTCACATCCCTGCAGCAGCGGGAGAGGGTCGGAACAACCGGATTCGGCGGGGGGATTGCCATCCCTCACTGCAGCCTGGAGGACATCGAAGAGTTTGTGGTTGGTTTGCTCATCGCCCCGGATGGAGTCGATTTTAATTCCCTGGACGGGAAGAAAACAACGACCTTCTTCTTCATCATTGGGCCGAAGTCCCAGAGGAATCGGCATATTCAGCTTTTGTCGGCGATTTCCAAGATCCTTAAAAATCCCGATGTAATTCAGCGCTTCTTGGAAGCCTTTGATGAGAAAAGTGTACGCCAGATCGTCAAAGAGCTGTTCAGCCTTGTCGATATCGGAGTCACTCCCGGGCAGCAGAAGGGCAGGTGCCTTTTCCATGTTTTTGTACAGAAAGAAGAGTACTTCGAAGACATTCTCCAGGTATTTTCCGCAGCTGTAGAGGGTTCCATCGCGGTTATTGAAACGAATGAAGCCGGTTATTACCTGCACAGGCTGCCGTTGTTTGCCGCATATTGGTCGGAAAACCAGAAAGGATTTTGCCGTCTCATCCTCGCCGTTGTGGACAGAGACCTCTGCAACGATGTTGTCCGACGTATCCATACCGTGGTTGAAGATCTGGAGAACAATCCCGGGGTGCTGCTATCCATACAAGAGCTGTTTTACTCCAGCGGCTCTCTCGAGTTCTGACACATCGGAGAGTATCGTGTTGCAGGCAGTTCAGAGTTATATTCACTCTCTCCCCATCCCTTTAATCATGGTGGTTGGAATTATGACTCTTGCAGGATTCTACTTCGGCAAGACCATGCGCTTCCTGCGTCTTCCTTCGATCATCGGGTTCATGCTCATCGGAGTTGTAATAGGTCCCTCGGCGTTGAATCTACTCGGGGAAGAGCTGCAGGAGGGATTCGGATTCATCACCGAGATCGCCCTTGGATTTGTCGCTCTTAGTATCGGGTTAGAGCTCAGTTTTGCTGCTCTAAAAAAGCAAGGAATTGGAATCATCCTCATTATTGTGTTTGAGTCTTTTCTGGCCTTCGTCGTGGTTACGGCGGCGGTTTTCTTGTTGACTCGCAACCTCCCCCTGGCTCTGATCTTCGGTTCCCTGGCTCCTGCCAGTGCCCCGGCGGGTACTGTAGCGGTGATCCAGGAGTACAAGGCGAAGGGGAACCTCACCAATGCTCTCTATGCCGTAGTCGGTTTTGACGACGGGTTGGCGATCATCATTTTCGGTTTTGCCTTCGCCATTGCCCGCAGCCTCCTTGTACAGGCGAATGGAGGAGCTTCCGAAACATTGTGGCATCTTGTTGCTTCACCGTTGCTGGAGATTAGCTTGAGCTTACTGGTCGGTGCGGTAATTGCCGTTGTGTATCGCCTGTTGGCACGGAGACTCTCAGAACGGCGAGAAATCTTCCTCTTGACCTTTGCCACTGTACTCATCACCCTGGGGATCTGTCAGCTGTTGCACCTGTCCTTGATCCTGACGAATCTTGTCGTTGGTCTGGTAACTGAAAATACACAACCCCAAGGACTGACCGAGAAGATCAAGGATGAGTTAACAGAAGTCATGCCCCTCCTGTTCGTGCTCTTTTTTGCCCTGGCCGGATCGAACCTGCACCTGGCTATGCTTCCATCTCTTGGTCTAGTTGGTCTGGTCTACATCGTCAGCAGATCCTCGGGGCTCATGGGTGGAGCCTGGATCGGCGCGGTTGTGGGGCGGGCTGAGCCCAAGATCCGCAAGTACTTGGGAATGGGCATCCTCTCTCAGGCGGGGGTTGCGATCGGTCTGTCCTTGGTTGTCAAGCAGACCCTGACACTAATGGGGCCGTGGGGTGACAGGATCGGCGTTCTGGTCATCACCACCATCACTGCGACCAGCATAATCTTCGAGATCATGGGACCGATTCTCTGCAAAATCGGCCTGCACAAAGCTGGAGAGATTTCGCATCAATAGCAAGAAATGTGCCGGGTTTGGCAGCGCGGATGAGGGGGCCCTAATCGAGCAGCCGGAGTTTTCTACCGGAAAGCTTCCTCGATTCCCAGGCGTCGAGCCGCTCGTTCATATTGCTCTCGCCGATGTCCAGCAGATCGAGCTGTTTCGGATCGATGAGGCTGCGCCGATCAATGCCTTGAATCTGAAATCCGATATCCGCCCGGTCGAGGTTCTTCCTCAACTGCTGCACCCCGAGCATGCCCACCATGCCGCTCAGTATGCTTGGAGTGCTTTTAAACTTCTGAGGAATGAAGGCCAAGGCCAGGCTGATCCCGATCGTGACATTTGCCCCCATAGCCCGAACTACATCAACAGGAACCTGATCTACCAGACCGCCGTCGAGAAGACGCATTCCCTGAACTCTTACCGGCATGAATACCCCTGGCACGGCACAACTGGCGCGAACCGCCATGCCGATATCCTTGCAGTCTGAGATGATTTCTGTGACGCACCCGGGCAGTGAATCAGTCGGCTCAGGTAAAAATTGGGTAAGCTCTTTTTGAATGAGTCGTTTCGCTACCCGTCGGGAGGTGAAGATGACCCGGCGACGGTTTTCAAGATCTGTGGCGACTACCGCCAGATCAATCTCCAGATCGTCGAAGCTCCTTCCTTCCAGCAACGCGTTCATCGTGTTTCCCAGCTTGGCATTCGATACCAAACCCCCCTGCCGTTTATCGATGACCCGATGGACCGTGTCGGAAAGGCTGATAACATGATGGAACCAGTCAAACTCCCGGACCAGCTCTTCGAGTTTCTCCTGCTTCAAACCGGCGGCATAGAGGGCGGCGACGATTGACCCGGCTGAGGTTCCAGCCGCGATTAATGGTAAGTACCGTGGACGGTTTCGCAGCGCCCGAAGGGCACCGATGTGGGCGATCCCTCGGACTGCTCCGCCGCCGAATGCGATTCCGATTCGTTTCATGCTGCCTGCTATTGTAGTGTAATCATCGGGAAAGGGCAAAGAGCCGAAATATTTCTATTTTTTCCATTTTCTTTCCCTGACCCCTTGACATACGTTTCTTTATAAAGTAACGTTCTTTTTTATAGTAACGTTTCTATGAATAGTAACAATAATCAGGAACTGAAAGCTATCGACCAGATCGCAGGAATTCTGGCCAAGATCGAGGATCGGAAGCTGATCCGGGATTTCCTGATCTGCATCTTGACGAAATTCGAGATCAAGGAGATTGCCGGTCGTTGGGAACTGGTGAAGCTTCTCAACAATGGGATAAGTCAACGGAAGATCGCCGGGCAGCTCGGGATGAGCCTCTGCAAGATCACCCGCGGTTCGAAGGAGCTGAAAAAACGGGACTCGGCGTTTAAAACGGTACTCGACGGCTATGTCGAGCATGGAACGGAGAAAGAGCCCAAGGGCAAATAACTATACATCAGAGGAGGAAGCGTATGCCTATCAGAGTAGTCTTGAATGAAGACGAGATCCCGAGGCAGTGGTACAACTTGAATGCGGATCTAACCCCTAAAAATCCTATCCTGGGTCCGGATCTGAATCCTGCGACCCCGGAGTGGCTGGGCAAGATATTCCCTATGAACCTGCTCGCCCAGTCGCTCAGCATGGACCGCTGGATTGACATCCCCGAGGAAGTGCTGGAAATCCTGTACCGTTGGCGTCCATCGCCCCTGCACCGGGCTGTCGGACTGGAAAAAGCCCTAGGAACTCCTGCGAAGATCTATTTCAAGAACGAGAGCCTCTCGCCGCCGGGCAGCCACAAGCCCAACACCGCGGTTCCCCAAGCCTTCTACAGCAAGCAGTTCGGGGTCGAAAAAATTACCACTGAGACGGGAGCCGGCCAGTGGGGAAGTGCTTTGGCATTTGCCTGCGCCCTGATCGGGCTGGAGTGCAAGGTCTACATGGTTCGAATCAGCTTCGACCAGAAACCTTTCCGTAAAACCATGATGCAGACCTGGGGCGCGAACTGCGTTCCCAGCCCGAGCGAAGAAACCCAGGCGGGAAGGGACATCCTGGCTGCACATCCGGATTCTCCGGGAAGCTTGGGGATCGCCATCAGCGAGGCAATCGAAGCGGCGATGGCGGACGAGAGCGGCAAGACTAAATACTGCCTCGGGAGCGTGCTGCCCCACGTGCTGCTGCACCAGACCATCGTCGGGCTGGAGGCGAAGAAACAGATGGAAAAGATCGGGGAGAAGAAGGTGGATGTGGTAATCGGCTGCGCCGGCGGCGGCAGCAACTTTGCCGGCTTGTCCTTCCCCTATCTCCACGACAAGATCAACGGAGCCAAGATCGATATCATCCCTGTCGAGCCTTTCTCCTGTCCGACCATGACCAAGGCACCCTACGTCTACGACTACGGGGATACCGCCAAGGTGGCGCCGATCGCACCGATGCACTCCCTCGGACACACCTTCGTGCCGCCTCCCATCCATGCCGGAGGGCTGCGCTACCACGGGATGGCTCCCCAGGTCTCCCAGGCGATCTCGGCGGGGTTGATGGCGCCAAGGGCTGTGCATCAGCTGGAGTGTTATGAAGCGGCCATTACCTTTGCCCGCACCGAAGGTATCATCGTTGCACCTGAAACCAGCCATGCCGTAGCCGTTACCATCCAGGAAGCAAAAAAAGCCAAAGAGGAGGGAAAGGAGAAGGTGATCCTGTTCAACTTGAGCGGTCACGGGTTGATGGATCTTCGGGGCTACGATCTGTACTTAAAAGGAAAGCTCCACAATTACGAGTATCCGGAAGAAGAGATCTACAAGGCTCTCGAAGAGATCAAGGATTTCCCGAAACCCCAGATCGCTTGAAGTCACCCGGGCCCGGGGTACAGGTGCTTCACAGGTTCGATTACATGATCCCACGGGCGCTTCAAGGGCGCCCGTGGGGTTTGAAAATTATTTTAGCTATAGGATAGCTGACCATGGATGAGTACGATCATCAGGAAACCTACTGTAGAAGCCTGGGCGGCTGTGTATTTTTTTCCTACTGCCGCGTAGCCGGCGGGGAGCGTCCCTGCTCGAAGATCCTGGACTGCTGGATCGGCAGACTCCCGGTGGTGGAGTTTCTTAAAAACAACTACTCTGCGGAGGTGCTCGAGCAGGTTTTCGCTCCCCAACCGGGGAGGATTCAAAGGATCCTGGACACCGCTGAGAAAGTTGCCAAGAGCAGCAAACCCTGACTCATCGCTTCAGGCGGTGAAGAATTCCTCTCCGTTGT
The DNA here is from genome assembly GCA_964495755.1 of uncultured Spirochaetaceae bacterium. GTDB lineage: Bacteria > Spirochaetota > Spirochaetia > SZUA-6 > DRHE01 > JAFGQJ01. The sequence continues at coordinate 1,514 of CAZBXU010000038.1, read as the reverse complement.
CATACGGTTCGGAATCGGTTAAAACTGTGCTATGAACTTCCACTGGCTTATCTTTGTCCATCTTGGTGTGGTAGCCATAAGCTTACTGCTGGCAACCTGGATCCGCTGGCGGGTGCGTCTCTTCCAGAACTTTCTGATCCCCAACTCCTTGACCGCTGGGTTCATCCTTCTCATCTTCTATAATTTTGCCGCATCCCATCTGGGAATCGGGACGGAACATCTCGGCGATCTGATCTATCATTTGTTGAGCCTCTCCTTCATCGCCATGGGCTTGCGGAACACTCCGGGGCGGGGTGCGGGAAAACGCGTTTTGTCCACGGGACTGATGATGGTTGCTTCCTTCACCTTTCAGGCCCTCTTGGGCATTGGCCTGACCTTTCTGTTCATAGCCCTCTTCATCCCCAACCTGTTTCCCAGTTTCGGGCTGTTCATCCCTCTAGGATTCGAGATGGGGCCGGGCCAGGCCTATTCTATAGGAATCGGTTGGGAAGCCATGGGCTTTGCGGGCGCTGGAACCATCGGGCTGACCTTCGCTGCTTTAGGTTTTCTCTGGGCCTGCTTCGGAGGAATCTTTCTGATCAACCTCGGCATCCGAAAGGGGTGGCTGGGAGCCAAGCACAGGGAATTGCTGAAGGCGGCCCGGATCCGCTCCGGGATCTACGGACAAGGAGAGACACTGCCTGCCGGCTCCTGTCTGAGCACCGAGACCGAGGCGATCGACACCTTGTCCTTCAACCTGGGAGCGGTTTTCTTCGTGTATCTTCTCACCTTTCTACTGCTCAAAGCATTGACCTACCTGCTGTCCTTCGCCGGAGCTGAAGGCAGGGAACTGGCGGTGAATCTCTGGGGCATATCTTTCATATTCGCAGCGCTCCTGGCTCTCGGAACAAAACAGCTTTTCAAAGCGTTTAAGATCAACTTCGTCCTGGACAGCGGCACTCTGACCCGCATCGCCGGGTCTTCAGTGGACATCCTGGTGGCCGCGGCCTTGGGAGCGATTTCCCTCGTGGTTGTCGCCCGGTTTTGGGGTCCGATTTTGGCGATGGCGGTCCTCGGAGGATTGCTCACCATGGGGTACGTACTGTGGCTGACCTCGCGCTTGTTTGAGGAGCACAGGTTTCAACGGGCCATGATCATCTATGGAGCGGCCACGGGAACGCTGCCGACCGGTCTTGCGCTGCTGCGTATCCTCGATCCGGAGTTCGAGACACCTGCTGCGGTGGATTACATGTACGGATCCGGGGTCGCTTTTGTTCTGGTGATTCCCTACATCCTGGCGATCAATTTAATGATGTATGGGTATACCCGGGGGAATCCGCTTTTTTACTGGGCCACTTTGGGATTGATCCTCGCCTATCTGGCTGTTTTCCTCGTTCTGTACCGTTTGCTTGCGGGCAAGCGAGCCTTCGCCCGGCCCGGCAAACTCTGGTTTCCGGGTTCGTAGGGCTCACCCGTTATCAGTCGAATAACTCGTCCGCCGGGGGCCTACTCTGAGCTCGCCTCCAGCCGTTTGA
>CAZBXU010000037.1:0-22572 GCA_964495755.1 uncultured Spirochaetaceae bacterium | reverse complement strand
TCGTAGAGTCGAAGATAGACTTCGGGCGCGGAAACGTAGCCACCGTGCTCATCGAGCGGGGAACCCTGAAGGTGGGAGATCCCTTTGTGGCCGGAGTGTTTTCCGGCAAGGTTCGGGCTATGTTCAACGACAAGGGAGGAAAGGTAGCGGACGCTACCCCCTCCATACCCGTTGAGATTCTAGGATTTTCAGGCATTCCCAATGCCGGTGATCCCTTCCAGGTCACCGAGAGCGAAAAGGAGGCTCGGCAGATCGGTACCAAGCGACTGGAGCTGAAGAGAGTAGAAGAAGCCCGGAACGTACGGAAAATCACCCTGGAGAACCTCTACGACCAGATCAAGGATGGAGAGGTCCAGGAGTTGAAGGTGATCATCAAAGGTGACGTGCACGGCTCTGTGGAGGCTCTGGAGCACGCTCTGGAGCGTCTCAGCACCCCGGTGATCCGCTTGAATGTGATCTACGCCTCGGCGGGCGCCATCAACGAACGGGATGTGATGCTGGCCTCTGCCTCCAACGCCATCATTGTTGGATTCAATGTGCGTCCCACTCCCACCACGCAGAGCCTGGCCGACCAGGAGAAGGTCGAGATCAGGAAGTACAACGTCATCTACGAGATAGTAGATGATATCAAGGCGGCGATGGAAGGACTCCTCGCTCCTGAAATATCAGAACAGACGATCGGAACAGCAGAAGTTCGGGATCTGTTTAAGGTTCCCAAGCTAGGAGTCGTGGCCGGCTGCTATGTGACATCCGGAAAAATCCGACGCGGTGCTTCGGCCAGAGTCGTACGGGACGGACGCGAAATATACGCGGGGAAACTATCCTCCCTAAAACGGTTCAAGGATGATGCGCGGGAAGTAGAGGAAGGATACGAATGCGGTATTGGCATAGAAAACTTCAACGATATCAAGGCGGGAGATATCATAGAAGCTTACGAGCAGGTCGAGTTGGCCAAGACGCTGGAAAGTGTGGGCTCCGATGGCGGAAGTAAGGCTGAGGAAGGTTGAAAGCCTCCTCAAAGAGGAAATCAGCGGTCTTATCAGCCGGAGAGTGATAAAAGATCCCCGGCTGGCACCGATGAGCACTATCACCGACGTTGAGGTTTCCCGGGATCTCCACCACGCCAAGGTTTACGTGTCCTTCTACGGCGACTCCAATGTCAGGGCCCAGAGTGTCGAGGCTCTGAATCATGCCGCCGGATTCATCCATGCGAAGCTGAAGAAGAACATCCATCTTCGCTTCATTCCCCGACTTACTTTCTTTGCCGACGATTCTATCGAACGCGGGATTCGTCTGACCAACAAGATCAGGGATATTGTTCGTTGACCGTAGACGGGCTTACGCTGCTCGATAAACCGCCGGGGATTACCTCCTTTTCTGCGCTGAAGCCCCTGAAGAGCAGACTGGAGACGCGCCGCATCGGACACGCGGGAACTCTGGATAAATTCGCCACCGGGCTGCTGGTGGTTCTGTTCGGCAGGTACACCAGACTCGCCGACCTGTTCTCCGGTTTGGACAAATGCTACCGAGCAACGATCACCTTCGGCAGATCTACCGATACTTTGGACCCGGAGGGTCAGACGGTCGAAGAGGGACCGGTGCCCGATCTGGATGCGATCAGCAGCGCAGTGAAGGAATTGACCGGGGCGATAGACCAGAAACCGCCGGTCTATTCGGCGGTGCACGTCGACGGGAAACGGGCCTATCGCATCGCCCGTGCCGGCGGCGATCCGGGGGTCACACCCCGCCGGATTACTGTTCACAGATTCGATATCCTCTCCTACCGGTCCCCGGAGCTGGAGGTGATCGTGGATTGCTCTAAGGGCACCTACATCCGTGCTCTGGCTCGGGATCTGGGTAAGCTCGCCGGTTCCTGCGCGTATGTGCAAAGTCTGCTGCGAACCAGAGTAGGACCGTATACGCTCAAAGAGGCCGTGCTTCCGGAGAGCTTCAGCGGCAAAGAAAACCTTGTATGCTCGCGGGAGTTGTTGTCCAGGCTGGATGGAATCGGTGTTTGTACTGTCAGAGATGAATCGGTGGCGGGAGTGCGGAACGGTCAGACCTTGCAGGATCGTTTTTTCACCGCCGCGCCGAACAAAGACGGGTTGTACCAACTTGTAAGCTCGACAGGTTGCCTTTTAGCCCTGGCAACCCGAGCGAACGGTCTGTATCGCTATAAGATGGTTTTGTAAATTGTAATGCGTGTCATCGACTGGAAGGATTTTACCAAGGGAACCAGCCCGCTGAAGAAAGTCGCTCTGACTATCGGGACCTTCGATAGTCTGCATGTGGGACATCAGAGACTCATCCGGAGAGTTGTGGATAACGGTTACGGGGCGCTTGGGGCTGTATGTACATTTCATCAAAACCCGGCCCTGACGCTGAGCAGCCGGCCCTTCAGGGGAAGTATTCTCAGCTTGGCCCAGAAAATCAGTAAACTGAAAGCGCTGGGGATCGCTCTGGTCGTGCTGATTGACTTTTCTGCTGGATTTAGTAAACTGTCTGGAAAGAGATTTCTGGATCTCCTGGTTAGCCGTCTCGACATCAAGAAACTTGTTGTAGGCTATAATTTCCACATGGGTAGGGGACGGGATACCAATGCCCAGGAATTGGTCAATATGCTTTCCGGTTCACAGACCGAGTTGGAAGTCGTTCCAGCGACCACGTATCAGGAAAAGGCCGTCAGCAGTTCAAGGATCAGAGAATCAATCCTTCAGGGTCGATTCCGGGAAGTTAAGGATATGCTGAAGGATGATTTCCGTCTGGATCTGGGTGCAACCTCGATTCAACGACGAGGCGGCAGCTCGTGGGTACGGAGATCAGAGATCCATCAAGTTCTCCCGAAAATAGGAGAGTATCGGGTCCTCTTCTTGACGGAGAACACCGAGTTTCCCGGCATATTGTGTATCGAGGAAGAACAGATATCCTGGCAGAGAGAGTTTGCCGGAACAGAGATTGAAATTAGCTTTTTATAATCAGAGTGAGAATAGTAAGGAGGCAACCATGTCGTTGACCAAGGAAAACAAACAGGATGTGGTGACTGAGTTTGGCAAGACAGATAAGGATACAGGATCCGCGGAGGTTCAGATTGCCCTTCTAACCCGAAGGATAGAGGATCTTACCGGACATTTCAAAGCCAATCCCAAAGACCATAACTCCCGCAGGGGCTTGCTGAAGATGGTCGGCCAGAGGCGCAAGCTGCTCAACTACCTGAAACGCCAGGATATTGAAAAATATCGGGCGATCCTGGGAAAACTGTCACTGAGAAAATAGGCAAACGAATAACGAATAAGGAAAAAATTACATGAGTCATGAAGTCAGATTAAAGATAGGTGAGGAAGATCTGATTCTGGAAACCGGGAAAATCGCCAAACAGGCTAATGGGTCTGTATTTGGTCATTATGCAGGTTCTGCTGTGATAGCCACCGCCTGCTGCTCCGGTCAGGATCTCGAAAACCTCAGTTTTATTCCCCTATCGCTGGAGTACAACGAAAAGTACTATGCCGCCGGGAAGATCCCCGGTGGGTTTATTAAACGGGAGGGGAGGCCCAAGGACAAGGAGATATTGGTCTCCCGTCTGATCGACAGGCCGCTACGCCCATTGTTCTCGAAGAAATTCAAGCGGGAAATTCAAATCGTTCCCACGGTGGTATCGACGGACCAGGTCAATCCCCCCGACATGATCGCGATGGTAGCCGCATCTGCAGCGATCACGATCTCCGATATTCCCTTTGCCGGCCCCGTGGGTGCGGTTCGCATAGGGTATCTGGACGGTTCGTTTATCGTAAACCCGACCTTCGACCAGATCGAACAGAGCCTTCTGGACATTGTGGTAGCCGGTACCGAAGAGGGGATCACCATGGTCGAGGGGTCTGCATCAGAGGTCAGTGAAGAGATCATGGTTCAGGCCATCGAAGAAGCCCACAAGTGGATCAAAGAACTCTGTCGCATACAACTGGAGCTGGCCAAGGCCGCCGGAAAGGAGAAAATCGAGGTTTCCGAGGCATCTGAAGACGTCCTCGATCCGGCTGTACAGGAAGAACTTCTGAAATGGGCAAAACCGAAGATGGAGGAAGCCTGCTTTGTTCCCGGAAAGATGAACAGAAGCGCTGCGATACGGGCAATCCAAAAAGAAGCCCGGGGAAAATATGAGGAGAAGATCCCGGAAGAGCAGCTCGGGAAAGTGAATGAGCTGCTCGAGGATTTGGAATACCAAACGGTTCGCAGTTCAATCCTTGAACGCAAGGTTCGCACCGACGGTAGGAGCCCGACCGATATCCGACAGATAACCTGCGAAATCGACGTGCTGCCCCGCACACACGGATCGGCTCTGTTTACTCGAGGTGAAACTCAAAGCTTGGCTGTGACCACTCTCGGTACGGTATTTGACGAGCAGATTCTCGACAATATCGAGGGGGATACTCGCAAGGCCTTTATGCTTCACTACAACTTCCCTCCTTTCTCGGTGGGAGAGACGGGCAGGCTAGGACCGAACCGCCGGGCAATCGGACACGGCCATCTGGCCGAACGGTCGCTGCTTGCTGTGATTCCGGGCAAAGATGAGTTTCCCTATACGATACGCCTGGTCTCGGAGGTCCTGGAATCAAACGGTTCATCCTCCATGGCCACGGTGTGCGGCGGCATCCTCTCGCTGCTGAATGCGGGCGTGCCCCTTAGGAAATCCGTAGCCGGGATCGCCATGGGACTGATCAAAGAGGACCAGAAGTACGTGGTCTTAAGCGACATCCTGGGTGAAGAAGACCATCTCGGTGATATGGATTTCAAGGTTGCCGGAACGGCTGACGGAATCACCGGATTCCAGATGGACATCAAGATCGCCGGCGTGGATGCGGCAATCATGTCTCAAGCCCTGCTGCAGGCAAAAGAGGGCCGGTTGCACATCCTCAAGATTATGAATCAAACTATCGCAGAGCCCCGAGACAGCATCTCGGAGTTTGCGCCGAAGATCATCAGTTTGAAAATCGATCCCGACAAGATCGGAGCCGTGATCGGCCCCGGGGGGAAAATGATAAAAGGGATAACCGAGAAGACGGGGGCCAAGATCAACGTGGATAACGACGGTACCGTGACCATATATTCTCGGGAAAAAGCAATGGCCGAAGAAGCCGAGGCCGCCATCAGAGGGCTGGTCGAAGAGCCGGAAGTCGGTAAATGGTACAACGGCACGGTCAGACGGATTATGGATTTCGGAGCCTTTGTCGAGTTTCTTCCGGGGAAAGAAGGATTGGTGCACATCTCCCGACTGGCCGACAAGCACGTGCCCAGCGTTCACGATGTTGTGGAGGAAGGTCAGGAGGTTCGAGTCAAGCTTTTCGAAATTGATCGCATGGGGCGTATGAACCTCAGCATGATCGAAAATCCTGAACCGCGAGGCCAATCGGATTCCCGCTCGGATCCTAGATCGAACGACGGGTACAGGCCGGGAAGCCCCGGAGGTCAGGGCCGTTCGGACAGAGATAGATCCGGCCGGCAAGAGGGAAGACCCAGGCGGAGATAGGATTGATCCAGTCGACTGAGCTGGACAGCGGCGCCCGGATTATCCTGGAGACCGTCGATAACACGGATGTCGCCTCCATAGGCCTATGGCAGCTGAACGGCTCCCGGGACGAGGATGATTCCGAGGCCGGATACACCCATTTTCTCGAGCACATGCTTTTTAAAGGTACGGCGAGACGTAGTGCCTACCAGATCGCCCAGGCCGTTGAACGGGTCGGGGGATATCTCAATGCCTTCACCGAGAAAGAGGTGACCTGCTTCTACTGCACGCTTCCCGCCGAGGCTATCGAATTAGCGATCGATGTTCTCACAGACATATACTTCGCTGCCTGCCTGGATGAACAGGAGTTGCAGAAAGAGAAGACCGTCATTGTAAATGAGATCAAGGCGATCGAGGATAATCCGGAGGAGAAAGGGCCGCAGATCTACCTGGAAAATCTCTGGAACGGTCACTCCCTTTCCCGAAAGATCACCGGAGAGGTTCACCAGGTAGAGGAAATCAGCAAAGAGCCGCTGTACTCCTTCTACAAGGACCGCTACGCACCGAGGGCCACGGTGATCACGGCCAGCGGCAAGATCGATCCGGATAAATTAGCAACTTCCCTGCAGGCGGTGTTTTCGGCAGGCGGAGATCGGAGATCCGGGAAGACCCGCAATACCCCATCAGCCCGTTTTCGTTGGGAGGCAGTTCCGGATAAGTTCGAGCAGGTTCACCTGTACACCGGAACCAGTTACGCTTCCTCCACCAACATCAGGGAGTACTATCAGGATCTGGTGTTCAATACTCTTTTTGGTGACTCCATGAGCTCGCGGCTCTTCCAGCGCCTGCGGGAGGACCGGGGACTGTGTTATTCTGTAGCCTCTTTCCGCAGTTATTTCACCGACGTTGCACTTTGGACCATATATGCAAACACGATTCCCTCTTTGATGTCAAACCTGATCGAGGCGATCAATGAGGAGCTTGCCCGTCTGCACGGCGAAGCGCCGACGGAACAGGAGATCGAGGACACCAAAAGCCAGCTCAAAGGGAACATGATTCTGGCCAGAGAGGACATGGAAAACAGAATGAAGCGTCTGTTTCGGCAGTATCACCTGACCCATCGAGCCATCGAATATGATACCTCCCTAAGATTGCTGGACGAAGTCACCCGGGAAGATATCCTGTCCATCATCGAGCGGCGGATTCAACCCCAACAGTTCGGCTTGCTGGCCTACGGCAGCAAGAAAATCAAGCGGTTGCCCCGCAGCAGCTACTCCTTTTAGATGAAGGCAATCATCGTATCCTGCACCTCAACATCACCGGATCTTCTACCCCTGTATCAGTCAAAAGGATCTTCGGGAGCCGATCTTTGTGCCGATATCCCGATCGGCGGGGAGATTGTGATCCCGCCGGGACAGCGCAGACGAGTCCCGACGGGTATTCGTCTTGAAATCCCCGAAGGCTATGAGGGGCAGGTGCGGCCTCGTTCCGGCCTGGGATTCAAACACGGGATCACGGTTGTCAACGCTCCGGGTACCATTGATTCTGACTACAGGGGGGAGGTCCGGGTGATCCTGATCAATCTGGGCAGCGAACCCTTTCATGTGCTAAGAGGTGATCGGATCGCCCAGATCACATTTGCTCCGGTGGTACAGGCGGATTTCCAGCTCCGGGACAGCATTGCCCCTACAGAGCGGGGAGAGGGCGGATTCGGCTCCACGGGGACGTGAAACAATGCGCCGATGGTCCAAACCTCTGATCTTCGTCTGTGTCCTGTCTGCGATTATGCTGATCTCCGGATGTCAAAGCAAATCCCCGACGCGTCAGAAGCAGGTACAGGGTGGAAGCGGGGAATACGGCGATCTACGACCGCCGGCTCCGGAGACGAAGGAGCAGATCCTTCGCCGCCGGCTCGCAGCTGCGCAGGAGCACTTCCAGAACGGGCGCTACGAAAGATCTCTGGACATCCTCCGTGAGCTGGAAATCGCCAACGCTCCCAATGCTGAGATCCCGTACCTGCAGGCCCGGATTGCCATGGCGCAGAAGGACTTAAGCCTGGCCCTGTTCCACTTGAAAAAGGTCTTGGACAGCGGGGTGCAGCAGCTCGAGGTGGATCAAAAGCGCGAGGTGTACCGACTGCTGGCGAGCCTGAGTTATGATTCCAGGGATTTCGAACAGGCCTACCGATATTTCCTTGAGATGGTAAAGCTGTCGGATCAGAAGGTCCCCACCGAAACCTGGATTCGACTGGCGGAAATTGCCTTCTACACCCGCGGCGATGAGGATGCGGCCAAAATTTACCTGCTCAACTGCCTGTCCGCAGACTTGAGCGATATCGGGGAGGAGGGCCGCCGCTTGCTCGATCGCTTATCGCGGCGCCTGCGCTGGAGCACGTTGGAAGCGGAGCAGTTCGGGTGCAACGATACGAACGTTTCCGCACTGCAGATAGACGGGGACGATCTTTGGATCGGTACCTGGAATGGAGGCATCAGCCGCTATTCTGTCGGCAGTGGGGAGTCCACGCTTTTTCAAATGGGTAGCGAGAGCCTGACCGCCAGAACGGTGCGCACGATAGAAGTTACTCCGGCAAGAGTTTGGATCGGAACCTACCAGGGTCTTTTCCAATATACAAAATCGACCTCCCGATGGCGGGAGATGCGGTTCTTCGGGGATAAGGTGGAAGCCCTGGAGGCTGTGGGAGAAGCGGTTTTTGTAGGAACTCTCGGGCAAGGTCTGTGGCGTTCCACGGCCAAAGGGTGGGAGAAAATCACCCAGGGCGGTCTTCCCGGCGAGTTTATTAACTGCCTCTTGGCGAGCGATGATTATCTTCTCATCGGAACCTTGAATTTGGGACTGGTGGTGCTCGATCTACATACGGGTAGGCTGAGGAGTTTCGACAGCATTAATCCCGACCTTGCTGCCAGGAACGTGATCACCCTTTTGGTCGAAGATGAGGAGAATCTATGGATCGGAACGTACGGGGAGGGTCTGTACAGATGGGATCGGCGGGGCAACGCGGTGGAGCATTTCAGCAAAGCCTCCGGCCAACTTGCCGATGACTGGGTCTTGTGCGCGGTACAGGCCCGCACGGGACTGTACTTCGGGACCTTCGGGGGCGGGGTTACTCATCTTTCTTCGCCGGGGCGTTCGTGGCAGCAGATCGGTCTGAGACAGGGCCTTGCGGCTCTCGATATCAGCGCCGCAGCCTATTCCCCCCCTCGCCTGTATTTCGGGACGCTTGGTTCGGGGATCTCTGTATTGGATGAATCCCTTGTCTTAGGTGGTACAAGAGGAATAGAATAACGTACTTGATGACCCGCATCCCTGGATTTCGTAGAATAGATCTATACATCCTCAACGAGTTTCTCATCTCTTTCGTCGTGGCCTTTCTTTTTTTCTTCTGTACTTTCTTCATTAATCAGCTGCTGGTTCTGGCCGAGGAGATTTTTTCAAAAAAAGTCCCCTTTTGGGACGTGGTGCAATTTATCGTTTTCTCCCTGCCGTCGATTCTGGCGCTTTCCCTGCCCTTTGGGGCTCTAGTAGGCTCCCTCATGGCCATGGGGAGGTTCGCTTCGGACAATGAAATCCTAGCCTTTCTGGCTTCCGGAGTGGCCCGATATCGAATTCTCACCCCTCTCCTGTCAGCGGGGGTGCTCCTTTTCCTCGTCTCCTTCGTCATGAACGACTATTTTTTACCCTTGGGGAACATCCGTTTGGGCAGCATGTACAGAAAAATCCTGTACACCAATCCAGGCATCGAGCTTGAACCCTACTCGGTGAAGCGATACCAGGACACGGTGATCGTTACAGGGGAAATTGAGGAAACCCTCATCAAAAATATCACGATCATCGATAGGACGGAGGACAAGGAAAAGCGGATCATCACGGCACGTTCGGGCTCGCTGCAGGAGAGTCGAAACCAAAAAGGCGTTATTTCCATCAGGCTGGATGAGGTATTTACCCATGTCCCCGACGGGACGATCGAGGAAAGATACGAGTTCACCACCGCCGAATCCATGATCTACAACATCCTGTTGAAGGATTTCAGCGCCAGCTTCATCAATCCAGGCCCGCGGGAAATGAGATCCATCGATGTGTGGCGGGAAATCCAGGTGATGGACCAGGAATACAAACGTCAGCTGGAGGAGCAGGGCAGAAAGATCGAAGCCCAGCTCTTCGATCTGGCCATGGAGCTTCGATATTTGAAAGATTTCGCCCATACAGATCCCGGGCTCTACAAAATCCGGCGGCAGAACCTCGCCAATGCCTACACGATCTATACCAGAAACAGAGACAGGAAATTCGTGGACCGCAACCTGCAGCTCTACCGCCTCGAATTCCACAAAAAGTTCTCCATTCCCTTTTCCTGCATCGTCTTCGTTCTTTTTGCCTTTCCGGTGGGTCTGCTGGCCCGAAAGAGCGGGAGGGCCGTGGGCTTCGGGATCGGTCTGCTCATGGCCTCGATGTACTGGTGGTTGCTGTTGATCGGTCATACCTTGGGAATCCGGTTGGAACTGCCGCCGGTGTTTGCCATGTGGTTTCCCAACCTGGTTGTGTTTGTCGTGGCCTGTGTATTTCTGGCCGTAAGGACCAATCGATGAAAACAATATACGGTATGCTGTTGAGCACTTTTATTTTGGTTTTTCTGATCTCCGTTCTCTTCTTCGTGCTGGTAATTCAACTCCTGGATCTGTTCACCAACCTGTGGCGGTATCTGGCCCACGATACGAGCCTTGGGGAGATTTTGCGGATCGCCTACTACTACCTGCCGAAATGCCTATCCTACGCCATCCCGCCGGGTTTGCTCTTCTCCGCAGCCTTTACCTTGGGCGTTTTGTACAAGAACAACGAGCTGATCGCGATTTTGGGCTCAGGGGTCAGTTTATACCGTTTGGTTCTGCCCTTTATTCTCACCGGCGTCCTGCTCAGCGTGTTAAGTTTTTTCCTCGAGCAATACTACGTCATAGACACATTCATTCGGAAAAATGAACTCTACAGAGAAGCGGTAAGACAGGAAATCAGCTTCAGCAACACCAATATCACGGTGATCAGTGAAGATGCGGCAACGATCTACCAGGTTGACTACTTCAACGACAAGAAACAGACCATCACAGATGTGATGATCATACAGAGAGGCGAACGCGGCGAGTTCGCCGCACGCATCGACGCTGATTGGGGCGAGTGGAGCGGACAACACTGGATCCTTCACAACAGCCGCCTGTACAGCTGGGACGAACAGGGGGATACCGTCGTAATGGAACGCAACGCCCTCTACGAAGCCGGGGAACTGGTGGAACCGCCGGCGACTTTTCGCAAGACCACCCGAAACGTGGAGGAGATGAAGAGCGATGAGGCCTGGCTGTGGATCGAAAAGCTCAAGAGAGCGGGACTACCCTACAGAGAGGCGCTTACCGAGTACTACAAGAAATTCTTCTTCGCCTTGAGCCCGTTTATCGTTGTGTTGATCGCTACCGGGATGGGCGGTCGGTTCAAACGGAATATTCTCCTTATGAATCTGTTGACCGCCCTGGTGGTGAGCGTAGGGTACTACGTGCTTCAAATGGTGTCGGTGATATTGGCGAAAAACGGGTTGCTACCGCCGCTGGCCGGGGCGGGGCTGGCTTTCGTGATCTTCCTGGCCGTCGGTGGGCTGACTCTAAGAACCACCAGAACTTGAAAGTGCTTTCGAACGACAAATGATCCTTAGGATTCACCACAAAGATCCTGATACACGAGCCAGAGCCGGTACCCTGAATCTTCCCCACGGCTCGGTAGAAACTCCCGTATTCATGCCCGTGGGAACGAATGCCACGGTGAAGGCCATCACCAACGAGCAGCTGGAGGCTCTCGGGTTCAACTTGATTCTAGGAAACACCTATCATCTGTTCCTGCGACCGGGGCTCGAGGTGCTGGAACGCTGCGGCGGGTTGCATTCGTTTATGTCCTGGCCGCACAATATTCTCACGGATTCGGGGGGATATCAGGTTTTCTCCCTCGCTCCGTTTCACAAAGTAGAGGAACGGGGAGTGGCGTTCAAATCCCATATCGATGGCTCCCGTTTTCAGCTGACCCCCGAGGATGTCGTAGACATTCAGAACGTCCTGAGAAGTGACGTGTTGATGCCCCTCGATGTATGCACCCCGCCGGGAATCGGCGAGGAGGAAGCTCGAAATGCTTTGGAACTGACTACGGTTTGGGCCAAGCGAAGCAAAACCCGTTGGCAGCAGTCGGACAGGAGTACGGAGGGGCACCTGTTTGGAATTATCCAGGGCAACTTCTTTGCCCATCTGCGAAAGCAAAGCGCGGAACAGCTGCTCGAACTGGACCTTCCCGGGTATGCCATCGGTGGGCTCTCGGTGGGGGAGAGCTTCACCGTTTTCCAGGAGTACCTGGGCGTGAGCGCCGGACTGATTCCGGACACCTATCCCCGCTACCTGATGGGAGTGGGGACCCCCGAATATATCCTGGAAGCGGTCGAACAGGGCATTGATCTGTTCGATTGTGTGTTTCCGACCCGCACGGCCCGCAACTCCCAGGCCTTCACAAGCCTGGGACCTCTGTCATTGAAAACCGAGGCGGTCAAGCTTGATCTTCTGCCCATCGACCCGGAGTGTTCCTGCAGCACCTGCCGCAGATACTCCCGGGCCTATCTACGTCATTTGTTCAAGACAAAAGAGATCCTGGCTGCCATGCTCACCACCCACCACAACCTCGCCTTCATCCAATCGTTGATCGTGTCCATTCGTCAGGCGATCAGGGACAGGCGTTTTAGACAGTTCAAGAATGAATACCTTCGGCGCTACACCGGCTCGGAGAGATAAGCAAAAGGAGTTGAACGGGGAGGGCTGAAATGCCGAATATCAGACTGGGTAGTCACGTGGAAACACAACTTACAGAGCCGCAACCCGCCGACAAGACCCGAAACAGTACCGTTGTCACGGTACTGGTGATGGCCTGTACCCTGCTTTCCAGGCTGCTCGGATTCGTGCGCATCGCGGTAATCGGCGCGCTCTTCGGCGCTTCCGGAACCGCCGACGTTTGGAATGCGGTGTTCACCATTCCCAACAACCTCAGGAAACTGATGGCCGAAGGAGCGCTCTCCTCCGCCTTTATTCCCTCCCTGTCGGCTAGTTTAATTGAGGATAGCTCGCATCGGGAGGCCCGGCTCATTACCAGGAAGATCATCACCGTGCAGTTGATCATCCTGCTGCCCCTGGTGATCCTCTGCGCCCTGTTCTCCCGCCAGATCGTAGGCGCCCTCCTGGCTTTTCCGGAAGCGGAGAAGATGCAGCTGTCCGTCGATCTGTTCCGCTGGGTGTTCGGCTATCTTCTGTTTATCAGCCTGAGTGCCGTGCTCATGGCTGTGCTGAACTCCCACGGCGTTTTTGTGCTACCCGCCCTGACACCGGTGCTATTCTCTGTGTGCGTCATCTCCGCCACCCTGCTGTTCTACCGCTGGTTGGGGATATTCTCGATGGTCGTTGGAATCTTGAGCGGCGGTATCGCCCAGATACTCTGTCAGCTTCCCAGGTTTTTGAGACTGGGTTACGATCTTAAACCGGATTTTTCCTTTCGACATGAACGGTTTCGCAGAATCCTAAAAGCGTGGTTGCCCGTTTTGGGATCTGCCGCTATCTTCGCCGTTACCCAGCAGATCGCCGTGCTCTTCGCCAGCGGCTTGGAGGACGGCAGCACTTCGGCTCTGAGCTATGCCCTCGTGTTCTTTCAGTTGCCCTTTGGGATCTTCTCCATCTCCATCATCACAGTGCTGTTTCCACGTATGAGCCGGCAGGCGACCCGGGCAGATAAGAAGGGACTGACAGAGACCGTCAGTTACGGCCTTCGCTACATCATGGTTCTGCTCGTACCCGCCGCTTTGGCCTACATCCTGTTGGGAGAGAGAATCATAACCGTTGCACTCGAGCGGCGGGCCTTCACCGCCCTGGGTACCTTAAGAACATCCCGCGTCCTGGCCGGCTACTCTCTGGGCCTATTCAGCTTGGGCGGATTCACCTTTCTGCAGCGCTTCTTCTATTCCAATCACGAGTTCAAGAGACCCCTGATAGCTGCCGCGGTGGTCAGCGTTTCGGATATCCTGCTGTCGCTGTGGCTTAAGGAGACGAGGCTGCGGGTTACCGGGTTGGCGGTGGCCAATTCTATCGCTTTCAGCGGGGGCTTCATTCTGCTGCTCGTGTGGGCTGGAAAAACTCTGGGTTCGCTGCGGGGTAGGGCCATTCTCAAGACAACGGGAAAGATGGTTCTATCCCTCCTGCCGTTCGCTGCCTTCATCCTGATCTATCTACACCTGAGCGCATCGCTATGGACGCCGGGAAGTTCTCTACGGAATCTATTTCTGCTCCTGCCGGCAGCGGCGGGAGCAGCGGCGATTCTGATAGGAATGTACCGGGTTCTCGGGGTAGAGATGATCAAGGATTTGATAAGGAGAAGAGGAGACTCATGAAAACGCGATTTTCCCCCCGCCGGTGGCTGGTGATTCTAATCCTGGCCGGATCCGTGGTTGCTCAGCCGATCCGGTCCCAGGAAGACAGGCCCATTGTGGAGGAGTGGCGGGACGTGCTTCGCTATGGTATTGACAGCGAGGTGCTGAAGGTTATCAAGAGCATCTCCGAAAGCGAAGAGAAATCCCTGAACCGGGAGCTTAGCGCTCTGTTCGTGGACTCTCTGAATTTCGAGGTTCGCAAAGCCGTGCTCGACTATTTCGCAGCCGAGCAGATCCGGGATGCCGAAGCCGCCTCCTTCGCCCTTCTGGACAGCGAACAGATCGATGACAGCCGGCTGGCCATCGCCTGTATCAGGTACCTGTCGGCTCTCAAAGCATCCGGGCTGGAATCTCGACTGCTGCAATACGTGGATCACAGCAATGAGCAGGTAGCGGAGACGGCGATTACCGGGTTGGGAGAAGTGGGCGGTGAAAGTTCCGGGCAGCTCCTGGTCAAGCGTCTGCAAGACGTGGACTATCCGGCGGAACAAAAACCCGAGATCATCCTGGCTTTGGGCAAAATGAAATACCAAGGCGGGGTTGATGCGCTGATCGCCATCACGGAGAACAGAGATGAACAGCGGATCTGGCGTATGTACGCAGCCGCATCCCTTGGGGAGATCGGCGAAGAACGGGCGATTCCCCATCTGAAAGCCATGTTCGCAGAGTCGGACAGTCTGGTAAAGGCCTACGCCGCCTCTGCTCTGGCCAAGTTCGATATGAGTGCAGTGGAGGGTATGCTTCAACAGGGACTTCGGGATTCGAACGTACGTGTCCGGGTTGCCGCGGCGGGGGCACTGGCGAACGAGCAGGCCCGAGACTCAGCGGACATCCTGATTTACAAGGCCAAACACGACCCCGAGCGGCAGGTACGCCTGAAGACGATCGAAGCGCTCGGCGTGATCGGAACGGCAGCGGCCTACGAGTACCTGCGGGAGTTGTACAGCGACAGGATTGCCCTGCTCGTATATCGGGAGGCGGCGTTCGTAGCCCTGTGCGAAAACGCCCTAGGCGAAAACCTCGATACCTTCCGTGAGGTCATCGAGCAGGAGTGGAGCAGCAAAGATCAAAAGGTGGTGGAGTTCACCGCCAAGAAGCTGTCCACCACCGAAGCTTCGGGTCTTAAGTGGTTCTACGAACGTTTTCTAGCAAGTGCGAACGTGTATGTGCGGATCTACGCTCTCAGGGGAATCGAGAAAAACGGGCTGCGCTCTCTCCGGGAAAAGGTGGAAAGAATATCTACGGATGACCCCTATCCCGCAGCCAGAAAAGTAGCCCTGTCGGTGCTGGAAAGGCTGTAAACGTTGGTGAGGGGGGTCCCTTCTACCCCTTTTTCTCCGCCTTCGGTGGTGCACTCTTCAGCGGCACATCCCCGATGTGGAACCTGGGCACCGACCGCATCAAGTTGTTGATCTCCTCCAGAGGGGAAACGTACTCGTGGAAGTGGAAGGTCACCTCTCGGCCCCGGGCCGAAACAGCGCGGATCTGCTTGCCCAGACAGTCCGCGAGGGGTTTGTTCAGGTCTTGGAAGTACTCGAGTTTCTTGGGAACGAAACGGTATTGCTTGCCGTCGTTTCGAATCTCCCCTATACGTCTGGGCATCTGAATGTAGTAGATGAGGAAGGTCGATCCGTCGCCTCCGACGCCGCGTCTTACACCTGGAGGCACCGAGTGGATGTTCCGGGTGCCTATGTTTGGATTTTGAGAATCAACCTTCATGATCAAGGGACGAATGCTCCTCCTACCTTTTCGTGTTTCTGCAATCCCTGCGAAGAAACGGGAGAAGGCTGCATCCTGAAGCCGGTGCCGAATGATAAACACGAGCACAATGATGATCCCTATCAATATCAGGGCTACGAGTCCGTAGATCAGATAGGGCAGAGTAATTTGCCAATCTTTGATTTGCCAATCCAGGATCCGCAATTCGGGGAGCCGCCAGTTGACTCTGGGCCCGTACTCCAACTCGAGCTCCCCCTGGAGCGGTGAAATCCGCACCTCGGAGTCTGCGAACGACAGTTCAATAGGGAGGCTCTGCGTTCCCGCCGGGAACCCGCGGGGCAGGCGCATGGGGGCTACAAGATCCACACGCTGGTTCACCGGTACCGTTACGGTAACCGAGCTCCTTAGGAGCGTGCTTCCGTTGCTGTTAATCTCAACCAGAGTATAGTCCAGAGATTGTGTCGAATGATTGGTGATGTGAAACGTCGCCTCGAAGCGGCGACCTAACAGCCCGAGGGGATCGGGAAACTGCAGTGTGGAAAATCCGGTAAGCTGGCCGGTCAAGCTCTCCTTTTCCACCTCATCGTAGGTCAGGACATCGGTTTCCAGCTGCTCGGAAAGCTCCTTCAGAAGATCCTGACCCGGTATGGCGATTTCCTCGGCGGAACCGCCCGGTACGGTCTCTCCGGGCATGCGCAGGATGTGAACATCCCATCCCTCGCGTTTGATTTTTTCGCTGCTCTCCAGCAGCCTTGCCAGTACATCCCACGATTCGAGCCGGTTGGGACTTCCCGGGGGTGGATCGTGGATACCGTCCGTGAGAAGGAGAATCAGTTTCTTGTTCTGCTCTGGAATACGCCGTGTGTAATCGTAGAGAAAATCCACCGCTGCGATCAGATCCGTATATTGCCCGAGGGGCTCTAAAAGAAGAATTCTGTCGATCACCTCGGTCAGATCCGAGGTCTCCTCGATGGCAATCTGCACCTCTTCTTCAGGAGAGTCGGCGAAGCTGAGCAGATGAAAAGAATCTCCCTGATGCAGCCTGTTCTCCAGCAGATCCCGGAGCAGGTAGTTCACCACGTCGTCGAATACGGGAAACATGCTCTCGGAAATATCCACCATAACCACCACATCGACGCCAGCCGGCCAGGCCAGGGCTGAGAGGCACACCAGGAGCAGGGTCAAGAATACTGCTTTGCGTTTCATACTCTAATACTCCGAAAGATCTACCTTCTGGATTGCTTCAACTTCGTATTTGAAGTTCTGTTCGCTTATGGCAAAGCTCAATTCATCTCCAATCTTGTGGTTCATCAGCTCGGCGCCGAGGGGCGAGCGATAGGAGATGATATTTTTCGCCGGATTGGATTCCCAGGGACCCAGGATCGTGTACTCTTCCGTTGACTCGTCGCCGAGGTTCTTCAATCGCACCTTGGTTCCGAAGGATACCGTATCCGTGCCGACCTGCGTTTCTGTGAAAATCTGGGCTTTCTGAAGCTCCTCCTGTATCTTCGCCGCGGTGGAGTTGAGCAGATCCTGCTTCTCCAGAGCAGCTTTGTATTCGGCATTTTCCCGAAGATCTCCCTTGTCTATGGCGACTCCGATCTCCGTGGAGTTCTGTGGGACCTGAACTTCTACAATGTGCCGCAGCTCCTTCTGCTTGTTCTCGTAGCTCTTGCGTGTGGCCAGCATCCCCATGCTCACCTTTTCCTTCTCCTGATCACCGAGGAATTGATAGGAGGGAAACTTACTCTTGATCTGCTGCTTTAAGCTGATCCTGACCGACGGATCGAGCTCCTTGACATCTTCAACCAAAATGTACAGTCGGGTGATGGATTCTTCTCCCGTTTCCAGGATGTAGTTGAGGAGTTTCTTATCCTTGAACAAGAAATCCCGGATCTGCTTGTTGATTTTTCTGTTGAAGCTCACCTCCTGCTTGTTGTTGATCTCTCGAAAGGTGATATCGAGTAGATGGATCATGCCGATCAGAAGCTTCTCGTGACTGACCTCCATCTTGGCGAACCAAGGTTCCTCCAGAAGGTTGCGGGTGGTCCAGACAAAGGCTTCCCGATATTCCTTGAAGTGGCTGAGTACTTGACCGGTAAGCTCCCTCAAGGTTTCCCATTTCTTGTTACGAACCAGCTCGTCGATGATGAGCTTGCTCTGATAGGTCAGGAACAATCGGGCGTATACGGCGGCCCAGTCAGGATGTTGCTGCAATAGCTGGATGAGAAAGGTTTTCTTGAGCTCCGGATCATTGACCCTGACGAACAACTCTTCAACGTTCTCCACCGCTTGAATCAAATCTAGAAAGGTGAACTCTAGTCCGGGGTTCAGGTACGGGTAGACGGACACGAGCTGCTGAACCAACATATAGCTGGAAAGCACCATCTCGTTGACCGCTGTGTAGGATTTCAGGAAGCCGGTGAAATAGGAAAACATCTCGGCGAAGTAGTCCGAATCGGGCTCGGCGTTTTCGAGAAAATCTCTTAAGGTCTGCACCCTGTCGAAAAATGCTTTCTGGGCTTTAAACCTGTTGAAGGTTTTCTCCTCGAAGGAGATCGGCTTGTCCCGGACCGTGTAGCGGTCGAGCTTCTCGGGAACATTACCAAATATCGGATCGGTTTTCAGAATTTTTCTGGCTTCAGAGCTCCATTTGGACCACTCGCCTGCGGTAAGAACAGCCGGCACGAGCTGTTCCTTGATCATTTTCGTATCAGCCGCGTTGTTAAAACTGCGAATCACGGTTTTCAGCGCCCAGACCGGCTCCTTTTTTACCTGAGTTTTGAGCTCCTCCTTCGATTTCGTATGGATCAGAACCCAGATGTGATCCGAGCTGAGCACCTTCAGGGCGCTTACAGCCATTTTCAGGCTCATCCTGTGGCCTGGTTTCGAGTCAAAATCTATGATGATGACGTCGTTTTCTATATCTTTGATCCGGCCGATCTTCCAGCTGCTGTGAAAAACGTAGTTGCCTATATCGAAGGAGATATGTTTCTCGAAGTCGGCGATCGCATCGTGCACATTACGCCAGCTCTGGCTTAGATTCGAAATCCGCAGATACTCATCGAGCTGGCTGTGTCCTTCATACTTCTTGCGAAAACACTCGACGATTTCTTTTCGAGCTTCACTGTTCTTCGGTTCGTAGGAAAGAATGCGTTTAAGCAGTTCGATGGCCGTATCCCAGTCTTCGTTCTCCGTGTAGTGTGGGATCAGGTAGGTGAGCAGCTGGGCAGCCCTGTCGCCGCTCAGAACTTTGACGATCTTTCTTTCGACGGAGAAGAAGAACTCAACGTCCTCGGGGACGTATTCGATGATCTTTTCCCACACCTCCCGCACGTTCGAGAACATCTTCTTGTTTACGAAGCGGTGGAGGGCCTTCTTCCAGAACTCGATAGCACTTTCCAAATCACCCTGTTCCTCTTTTCTGTCTGCCAGCAGTTTTACGATTTCCGCCTCTTCATAATCGACCTTGATATATCGCTCCCAGGTTTTGAACTTCAGATCCTGCTCGTTCTTGTTTCCGTAGACATCGGATAGAGTTTTAAGGGCAAATTTATTCTCTCCGTACTCGAGAATCCTGCTACATAGATACTCCACAATGTTCCACTTGTGGTTGTCCGTGAAAATATTGATCAGTACGATGAGGTTCGAATCGTCTACCAGCTGCTTGCTCAACGAGATGATGCCGGATATGTACAGACCGATAATGCTGTTTCGGGTGTGCTTCAGGTGTTCCTCGCAAACCTCGAGCACCCCATCTTCGGCGCTCTGCTCTTTCGTCACTGAGATAATATCATCGAGCTCAGCGAAATTATTGATAGAATAGCTGTTCAGCGTCGCTCGGGTCCATTTCTCCTCGTTGAGTAAATCCGTTACCCGTTTCACCAATTGTTCAGACAAGATTCTGCTCCTTCTCACGCCATAGGTCGTTTATGGTTTTCTCGCTTCGAGTGATTAGTTGGCGTATTCACTATAGATCTCGGGATCGAGCTCTTTTATCTTTGCCAATACTTCTTCAATCTTCCGTCGATCCTCACCGCTGTTGAGATAATGGTCGACAAGCCAAAAATAATGATTGATCAACCTTGGAATCAACCGGTTCTGCCTCTGCCCTCCAACCTCTTTCTCAAGCTGGTAAATGGCCTGCTTCAATTTTCCCAGCTCTAAAGGGCGAAGCTCTCTTTTTACGTTGAACAAACCGAATATTGTCCCATATACAGGAATCCATTCCTGCAGTTCCGCGCCGGCATTCCCGAATCTGCCTTTCAACTTTTCCACCAACCGGAGGATCAGCGGCGACTCGAGATAGGAGAGCTCCACGGCTTGGGAATCCAAAAAAAAGGATTCCCGGAAAAATGCCTTCGCAGCCCTGTTCTCGTTGACCAAGGAGTAGCAGTCGGCCAATTCGGCCAGGATCGCCGCGTCTTCCCGCCGGTGCCGGCTGGCCAGTTCCAAGAACCTGATGGCATGTTCGTAGTTTCCCTGGCATTTGTGGCACCTGCCGATCCGGAAGAGTATTTCCGGGTCACTGAGGTCCGCTTCGTTATACAGCGTCAAATAGTACTCCAGCGCTTTCCCGAATATATAATACTTTATATTGAACAGGCACCTTTCGGAAAGATGCTCCATACGCGAAATAAAGCCAGAAAACACCTTCCACTGGTTGAGATAGTATTCCCCCTTCTCATAAGCCCCTGAGATGGCGGTCAGGCGGTCTTCCCGTTCCAACCAGAAGTTGGCGCACTTCAGCGCATTCGTGACATCCGCCGATTCAAAATCAATTTCCAGTGCCCGTTCAAGCAGCGTGCTGGACTCTTTGAACCGGCCCTCCTTGAAGTTGAGATACACTCGATTCAATATCTGTATGATCTCGTTTTCTCTAAACGTTAGTTGTTTTTCCGCCATAGAGTCTTCCCGAGAATGGATCGAACTAACTTGTGATATGTAATTATAACATGATGAAGAGTTTAGTCAACTTGACCGTTTGCATCGGAAGAGATCTTTCTGTTATGATATTCCCATGGCAAAACCATCTACAACTCTGGTTGCACCGTCGATCCTGTCTGCAGATTTCGCCTATCTTGCCGAGGAGGTGCAGCGGATCAACAAAGGCGGGGGCGACTGGGTTCATCTGGACATTATGGACGGGGTCTTTGTACCCAATATCACCTTTGGTCCGTCCGTGGTGGCAGCGCTGCGGCGCCACAGTCCTTTGCCCTTCGATACCCATCTCATGATCGTTCACCCTGAAAAGTATATCTCGGCGTTTGCCGAAGCCGGATCCGATATCATCACGATCCACTATGAAAGTACGGTTCATGTACATAGAGTCTTACATCAGATTCGGGAGAAGGGGAAAAAGGCGGGGATCTCCATCGTTCCCTCCACACCGGCAGCCATGCTATCCGAGCTCCTTCCCGTACTGGACCTGATTCTGGTCATGACCGTAAACCCCGGTTTCGGCGGACAGAAATTGATTCCTCGGACGTTGGAAAAGGTGAGCCAGTTGGCCGAGATCAGAGAGAAGGGCAACTATGGGTATCTAATCGAGGTGGATGGAGGTATCAACAGAGAAACCTGCAGCCTCGCAGTGGATGCGGGCGCCGACGTCCTGGTAGCCGGTTCTGCGATTTTTGATTCGAAGAATCCGGAAGAAGAAATTAATGCCTTAAAATGCCGATGAACAATTATAGATACAGTTTCTTTTTCCACGAGTC
Organism: uncultured Spirochaetaceae bacterium; assembly: GCA_964495755.1. Taxonomy (GTDB): domain Bacteria; phylum Spirochaetota; class Spirochaetia; order SZUA-6; family DRHE01; genus JAFGQJ01. The sequence continues at coordinate 1,139 of CAZBXU010000037.1, read as the reverse complement.
GAAAAATAAGAGAGGAGCTATGCTTCGTAGATACCTTCTTATCGGTCTGCTTTTTTTCTTGCCCGTGTTGCTCTTTTCCCAAGTTCCATCCGGAGCTGATCCACTCAAGGCGGGGTTGCTCCTATTCAAGCAGGAAAAATACCAGGAAGCGATCCGCAGTTTCCGGGATGTGATATTCAATTCTGAAAGCCCGGGCGCTCAAGCGGATGCCTACTACTGGACATCCCGAGCCTACCTGGCAATCAATATGTACGAAGAGGCGGAGAGAAATCTCGAGTATTTCCTCGCCACCTATCCAGCCCATCCTCTGTACCCCGATGCCTTGTACCAGAAAGGACGGCTGCTCTATCTTCAGGGCGATCCGGAAAGCGGCATTCGGGTATTGGAGAGCTTTGCAGCGGAGTATCCCGGTTCTGATTACCTGGGCAGCGCCTACTTCTGGTTGGGGGAGTGTCTGTTTTCGTTGGGGCACCTCGAGGAGGCCGCTCGGGTATTCAACAAGGTTATCGAGGAGTTCCCCAAAAGTGTCAAGCTCGAGGCTTCCCGCTATCGACTCTCCCTGATTGAGTTTAAGAAACGGGAAGATGAGCTTCTGAAACTTCTCAATTGGAGCCACGAAGAAGCGCTAAAGTCTGTTGAAGAGTTCCAGCGGCGTGAGAAAGCGTATGAGCAGGCGATCAATGTGTATCAACGAAAACTAACCTCTGCAGCAGCCGGGGAAGCAGCCGGTGTGGATTCAGCCGAACTGGAGCGCCTGAAAAATAAAATCGCTGGTTTGGAGGCTGAGCTGGCCGCCCTATCAGTCGAAAAAGAGGAGGAGAAGGCGGCAGAGCGGCCAACAGAACCCCTGGTGGAGGAGGATGGCAACCGGCAAAAGACGTTGGAGCTGAAAGAGGATGCTTTGGCCCTAAGAGAGACTCTGCTGCAAACACTGGCGGAAAGGACGGAATAGGGACAATGAGGCTTTTTAGAAAAACTCCGATCCTTGCTGTCCTGATTCTGACTGTTTCCCTAATCTCGGTTCCTGCACTAGAGATTGATGAGGGCAGGGTGCGACTGATTCTTCATGAAGGAATCGGACGTTTCTCTCTGTATACCTGATCAGGTTCTGCTCAGGACACCGCAATCACCCTTTTCGT
>CAZBXU010000036.1:9421-23109 GCA_964495755.1 uncultured Spirochaetaceae bacterium | reverse complement strand
ATCCTTACCTCTTCTCTTATCTTCCCTTCCCTATTGCCAAAAAACACCCCCGCCGGCTTCGAGCCTTCAACGGAGATATGCTTTTCAGCTTTTCAAAGATCCTATTCTATCCGCCCCTCAGACTTCCCCCTTGGGGCTGAGGCGCAAGTGCGAATTTACTCCACTCAAGCACTCAATGTCAAGTACTAATGCAAAAATAAATTTGAGCTTTTACGGTATACTAAAAAGACCGCTATCGCGAAGGAAAAAGCGCTGCTTTTTACCTCGCCACACTAACTAGTACAATACTACTAAAACTTGAGAAAAAGATCAATAGCTTGAGGCCCAAAATGCGGCCTTGACCAAGGCAAAACACAAAACCTACAATTCAGGTACATCGTGATTGGATCATCAGAAGTTCAGCCGCGGAAACACCTACCCAACGTGCTGTCGCTTTCAAGAGTACTCCTCGGTGTACTGTTTTTTCTGCTCTTTCGCAGGAGCACGACGGTCAGCACAGCTATTTGCCTGGGGATCATGGCTGTGGGAATGATCACCGACTACCTGGACGGAACTCTGGCCAGACGAAACAACCTGGTCACCCTCGCCGGAAAATGGATCGATCCCCTTTCTGACTTTGCCTTCTTTTTCTTCGTGTATCTGTCCTTCTATACGGTTTCCCTGATGCCCCTGCTCCTCCTGATTCTTTTCCTCCTGCGGGAGATATCCATGTACACCGTGGTTCGACCCCTGTACATTCTGCGGAAACTGGACCCGGCGGCGAAAACACCTGGAAAGATAAAAACGGTGTTCCAAAATGCCGGTTCCGCGATCATCACCTTCCTCGCGATCGGTTATCGTTTGGGGATCTTGAGTTTCTCGATTCTACGAGCCGTGTCCGTACCCCTGCTTTCGCTGATGGTGACAATTTCCCTTGTCTCGATGTACTGGTACGTGAAGCCGCTGGTCAGGAGGAGCGGGCACATACCGAAACCCGTGGAAGAGACAAAAAGGCAGGTATTCAAACTCGTTTTCTTCACAGTGCTGTCACTGTTTATCCTGCACTGTCTGTACTCCTACATGGTTACGGTTCTCTTTGATATTCCAACGGTGAGCTTTGTTCTGTTTGTCCTTCTCAGCGGCGCGTACCACGGGCTGATCATCCTGGCATCGATGGTCGTGGACAAGGAATTCAGGCTGGAGGCAACCGGAGAGATCTTGAAACGGATCAACCCACCCCTATATCTGTCCTTCATTCGCATCACCGCCGTTCCCACCCTGGTCTTTCTCTTCCTCTCCATCGAAAGGATAAATGCGCCGGCCGTCCTGGTCCCCTTTCTCGCATTCATTTTTCTCACGGATCTGTTCGACGGTATACTAGCCCGTTCGTTTCATCAAACCACCAGAATAGGGCGGCTCCTGGATGCCGTTGGGGACTATTTCTTGATCTCAAGCCTTTCGTTTGTGTACGTGATCATAGATTTTATGCCGGTCTGGTTGTTCGTTATCGTGCTCGGCCGTCTCGCCGTTCAGGGGATCGGAAGCATCACCCTGTATTTTATGCGCGGATATTCCTATTTAAAGCTGTCTTTCCTCGGCAAGGCCTCGATATTCGCCGTCTTCACCATCTACGGAATCGAGCTGCTGGAGTACCTGCAGGTCAAGGGGATAGGACATCCCACCGTGGTCTGGATCCTCGAAATCGCCACAGCCGTGATTGTTGGTGTATCCCTGTCGGAAAAGGTATTCCTTCTGCGAAGATCGTTTGTAAAAGCGTTCGGTGAGCGGAAAAAGCAAACGGATCAGTAGATCTCGAGGATCTGCAATCCCCCGTCGTTCTGGATGCGGAGAGAATATACCGAGAGCTCGCGAGCCCGTTTCAGATCCATCTCCACCTGCACGGCGCGAACACCGGGGATCCGGGCATCGTTGCGCTCGTAGAAATCCCACAGCTTAGCAGTCATTCCCGATGGAGAGGGGAAGTAGTAGTCGGTATCCTGCTGGCGCAAGACTGTTCCGGACTGGGTTTTCTCCATTTCGAACGAGGTGACCCCCTCGAAGCGGTACCAGGTTTTGGCTCCTAAGAAAACAACATAATCGTCGAAGATCACGACCTTTACGACAGGAGCGAAGTAACCGCCCTGCATCCAAGTGATCGTGCTGTCTCTTCGAGCCGGGAGGATCTCCAGCTTCATCCGGCCATCCTGAACATCCAGCACCCGGATCTGTCCGATTTCTGTTTCCCCGGTAAAAGCGTTCAAACTCTGGAGAAACAAAAGCAGGGTCACTACCAGAGCAACCGCCAGGATCATCGAGAGCAGACCCAGGGTTTTCTTGAAGCGAAAGACAAGAAAAAAGAAAACAGTGCTTCCGAGAAACAAATATGCCAGGCGAATGTCCAGGATTTTTTTCGGTCCCGGTACAAACACAGCCCCCAAAGCAGCTATCACGGCCAGAGAAAGATAGAGGGTGAAAAACATCCACTTCGCCGCTCTGGCCCGCTCGGGATCAGAAGCCCGCCACCGGGGATAGCCGGGCGACCGTAGTGCCCGATTCAGGGCTGCGCCGCAGAACAGTCCGGATATACACAACCAGGGATAGGGGCTTTGTAAAAGGAAAAAACTAGAACCCATAGATGTCGCCGAACTTCTCCTCGAAGTGCTCGAGCAGATAGCGGGGATTCAAGGTTTCGCCGGTTATCCGCGAGCAGAGTTCTCGAGCAGAATGCACCCCTCCGTGTTTGTGTACGTTCCGCCTCAACCAATCGAGGATGGGCGTAAAATGCCCCTGCTCGAGCTGTTGCTTCCAATCCGACACTTCCCGCCTTAAGCTTTGAAAAAACTGAGCCGCGTAGAGATTCCCGAGGGCGTAGGTGGGGAAATAACCGATCATACCCCCGGACCAGTGAATATCCTGCAGCACACCCTGGGCATCATCGGGAGGAGTCAGACCGAGCAGCTCCTTCATCTTGGCGTTCCACGCCACGGGCAGGTCTTCCACAGAAAGATCACCTGAGATCATCTGCTTCTCCAGCTCGAAACGCAGCAGGATGTGCAGGTTGTAGGTAACTTCATCCGCCTCCACTCGAATGAAAGACGGCGCCACCCGGTTGATACCTTCATAAAAATACCGCAGATCCACATCTTTGAGGGATCCCGGAAAGATCTTCTTCAATTCCGGAAAGAAATGATTCCAGAAAGGCAGGCTTCGGCCGATAAGATTTTCCCACATCCGGGACTGGGACTCGTGCAAACCGAGGGATGCGCCCTCAGCCAGCAGCGATCCCTGCAGGTCTTCAGCGAATCCCAGTTCGTAAAGTCCGTGACCGCACTCGTGGATCGTTCCGAAGATACCGGTGGGGAAGAAGCTGGTGTTGTAGCGGGTCGTGATTCGTACGTCGGAGCTTCCCAGAGTCGTTGTAAAGGGATGAGCCGATTCGTCGAGTCGTCCCCTGTGAAAATCGTATCCTATGGCCTTCGAGACCTGAAGGCTGAATAGTTTCTGCTTTTCGATCTCATAGTCCCGATGGAGAAAACTCGTATCCACCGCAAGCCTTGAGCCTTTGATCCGGTCGAGCAGTTTCCTTAAGCCCGCTCGCAGACCCGTGAACACCTCCTCTACCTCGGCGGTTTTCATCCAGGGTTCGTACTCGTCGAGCAAAGGATCGTAGGGATGCTCCTCGTAGCCCAGGCAGGCGCTGAGCTCCCGAACCAAACCGAGAATGACCGAGAGCTGCCCGGCAAACTTAGAGAAATCGGCGGCTTTGCGGGCCTCGACCCAAACGCGCTGGCCCAACGCTGTTTGTTTGGCCAGCTCCGTGACCAGGCGGCGAGGAATTTTTATACTGCGACGATACAGACGAGCCAGCTCGCGCAGGAACGCCCGGTCTACCCCTTCGAAGGTTTCAGGCACCACCGGCAGCGGATCCGGCTCGAAGGAAACTCCGAGGGCCGTAAGAATTTCCCCGATCTCCGGCTGGGTGATGCGATCATGGATCAATCCGCTCAGAAGGGACAGCTGGTCGGCCCGTTCCTGCACGGCCCCATCGGGCATGTAGGTTTCCTGATCCCAGTGTAACACCGCCGCGGCATGGCCCAGGAGCCGGTGCTCTCTGTCGATCGCTTTTAGTCGCTGCAATTTCTTGTTCATTCGGTCCACCAATTTTCCCTGAGGATCCCACTCTCAGTAACTGTAATCGCTGCCCCCGATGAACTCCCTCAGCAGGGAATCCTTCGGTACGATCTGCTCGTCCGTCCAAACCGGGAGTTCCTCGAAGATCTGGTGGATTCGCACCGCGCGATCGTGGGCATCCGCACCATCCGGATCGTCCTTGAACTCGTGAATAAATTGCGGGAAGAGTCCCCCTACCCGCTGCTTCATGATAGGAATCTCGTAGGTGAGGAAGCTGTTGACAATCACCTCGGCCTCGGGCAGACGCGGGACGATATAGCGCAGCTCCGATCGGCGAACGAAGTGCCAGTGACGAATCGTTTGGGTTGGGCTGTAGTTTCGAAACTGCATGTCCCGAACCATACGCCTTAGCAGTCGTATATCCGCCCAGCGGATAAATTGGTTGTTGCTGTCTTTGATCTGGGAGAGGGTCTCGATATAGAGGCGGAACTTCTGCTCTTCCGGGATCCCTTCTGTCATATCAGGAAACAGCCCGTGCAGGGAATCAACCAGCAGGATCTCTCCTTCCCCGAGCTCGAGCTGCCCCGAAGAACCCTCCCGCTTCCCCGTTTTGAAATTGTAGAAAGGAATTTCAACCCGTTTTCCCAACAGCAATTCCCGAAAGGTCTTGTTGATCAGTGGAATATCCAGGGCCTGGGGAGTTTCGAAATCATAATCCCCCCGAAGATCTTTGGGATGCTCCTCCAGATCGAGAAAAAAATTGTCCACGTTTATCGGCACGAAGGTGTACCCCATAGGTTTGAGCTGCTTCTCGACCTTGATGGTGGTTGTGGTTTTACCGGAGGAGGAAGGCCCGGCAATGATAATCATTTTCACGCTCTCGAGGCGTTCGCTCAGCTTGCCTACGGCTCGGTTCAGTTCCTGATTGTAGAATTCCTCGCAATCACGGATCAGGGCATGATAGCGACCCTCCCGAATACTTTCGGAAACCTGCCGGAGGTGCACGCAACCGTGATCGACCGCCCAGGAGAGAGCTTCCCAAAGTTTGTCGTACGGGATGTTGTCCGCCGAATAGGTGAGGCTCTTGCGGCCGACCCGCTTCAAGGCATGCTCATATCTGTAGACTATATACGCCTTTGCGGTCTTGGCGTGGCCCCGTTCGATCAGCGCCTTCTCGACCAGATCCTGGACCTCTTCGACGGTGGAAATACTGTCTTCCCTTTGACGCTGTTCCAGCATGTGGACCACTTCGTCTGTTACCTTCTCGGCCTTGACCCGGTCTCTGCCACCCACGGATATGGCGGCCTGGAGAACAGCGAATGTGATCTTCTCCCGATTGAAGGGGACGATCCGACCGTCCCGCTTCAGGATCTGTTTGATCATGCCCTAGTCATCATGAAACATGGTCAGGAACTTTTCAATAGAAAGCTCCGGTATTTGTTCTCCGCTGCGCGTGCGAAGGGAAATGTTTCCGCTGGATCGTTCTTTCTCCCCCAAAATTACCATGAAGGGGATCTTCTGGTTTTGGGCGTTGCGGATCTTGGCGTTCATCCGCTGATCGCTGAGATCCGTCGATACCCGAATGTCCTTGTCCCGGAGAACCCGGGCGACCTGCTCGGCGTACTCGTTGAACACTGGAGCTACCGGAATCACCACAGCCTGTACCGGCGCCAGCCAGACCGGGAATGCCCCGCCGTAATGCTCGATCAAGACACCGAAAAACCGCTCCAGAGATCCGAGCAGCGCCCGATGCACCATGTAGGGCCGCTGCAGACTGCCGTCATCAGCGGCATAGGTCATATCGAAACGCTCGGGCAGATTGAAGTCAAATTGGATCGTGGTCATCTGCCACTCCCGTCCCAGGGAATCCTTGACTTTCAGGTCGATCTTCGGTCCGTAGAAGGCCCCCCCGCCCTCGTCGAGCTCATAATCGAGGGCTTCCCTGTCGATGGCCTTTTTCAGGCTGTCCGTTGCCTGATCCCAGCGCTTGCTCTCGCCCACGCTCTTCTCCTTGGGCTGGGTAGCCAGGTAGGCCTTGACGTCCTCGAACCCAAAGGCCTTCCAGATGTCGAGGGAAAACCTCAAGGTGGAGTGGATCTCCTCCTCAATCTGCTCGGGGGTGCAGATGATGTGAGCATCATCCTGGGTAAAGCCCCGCACCCGAAGCAGCCCGTGGAGCACACCGGAACGCTCGTAGCGGTACACGGTCCCCAGTTCGGCCCAGCGCAGCGGCAGTTCCCGATACGAACGAAGGGAGGCTTTGTAGATCATGATATGGAAGGGGCAGTTCATCGGCTTGAGGTAGTAATCGACATTATCGATGGTGAGGGGGGCGTACATGTTTTCTTTGAAGAAATCCAAATGCCCCGAGGTCTGCCACAACCAGTCCTTTCCGATGTGGGGGGTGTTGACGAGGTCATAGCCGTGCTTGAAATGCTCCCTCTTCCAATAATCCTCGACCAGATGGCGGATCAGGGCCCCCTTGGGGTGCCAGTAGATCAAGCCCGCCCCGGCCTCCTCGTGAGTCGAGTACAGGTCCAGGTCCTTCCCTAGACGCCGGTGGTCCCGCTTCTCGATCTCCTCCCGCCTTTTCAGGTACTCAGCCAGCTGCTTCCGATTTTCCCAAGCGGTGCCGTAGATCCGGGTGAGCATGGGGTTTCGCTCGTGCCCCCGCCAGTAGGCACCGGCAATCGAAAGCAGCTTGAAGGCATCGGAGCCGAGGTCCCCGGTATTCTCTACGTGAGGACCCCGGCAGAGATCGGCGAAGGTATCCTGGGCGTACACCGAGATCTCCTGCTCCTCGGGAAGTTCCCGGATCAGCTCGAGCTTGTAGGGCTGATCCGAAAACATCTTTACCGCTTCTTCCCGCGACACGGCCTTGCGGGAGAAGGCATACTTCCCCCCAATGATTTCCCGCATCCGCTTCTCGATCTTTTCGAGGTCTTCGGCCTTCAGCGGCTCCGGAAGGTCGAAATCGTAGTAGAACCCATCCTCGATCGCCGGCCCCATGGCGATCTTGGTGCCTGGAAACAACTCCAGCACCGCCTCGGCCATGACATGGGCGGTGGAATGGCGGATCTTCAATAATTTATCTGCCATAGTGAACCTCCAATAACAAAAAAGCCTTCATACTCCGGACAGACACAGGCTATGTCCAGCGTACAAAGGCCGTCTCCACTTACCTGATCATACAGGCGTGGAGAGAATCAGGATGTTGTATTTTCTCGCAGCACGGTTAAATTCTTCTCTTCCATCAGCTTCTTCTAAAATGTGTTCCAACAATAGGAATTATGGCCGTACTTGTCAAGCGACTAGGCGCCCAGGGCTTCCTTTGCAAAGGGCACCGTGTTCTTCGGGCTGATCTTGTACCAGGCCTGGACTACCCTCCCCTGCTCATCCAGCAGAAAGGACGAGCGAATAATGCCTTCATAGGTCTTCCCGTACATCGACTTTTCACCCCATGTCCCGTAGGCATCGGCTGTCTTGTGATCCGGATCGGAGAGCAGCGGGAAATTCAGCCCGTATTTGTCGATAAATTTCTTCAATTCAGCCGGTTCGTCCGGACTGATCCCCACCGCCGCTATTCCCAAGCTTGCGAGATCCGGCATTGCGTCACGAATACTGCAGGCCTGGGTAGTACAGCCGGGCGTGTCCGCCTTGGGGTAGAAGTAGAGGAGCAACTTCCTACCGGCTAAATCGGAGAGTTGCACCGTCTTTCCGTCCTGATCGAGCAGTGAAAAAGCCGGGGCCGATGCGCCACTTTTTAGTTCTGCCATGATTGTCTCCTTACGGTATCACTAGAGAAAGTAAATTTAAAAGAAAGGACAGTCAACAAGAGAAATCAAGTTGCAAGCACCGCCTTTTCTGAGTACTTTTTACTGCAGTACATCGCGATCTTCCTCAGAAGTTATAAGCGAAGATTGCGGTGCGAAGCATGGAAAGGATGGTCAGGAACGAACCATGGCGACGATTAAAGAAAAGGCGCTTGAATTTCTAAATAACAACCAGGAGAAGCTAGTAGACAAACTGAAGGATTTTGTCAGAATACCCTCCGTATCAACGGAGCTGCAGCACAGAGCGGATATCCAACGGGCGGCGGAGTGGTTGGCCCGCCATCTACAATCTCTAGGCCTGGAAGGGACGAAGATCTTTCCGACCTCTGGTGCACCCGTGGTCTACGGGGCGTCGAAGGTCGAAAATCCGAGTATTCCCACTCTGCTCATCTACGGGCACTATGACGTCCAACCCACCGATCCGCTTGGGGAGTGGCAGAGCGATCCTTTCGAGCCGGAAATCCGAGGGGAGAACCTGTTTGCCCGGGGCGCATCGGATATGAAAGGCCAGATCATGGCGGCCCTGAACGCAATGGAGGCGATGCGGACTGGAGGCGATCTTCCCGTTCAGTTCAAGTTCCTCTTCGAAGGGGAGGAAGAAGTTGGTTCCCCCAACCTCTACGAGTTCATCAAGAACCACAGAGATATTCTAGCCTGCGATCTGTGTCTCAATCCGGATACGGGTATGCTCGGGCCCGAGCTGCCCACGATCACCTATGCCTTGAGAGGGCTTGCCTACTTCGAGCTTCGCGTCTATGGACCATCTCAGGACCTGCACTCAGGAACTTTCGGCGGGGTAGTGCACAATCCCGCTCAGGTGTTGTGCGAGCTGATCGCCAGCCTGCACGACGACCAAGGCCGGGTGACCCTGCCTGGTTTTTATGACCGGGTCCGGGATCTCGACCCGCAGGAAAGGGAGGATCTTGCCCGCCTGCCCGTGAACGAGGCGTTTTATCTGAAGAACGCCGGGGTCAAGAAACTCTGGGGAGAGGAGGGCTACACCCCGGCGGAAAGGACCGGTGCCCGGCCGACCTTGGAGGTAAACGGGCTGCTTTCCGGCTTCACCGGCGAGGGATCGAAAACCGTGCTGCCGGCCCGCGCTATGGCCAAGATTTCCAGCCGTTTGGTTGCAGACCAAAGGGTCGAGGAGGTCAAGGAGCAACTGGAGAGGTTTCTCCACGATCGACTTCCCGACACGGTGAGATGGGAGCTGGATCACCTTGCCGGCGCACCGCCGGTACTCAGTCCACAAGATTCTAAAGGTATCACCGCCCTGACATCAGCCTACGAAACGGTTTGGGGGAAACGGCCCCTGTTCCGCCGCGAGGGGGGAACGGTTCCTGTTGGAGCGTATCTTCAGGAATTGTTGGGGGTAGACTCGGTTCAGACCGGCTTTTCCCTGCCCGATGACAACGCCCACTCGCCGAACGAGAAACTTCATCTGCCGACATGGCAACGGGGGACCGAAGCGTTGGTTCATTTCTTCTGTAATCTGGCCGGCAACGGAGCCGGCTCGACCGCCGATGAGGCGAGAAAATAAAAAAACACAAACCAGGAGGTAACGATGGCAGATTTGGCAAAACTGTTAGGCAAGGAAAGCGAGGACCTGCTCGAGCACACCTGCAAGACCGTGCCCAAAGACCAACTGCATCTGCCGGGACCCGATTTTATCGACCGGGTTCTCGTAATCAGCGACAGGCCTATACAGGTGCTGCGAAACATGAGGGCTGTGTTCGATCACGGCCGTCTGGCCGGAACGGGATACCTGTCGATCCTGCCCGTGGACCAGGGTATCGAACACTCCGCGGGGGCCTCCTTCGCGCCCAATCCGATCTACTTCGACCCGGAGAACATCGTCAAGCTGGCCGTGGAGGGGAGCTGCAACGCCGTGGCTTCCACGCTCGGGGTGCTGGGCTCGGTCGCCCGGAAATGGGCGCACAGGATCCCCTTTATCGTTAAGATCAACCACAACGAGCTTCTCACCTACCCGAGCACGTACGACCAGGTTCTGTTCGCCAGCGTGGACCAGGCCTTCGAGATGGGAGCGGTAGCAATCGGCGCAACGATCTACTACGGCTCCGACGAGGCTGCGCGGCAAATCCAGGAGATCAGCGAGGCTTTTGAATACGCCCATAGTCTGGGCATGTTTACGGTCCTCTGGACCTACTTGAGGAACCCCGCCTTCAAAACCAAGGAAGCGGACTACCACCTGTCGGCGGATCTCACCGGCCAGGCCAACCACCTCGGGGTCACGATCCAGGCGGACATCATCAAGCAGAAACAGCCGGAGTGCAACGGAGGCTATACAGCGCTCAACTTCGGAAGAACCCACAAGAAGGTGTATTCCGAGCTGAGCAGCGACCACCCAATCGATCTGACCCGTTATCAGGTGGTGAATTGCTACATGGGAAGGGCCGGGCTGATCAACTCCGGCGGGGCTTCCGGGGACAACGATTTGGCCCAGGCCGCGCGGACTGCGGTAATCAACAAGCGTGCCGGCGGAACCGGGCTCATCTCGGGTCGCAAGGCCTTCCAAAAGCCGATGAAGGACGGGGTCGAGCTGCTCAACACGATTCAGGAGATCTATCTGGACAAATCGGTCACAGTAGCCTGATTTAATACACCGATCCCAGATTAAAGATCAAGAAGGGTCTCTGCTCCTCGAGATCGTAGCCGGCGGAAAGAACCGCGTTCAGCGGAATCAGTCCCATCGGGGCGACCTGGCCGGTTAGGCTCGCTCCGAAACTGGGCTGGATCTTCCGGGACAGGGTCGCGGCCTCGGGCAGAAAAAGATCGCAGAAGGCGGAAAGCTCGAATCCTTTCAACAATAAGGTCTCCCACAGGGCGAAAGAGAGAGAGTCTGGAGAGAGTACGAGCTCGTTGTTGAACACGGCAAAGGAATCCAGGATCTCGCTGCGCTCGAGCCCCCGAAAGAAATCGTTGTAGCTAAGTGAGATCCCCGGCCCGGCAGCAGGGTGCCAGGATCTTTTCAGGAGAGCTCTCGAGAAAACGTGCACCGGCCCAAGCAGGCGTTTACGGAACATCAGCTCGTTGGAAATCCCATGAATCCCGGGCAGTTGGAAGAAGTAGGCCAGTTGCTCCTGAATGAAATCTCGACTTCCCTGGCTCGCCAGGCGAAAATCAATCCCCGCCGACAGAAACAGCTCCTCTTCGATTCCGGGAATGGCCAGACTGAACTCGGTGCTGAGGAAGGGTCCGGCCACGATGCGTTCACCGAGAAGCAGGGGCAGGGAGCAGCGAAGGTGATGGTAGGTGAAGGAGTCACTGAAATCCCACCCATCCAGAGTGGAAACGATCATGCTGTTCAAACCGATAAAGAATCTTCCCCAAAGTGCTGTGTCCAGATCCAGCAATACACCCCAGCTCCCTGAGAGGTCGGAGAAGGCGCCGAGCTGCACGCCGCTGTAGCCGCTCTCGGAGAGATAGCTCAGGGCCAGGTAATTCTCCTGCAGCAATCGGTTGTCCCCTCGATGCCGTCTGAACAGGATCGGGTGGATCTGTAAGGCGCCAAAAGTTCGCGGCAGAGGCAGGAGCTGACCGGCTTCCATCCTCCGTTTTATCACACTCCAGCGCTCTGCATACATCTCTGCGTATTGTTCTCGAAGCTGAAGGGTGTTCGGGGACTCTTCCGAAACATCGATGCCGCGATTGTGGAGGTATTCCTCGAGCTCCTCAATACGGCGATCGCAGGAATCGTAGCCGCTGCGGATGATCTTCTCCAGCTGGCTCCAGTCCATGTACGTGAAGGATTCCACATCATTTCGGATCAGGAAGGGATCATGCTCCTTGATCTCTTTAACGGCGTTTCGGCTCTTACCAATGTTGATCCCCATATTCAACACGGTCAGGGGATCGAGGGAAGACAGCTCCCTGTTGTAGAAAGCCGTGGAGGATACGGTTGCATCGGCCATCTCCATGAAAGGCTCCAACGGGACCAGATTGCTGATTCCCCCATCGAGAAGCACCAGCTCGTCAAGCGTGACGGGATCGAACCAGACCGGTAGAGCGATAGCCGCCTGTAGAACCGTGAGAAGGTCTCCCCGGCAGAGGATGACCTGCTTCATGCTGCGCAGGTCCTCACAGACAACAACTATGGGAATCGGGAGCTCGGCGATGTCCACATTCCCTACCAACGCCTGAGCGAGGGACAAAAGACCCCGCACATCCAGGAATCCTCCCCGGACGGGGATCTTGAGGGTAAAGAGCTCCGAGTACTCCAGATGACGGAAGATGTCCTCCATCACCTCCAGGGGAACCCCGGCTGCATAGAGCAGCCCGATTATGGAGCCCATCGAGTTGGCTACGATAAGATCCGGATAAATCCCCCGCTCCTCGAGGCGTTTCAGCACTCCAATATGACAAAAAGCTCTGGCGGAACCGCCGGAAAGATGCAGAGCAAGGATCGGGCGATGCTGCCGCACCGCTTCCAACCGGGCTTCAAGGGCATCGAATCCGTAGTACAGAGGCTCATCGATGTCGAAGAAGCTCTCCTCAGGCAGCGAGGCAAGGGGCATTGAGAGCAGAAAGACAAACAAACACAGCAACAGTACAGCTCGCATCAACATGCCCCGGAGTCTAACTCACTTTCGTGCCATACTCCATGATACAATGGCGTATTCTTTCCAGTAAATCCGTAGACGGAACGAAGCCGAAGTCCTCCTGCATTCGATCAACGCTGTAATGATACTGCCCCTCCGGTAATGAAAACTTTCATTTCATCATTCCTCCAATGCCTTCCTCTTCAGCCGTGGCTAACGGCAAATTCCTTCGTTGGGCCGCAGAATTTCATCGCGTTGCCGGGGGCACTAGTCCCACAAAGAAGTCTGTTGATTTACAATCGATCGTCAAGAGATATTTGGGAGTCGAATTTTATAACTGCTCAGCTACACTGATATTCATGTATGCTGCGCAAGCTGCTGATGGGGCAAAAATACGGAGCGCCGGCTGCGCGGACGGGCATCGCCTGCCGGGTCAGAGACAACGGCATCGGAAGCGGACAGAGGACCAAGAGAGCGATGGCAGCTGTGATCAGCCCAGAGAGAGATGTACTTTTAAACATACCCGGGAGGGACAACAGCGGAGAGATACCGATCAGTTCCTTGAAAATCTCAACGAGCTTGACGTGTGCTTCATTATGACTATAATTATGGTCAATGAGGCACCGAGTCAGGTACACCGTTGTCTATGCTCGAGAAATTTACGAACACATCGAAAACATCGAGCGTAGATACCACCGCCTCATAAAGAAGACCATCGAGGAGCAGCTGACCATCACGCCGGAAAGGCAGACTCGTAACAGGAAGTCACTTGAAGAGCTACCAGGACCGTTCGGCTCAACGTGGGAATTACGCTTCGGTCCGGACAACCGATTCCGCGCGTTCTACGAGGTTGCTGCGGAAAATAGAACGGTCTGGATACTGGCGATCGGCGTCAAAGAAAAGAACCTCCTGTTAATCGCCGGAGAGGAGTTCATTCCATGAGAGTTGTATCTTTAGCCGAGGTGAAAGCCAAACTCAGCACGTATCTGAAGGAGGCTAAGGAATCCGGCCCTGTAGTAATCACTCGCAACGGAAGAGCTGTAGCCGTGATACTCGCTCCAGTTGACGACGACGATCTGGAGCATCTCCTTTTATCGCGGTCACCACGCTTTCAAGCTTTGCTTAACAAGTCTCGAGAGAGCATCAGAGCTGGAAGAGCTGTTTCTCACGAAGAGTTCTGGAAGAA
>CAZBXU010000036.1:0-9321 GCA_964495755.1 uncultured Spirochaetaceae bacterium | reverse complement strand
AACAATGGAGCAGAGAATACGGGACGGCGATGGAGCTTTCCAGTCTCAGCGGGGTTTCCGTCTAGTCGTGGGTTCGAGACCCACCTGTTCCAGGGTTTAGGACAGCAGCGGCTTGATACGTTCGGCGACCGCCTCGGCTGTAAACCCGAGGAGCTCTGCGATCTTGGCCGCGGGAGCGGATTCGCCGAAACGATCGATGGCGACCATCAAGGCATCGGCTCCTCCTACCTCGGCCCATCCCTGAGAAACTCCCGCTTCCAACACAACCCGGGCGGCAGAATCCGGTATCAGCCTCTTTCGATATTCCGCCGGCGCTTTAAGAAAAAGCCCACGGCTGGGCATGGATACCACCCGGATCTTCTCTCCCGCATTTCCAAGGAGCGCCTTCGCATCCAGAGCCAGGTTGACCTCCGAACCCGTAGCCACCAGGACCAGCTCAGGCTCGCCGCCGGAAGCGGAATCGGAGGCGAGATAGGCGCCGTAGGCACAGTGCGCCTGCCACTTCTTATCGTCTTTGGTAAACACGGTGAGATTCTGCCGGGTCAGCGCCAGAGCCGTGGGTCCGTCGCTTCGCTCCAACGCCATACGCCAGGCCTGAGCGGTCTCCTGGGCGTCCGCCGGACGCAGCACGAGCAGGTTGGGAATAACCCGAAGAGCCGCCAGATGCTCAACAGGCTCATGGGTCGGGCCGTCTTCGCCGACAAACACCGAATCGTGGGTAAACACGTAGATCACGGGAAGGCCCATGAGTGCTGCCAGGCGTATTGGGGGGCGCATATAATCGGAAAACACGAAGAAGGTCGCGCAGTAGGGACGCAGTCCGCCGTGCAAAGCCATGCCGTTGGCAATCGCGCCCATGCCATGTTCCCGTATCCCGAAATGCATATTTCGACCCTCGGGCGAATCCGCCTGAAAACTACCGTAGTCCTTGATCAGGGTGTTGTTCGACGGCGCGAGGTCGGCGGATCCGCCGACCAGCTGGGGAACACCGGTAGCAATCGAGTTGAGCACGGCACCGCTTGCCTTTCGGGTGGCCATCTTCTCGCCTACTTTGAACTCGGGGAAGACTGCTTGACTCAGATCCATTGAACCGAACCGGTTATCCCAGGCCTTCCGCAACTCCTGATTCTCCTTGGACCAGGCGGCAAACAACTCCTGCCAGGCTTTGTGGTTTTGAGTCCACCCGTCCTCTTTGGACCGGAAATAGCCGCCGGCCTCATCGGAGATGTAGAATGCTTCATCCTCGGGCACACCGAGCGCTTTCTTGGTTGCCCGAATCTCCTCTTCCCCCAGGGGAGAACCGTGGGTATCGTGGGATCCGGCCTTATTCGGTGAGCCCTCGCCGATCGTTGAGTGCAGCAGAATCAGGGTAGGCTTGCCGGTCTCACGCTTTGCTGTTTCGACAAATTTCAGGATGCCTTCGATGTCGTAGGCACCGCCCTCCAAGGTCTGCCAGCCGTAGGCTTCGTAGCGTTTCCGCACGTCCTCGGAGAAGGCCAGGTCTGTCGATCCTTCGATGGTGATGCGATTGGAGTCGTAGAAAACAATGAGCTTTCCCAGGCCAAGGTGACCGGCCAGGGAGGAAGCTTCCGCGCTGACTCCTTCCATCAAATCCCCGTCCCCGACAAGAACGTAGGTATAGTGATCGATGACCAACTTATCAGTGTTGAACGTGGCTGCCAGCATCCTCTCGGCGATAGCCATGCCCACCGCATTGGCTATGCCCTGCCCTAAAGGACCGGTGGTGGTCTCTACACCAACCGTCTGACCGTACTCGGGGTGCCCGGGGGTTTTGGATCCGAGCTGACGAAAGTTCTTGATATCTTCCAGGCTCAATGGGTAGCCGGAGAGATGAAGAAGGGAGTACAGGAGCATGCTGCCGTGACCCGCGGAAAGCACGAAACGATCCCTGTTGATCCACTGTGGATTTTTGGGATTGTGCTTGAGAATCTCCCCATAGAGGAGGACTCCCAGCTCGGCACACCCCATGGGCAACCCGGGATGACCGGAGTTTGCCTTCTGCACCGCATCCATCGTCAGCACGCGAACCGCCGTGGCCGCCTCTTTGATCCCTTGTATATTCATGGTCAGGTCCTCGCGTTGCTAGCGTTTTTTCTTCTTTTTCTTTTTCCTGCTGGGCTGAACCCGGGTAACATCGACAGGTGCTCTTGGTCCGGCTTCCCGTGCCTGTTCCTGCGGAGCTTCAGGGCCGGATTCCTGCTGGGCAATCTCCCGTGGAGAGGCCTGCTCACGCTGGACCGGAGACGGAGAGGCCGGGGCTGCAGCTTGACGTCCGTAACGCTGGACATCCCGCCTCTTGCGCCGCCTGTCCACCAGCCGGGACCACCCCAGAACGATCGGAGAGGCGATGAAGATCGTCGAATAGGTACCAACCACTACGCCTACCATCAGGCTCAGCGCGAAGTTTTTAATATCCCCGGTACCGAAGATGAAGATCGTCGCCACCGCCAACAGCGTTGTCAAAGAGGTAAGCAAGGTACGACTCATGGACTGGGTAATGCTGGTATTCAGGATTACCGCCAGATCTGCATCCCGCATCAGGGTCCGGTTCTCCCGCACCCTGTCGAAGATGACGATGGTATCGTTTAGAGAGTAGCCGATGATGGTCATGACGGCGGCGATCGTAGTGGTCGTCACCTCCAGTTGAAATACGGCGATGACACCCATCATGATCAAGGTATCATGGACCAGACAGAGAACCGCCGCCGTGGCGTAGCTGATCCGAAATCGAAAGGCTGTGTAGATCAGGATCAGCAGCATGGCCACCAGGACGATCGATACGGTCTGCCCGGCGAGCTCTTTAGAATAGCGCGGCCCGACGAAATCGCTGGCCTGGACTTCGACGTTCTCCAACCCAAAGGCATCTCCCAGCAGTTCAGCAAGGTTGGCCTCCATTCGATTCTGAAACCCTGGATCCTCCTCCGGAGCAATGACCTTGACTGTGAACTGCTGCTCGGAGGGACGGCCCACTACCTGGAGGCTCACACCCTCGATCTCACTCAGAGCGTTCCGCAGATCCGCTATTTCCACCTGCTCGGCGTAGGGATCGATCTTAATCTGTTGAACCAGACCGGCTGCATAGTCGATACCAAAATTGAGTCCGCCCCGGATGAAGTAGCCGGCAATCCCGGCTGCGATCAGCAGCAGGGAGATAACGATCATAAGTAAGCGCAGTTTGAGGAAGTTGATTACTCGTTTCATCCGGTCACCCTCCGCCACATGATGCTCAGTCGGGACACCCGAAGGACATCCGTAGTAAAATCGAAGATCAGTCGAGACAAGACCAGAGCTGTAAACATCGAAGAGACGATGCCGACGGATAAGGTTACGGCGAATCCCTGCACCGGACCTTTACCGAGCTGGGAAAGAGCCAGGGCTGCGATGAAGGTGGTGATGTTCGAGTCGGCGATGGCCCAGAGGGCTTTCTCGAAGCCCGCTTTCACCGCCGCCTTGGCCGATTTCCCGGTCCGGTACTCCTCCTTGATACGTTCGAATACAATGACGTTGGCATCCACGGCCATACCCACGGTAAGAATCACTCCCGCGATGCTGGGCAAAGTCAGGGTGAAACCAAACACCGAGAGAATCGAGACCATAAAGTACAGATTCAGGATCAACGCCAGATTGGCAATCAAGCCGGCACCCTTGTAGAAGATCAACATGAACAGGATGACCAGGGCGAAGCCGTAGGTGATCGCCTGCAGACCGATTCGGATCGCGTCCTCCCCGAGAGAGGCGCCGATGGCTTGTTGATTGATCACTTCCAACGGTACCGGAAGCGCTCCGGTTCGGAGTACCAGTGCCAGGTCGTCTGCTTCGTCTCTTTCGAAACCGGTGACCCGCACCGCATCCCTTATCGGCTCGGCAATCCGAGCCTGGGCTTTCACCTTGTCCCCCAACACGACCGCCAGGGTCCTGTTGACGTTGTCGCTGGTGAACTTGTAGAAGATATCCCCGCCCTCGGAGGTGAGAAAGAAGTTCACCACCGGCCTGCCGGTGATGGGGTCGGAGCTCACCCGGGCATCCCGAATGTGGTTACCGGAGAGTCCGATCTGTTCGGTAATTACGGAAAATCCCCGCAGCTGATCGATTCCGTAGGCATCCTTGGTATACACCCCACGCAGAGTCGTACCGGCGGGAAGGATGTCAGGCTGCAGGATCCCACCCTCAGGACCTATAAAAGCGCCGGGATTCTTCTGCTGGAAATCACGGAACAGCGCCAACGCTTCCTCGTCGACGATGTGGAAGTTCAGGATGCCCTTACCTTGGATGAACTTGTTCATCCGTTCCCGATCCGCATCGCCGGGCAGCTCGACGAGAATCAGATCATCCCCCTGTCGCCGGATCTGGGGTTCCGTTACCCCGAATTGGTCGATCCTGTTGTTCAGAATCTCCAGGGCCCGGCGCATCGCATCTTCCCGTTCCGCTGCGCTCAGAGATTGACCGCTGGTCTGTTCCAGCTCCTCCATATTCGCCCGAATCAGGACCCTCATACCCCCTCGCAGATCGAGACCGAGTTGGATCGTCCTGTCTTTCAGCTCTTTGAGCTCCAAGATCTCCTCGCGAAAGAAATCCTCGAGGGTGAGTAGCAGTTCTTCCCTGCTCAGATACCCCCGGAACATCTCCTCGACCGTCCATACTCTGGGTACGGTACGGCCTTCGGTTCTGTAGTTCTCCTCTGCTTTACTCTTGAGAAACAGGTATTCTTCAGGAACCGGGTCGTCCGGCTCCATACTCTGCAGCTCCCGCAGAGTGTCTGCGGCTTTGCGCTCCGCGTAGAGTTTGATCTGGTTTCTCGAACCGGAGGACAGTTCCCGCTTGGTTTGGGGGACGAGGAAATACCACTTGATGGTCGGGTAGAGAAAGGAGAAGGAAACGCCTATGAGAATGATGACCAGCAGTAATCTGAATCGTTTAGACATGGTTATCTCCGAAACGGGTTGATTATGGATGCCAAGGACACGTGTGTGCGGAACAGTTGTCCGCTAGTCCTGGTTCTCTTCTGCGCTCTCCCGGCTCTCTTTGCGCTCGAGCACACTGCTGACAGCGCTTTTATTGAACTCGATCTTGGTGTTGTCGTCGACTTTTACGGTGACGGTATTCTCCTTGACCGCCGTCACCACGCCCCGTATGCCCCCCGCCGTGGCAACCTTATCGCCTTTGCGGAGAGTTGACAGCATGCTCTGGGTGTCCTTCTGCTTCTTTCTCTGCGGTCGAATGATCAGGAAGTAGAAGATCACGATAATCAGGCCGAAGGTGACGATCATGGTGACCATTTGATTGCCTCCACCTGTCCCTATTTGTAGCATGGGGAGCGAGAAAAGGGAATTTGTCATTATTTTTGTCCTTTACAGTTTAAGATTTCTGAGAAAAGTAACACAAAATACGGGTAAGAGTCAAGGTAAGTGCACTAGATGACCATGACTTTCCCAACGCCCTCCGGAACTTCATACACTCCAAAGGTGCGCTTAAGCTCCTCTACACTGCCGATCTTTCTCTCGGTATCACTGTTGTAGATCTCCAGAACCCGCCGCAAAGCTACCTCACCTGAATTGCCCTGCTTCTGGGTAACCTCTTCATAGACAGCGGAGCAAACGGCCTGTTTATACAGCTGTTTCTCCGCCAGCTCGACCGTGGATAGAGACCCGTATCGCTTTTTCATAGCGCCGTCCACTACGGCCGTGTCCCCTTCATATCCAATCGTAAAGACAAAATCCCTTCGAGTGATCAAAGCTCATACTCCTCGATGGCAGGGTTGCCGATATTAATGTATACTGCTGCTAACCATGATCATATTTGACCAGGAGAAATTATCCGCCTTTTTTGAGACCGTATCAAGAGGATTCGAACGCAGCCCCTTAGAGATCATCCTGGTAATCGTCTCGGTGTTGGCCTTCATCGCCCTGCTTATCATTGCATATCGCATTCAACGCCTCAGAATCCGGCGACAGCAGCGCACGATTGCGGACAGACGCTACCGAGAGCTTGTAGAAAAGCGGTCCCTTACACCCCCTGAGCAGAATTTGGTCAAGAGGATGGCCCGTTTTCTCAAGGATCCCGAGAAGAAATACCTGATCCTGATCAGCCAACCCACCTTCAATTACTGCGCCGCAAGCCTGAGGAAAAA
The DNA here is from genome assembly GCA_964495755.1 of uncultured Spirochaetaceae bacterium. Taxonomy (GTDB): domain Bacteria; phylum Spirochaetota; class Spirochaetia; order SZUA-6; family DRHE01; genus JAFGQJ01. Next base: position 3,173 of record CAZBXU010000036.1, on the reverse strand, counting down.
GGAAGCCGTTACGGCCTCCTCCATAGCCGAGCTGCGTAACCGGCTTGGTTTTCGACTGCAGGGTCCCGAACAGATCCCCGCCTCCAGCGCAGAACTTCCGGATGGTCAGGGTCTTCTGATTATCGGCGGCAAGGGCAACCTGAAAGCCCAGGGAAGAGTGGGGAAACAAGAACCTCGCTCCCTGGTCGTGGAACTGGTTGAGGGCTCTCCTACCTTCCGAGAACGAGAACCCGTTCGGATCTATTTTCAAAACCGTTCGGGCCTCTTCAGCTTTGACAGCAGCGTTCAATCCGTCCAGAACCGCACCGTGCTGTTTGAGCACGGGGAGGAAATTAAACGCATCCAGAGACGAAAATACTACCGCAGGAGGATCTCCCAGCCTGTGGCGATCCGACGCCCCGATTCGGAGGAACAGCACACGGTGTCAACCTTCTTCGATCTGGGCGGAAACGGAGCCAGCTTGAAAAACCCGCAAAAGCGGTTCTCTGCCGGAGACGACCTGGAATTGACCTTCCTCGCCGCCGGGGAGCGATTCACCCTGGTTGCCGAGGTCCTCAGAACCTCAAAAGTTGGCGAGGTGCTCCACGTTCGCTTCGCTCCAATGCGGGAAACCACCCGGGACCGCATCATTGGCGCTCTGTTCAAGGGAGCGGGCGCCCCAATCCGGAAGGGTGGTCCGTGACCGTACCCTACGGCACCCGCAGCCTCTTCATCACCTGCGCCGACAGCAAGGAAAAACAGTTTAGGGGTATCCACCAACTGCTTCGACAACTGGCCGAACATACCGCTTCCTATCTCCTCGATTGGAGAGGCGGGGTTTTGGATTTGGATGGACGGCGGGTTCTTGTTCGAGTGCTCATATCCGGGCACGGTCACGAGAACACAGCGGGCTTTGAACTCTCATCGAAACGGGGATTACGGCCCCAAGATCTCCGGCTTCCCCACACCACCAAGCTATATCTGGTGGGCTGCTTCCAGGGCAGGGAATGCTTGCGGAAAAACTGGGCCCTTGGAACAGGGGTCGCCCCGGACGGGGTGTGCGGCTGCAAAGAGGAAACCGAGAGCGCCCTGAGCACGTGTCTTCTTCTGCACTTGCTGGAGGGGGGTATCGATGCGATCGATCAGTGGTTTGGTCCGTGGATGCTCTGCAACGACGCCCTGCGACCCTACTTCCCCGCCATCCGCACCTCCTACAGCAGGCACGGTGCCAATCCTCTGGCCACGCTCGTCGATCTGAGGGCATCGGGGGTTCTTACCGAATCCTTTCGGGATTTCGATGAGTTTTTCAGGGTGATCGACCGTCACCCGGCCTACCTTACCGATCTGGTGTAGCCGGTTCTTGTTTCAACTCGTGAACACCTCGCTGTTGCGAAGATTGCGATATGAGTTAGAGTATTAGCTGGTTTCTCACAAAATATTATCCTGAAGATTTGTTAACGTATTTTGTGTAGAAACTCAAAGTTGCATACCCTCATTTCCGGGATGCCGTTTTTGTCTCTGATCAGAACGCTATTGCTATCAAGAGAGAGAAGCAAATGGGTTCCCCTTAAATTGAGATCCTCAATTCCAACTTTGGCTAATCTCTCCTTTTTTGTCTTTAATAAAGCGATATATTCTTCTTCTGAAATCATTCCCTCTTTATAAGCATTTAGCGGGTTTATCCCCTCTTGATAATCTCCATCCTTGGACGCAAGCCTTTCGTCCGGACCGTTCCAGTAACCCCATATAATTATGTATCTATGGTTTTTCCTTAATATAGGAGTTCCATTCGGCAACAAATACTTCCTGTGGCTTACATATCTACTTTTGTCGAAGATCGAATCAGAAATAGTAATTTTATTGCCATACATGTAGATTGCTCTTGGATAAACCGTTCTTACATTTCTTCTACTGAGTTCTAAAGCGATGCTGATTTCTTCGAACGGACTGTTGAATCCATAATCCAGTATCTTTTTTTCATCCTCCTTAAAGGGATCCATATCCGGCTGTATTCCAACTTTTGACACCTTCCAGACCAGATTTATATAATCTTTCGTTAATGTATAATATATTTCATGAAACTCAGATAGTTTCGTCCGTGGAGTGCTTTCCCACCGCTCAGGCAAAAAATAGTCAAACAAATCCGGATCCTTCCCCACAACCCATAACATTCCATTGGTGCTCTCTACGTGACCGAATATGTAATCAATTCCCATAATATCTACTTGCCTGAGCTGAGGAGGAAAATTATTGCTGTAGCTCATCAAAAACCTGTCCTTTTGTTTCTGATGGTACTTGATACGCTTGACCTGCTTAGTACTCTCTTCTCTTTCTGGCGTTCTCACGAGCAATTCGTAATCGATTACAGCGTATAAAACCCCGCCCTTCCGATCTTTTGCCAGTGTTCCATTTTTCTTGGGCTTGACAATTATATGGTGAGGTTTGTTATCCCGGACCAGAAAGCCTTTGTTGTTCATTTCTTCCGCAACTCTGAGAGTGAGATCCACCATCTGTCTTTCTTCTATCAAATTCTCGGTATGCGCATGGGCAGCATCAATTCCTTTTATCCATTCGAAAATCATTACATAGGAACGGAACATGTCTAACGCAACGTCCCTATGCGCAGCGATTATTGGCTGCATCTTGTATTCTTTCCTTCCGGTCTGCCACAATTCCACTGTTTCTGAAGGAACATATATTGCGAGCGGCCTCTGGGTGATTATCGTTCCGGGAGATTCGAATCTTGTATCTCTGAGCTCCATGACCAGGGAAAACTCTTCAAAAGGGCTGTTGAACTCGGCTCCCGCAAACTCATCTGTCTCGCTGTCTCCAGGAATATCCTGGCCCATACGATTCCATTTTATAACCAGGTTTTTACTCTGGCCATTGATTTCTTTTGTCCTGACTCTGTACGTACAACCGCTCCCAGATAACCGGATGGAGTGCTCATTATACCAGCTCTTGTCTGTTATAAAGTTGTTGGGCCTTAGATTTTCGATGAAGGGTAGACCATATTGAGTGATGTACAGATCATCGCCTCTATCACATGTCATATGCAGATAGTATACGTTCAATATCTTTTCGATTTCGAAGATATCAGTCGGCGGGTAGAAATCAAGCACTTCTTTGAATTGAGAATATACTGCTTCCATATATATAGAAGAGCATAATTATATCGACCTGTATAGTCAAAC
>CAZBXU010000035.1:0-24034 GCA_964495755.1 uncultured Spirochaetaceae bacterium | reverse complement strand
GATCTTCAGCGGTATACACTTCCGCCTTCTTGACTGGTTTTCCCTCGGGAGAGGTACCGTAGCGAATAAGCATGAAGTGCCCCCTATTGTAGTGATCGTACGCGTTCCGTCAAGCTTTAGTAGGCCCAGGGGTGCGCCTTGACAGAAAGTGAAGCGATAAGGATACTTTTTAACAGCAATCATGGCGCAGATCATCGAACCCAGAACACTACGGGGTTTTCGGGATTCCCTTCCGGAGACGGAGTCCAGGAAATTAGAGATTCAAGCGGAACTCACCCGGGTGTTCCGCTCCTTTGGCTTGGTTCCTATAGACACGCCGGCCATGGAATACGCGGAAATACTGTTGGGCAAGGGCGGGGGGGAAACGGACAAACAGGTCTACCGTTTCCTCGACCACGGCCGGCGGGAGGTCGCCTTGCGTTTCGATTTGACGGTGCCTTTTGCCCGTTTCATGGCCGCCCACTATCATGAACTCCCCCTGCCCTTCAAGCGTTATCACATGGGGAAAGTCTGGCGGGGGGAAAACACCCAACGGGGCCGCTATAGAGAGTTCATCCAGATCGATTTTGACATCGTGGGTGTCGACTCGGCTTCGGCGGATTTTGAAACCATGACGATCATGGCAGAAAGCATGGTTGCTCTCAAGATTCGGGAATTCCATGTTCGCTTTTCCCACAGGCAGCTGTTCAACGAACTGCTGCAGAACATGGGGTTGTCAGGAGCTTATCTTCCCGTCCTTCGGGCTATAGACAAGTTGAAAAAAATCGGGGCTCAGGAGGTGGAAGCTCAACTGGTCGAGATAGGCGGCAAACAGCGGGCTCGGGAAATCCTTAGCTTTATCACCACAGAGGCAACAAATCGGGAAACTCTAAACAAACTGTGCTCCGCCCTTCCGAAGGGCAGTCAGGCCGTGGCCAGGCTGGAGAGCATCCTGCAGTGCATTGAGTCCTGCGAACTGGATTCTGTTCTTCTCCTCGATCCTTCTATCACCCGCGGTCTGGATTATTACACCGGAGTGGTTTTCGAAACTTTCCTCGATCAGGTCCCCGACATCGGGTCGGTCTGTTCAGGGGGCCGCTACAACGACCTCGCCTCGCTGTACACGAAGGAGAAACTTCCCGGCGTCGGGGCTTCAATCGGACTGGACCGTCTTGTATCTGCTCTCGAAGACCTGGGGGTTTCAAGCTCGGCAAAAGCCGCTCCGGATATCCTGGTTGTTTTTCTCGATGAACCGCTACTGGGGGTCTATCACAAACTCGGCAAATCTCTGCGGGAAAACGGATTTTCTGCAGAGATCTATCCCAGCGAGAAAAAACTCAAAGCCCAGCTGAAGTACGCGGAGAAACGGGGCATTCCCCTGGCCATTTTCCACGGTGAAAACGAAAAAGGGCGAAACGAGTATAACCTGCGAGACCTACGCACCCGTCAGAACTACGAAGCCCTCAGCTTCGAAGACCTGCTGGTCAAGGCGTCAGAACTTCTTAAATAATCGTGGACCCCTTTCAGCTTCCTGTATATCAACAAAAACAGCGTGTACTCAGCGCCCTGGACGACCACCAGGTTATCGTGGTCGAAAGCCCGACCGGCAGCGGCAAGACAACCCAGATCCCCCAGATCCTCCTGGAGGCCGGCTACGGCCGGAACAAGGTTATCGGGGTCACTCAACCCCGCCGGATCGCGGCGGTATCCGTTGCCGAGTTCATCGCCCGTCAGCAGGGCACGAGCATTCCCGAAATAATCGGATACAAAATGCGCTTCGAAGATCAGACAGACCAGCGAACCCGCATCAAGATCATGACGGACGGGATCCTGCTGCAGGAGATCAAGGCGGACTACAGCCTTTCCCGGTATGGCGTCATCATGGTGGACGAGGCCCACGAGCGCAGCTTGAATATCGATTTCATACTGGGACTGCTCAAGCGTGTTATAGAAGAACGCCCGGAGTTCAAGATCGTCGTCTCTTCCGCCACGATCAACGCCGAAATCTTCAGTGAGTATTTCGACGGCTGTCCGATCGTCAACATCGAAACACCGATGTATCCGGTTCGGATTCTCTACGAACCTCCAAAACCGGGAAGCGGTCCGGAAGCGGGAATTGAGAAAATCGCCCAAATCGTGGGAGACATCGAGCCGCGGGGGGACGTCCTGATCTTTCTGCCCGGTGAGGGAGCAATCAAGAACTGCATCGCCCAGATACAAGCTCTGCCGATTCGAAAGACCCTCGAGGTCCTGCCTCTGTATGCCAGACTTTCCGCGGAGGAGCAGGAACGGGTATTTGTCGAATATCCGGGAAAGCGGAAAGTGATAATAGCCACGAATATCGCTGAAACCAGCGTTACCATCGACGGGATTACGACGGTGATCGACAGCGGGTTGGCAAAAATTAATTTCTACAACCAACGCAACTACACCTCCTCGCTGATCGAAGTTCCCATCTCAAGAGCCTCGGCGAATCAGCGTAAAGGACGGGCCGGCAGGACCCGCCCGGGCGTCTGCTATCGTTTGTACTCCCGTAAAGATTACGAGCTTCGCGCCCTGTTCACCACCGAGGAGATCCTGCGCACCGATCTTTCCGAGGTGGTGCTGCGCATGGCGGAGCTGGAGATCAAAAACTTCGAGAGTTTCGATTTTCTCTCCCCCCCAAACCGCGAGGGGATCCTGAGCGCCATCGAAACGCTGCGGCTTCTCGATGCGTTGGACGAACACAGGATACTCACCCCCATCGGGCGGCGTATGCTGGACTTCCCGATTCTTCCCCGACTCGCCCGGGCAATCGTGGAAGGGATCGACAACTATCCGAACGTGCTTGAAGAAATCCTGATCGGGGTGACCTTTCTTTCCACACGTAATCCCTTCTTCCTCCCCCCCGGCGAGGAGTTGGAAGCCCGGAAGGCTCACCATACCTTTCGCGACCCCATGGGAGACTTTATCTCCTACCTGAAACTGTTCAGGACTTTCCAAAGAAGTAAAAATCAGGAGAACTTTTGCCGACGCTTCTACGTAGACCTGAAGACGATGAACGAGATAGTCAACATCAAAATCCAACTGGAGGAAATCCTCGCAGAACTTGGTATCCCTGTAGGCTCCGGGGGGGAGGCTGCGGACTATCTCTGTGCAATTGCCCGTGGACTGATCCAGTTTGTCTGCGTACGATCGGGCAAGGGGGCTTACAAAACGGCTACAGCCGGGAGGATTCAGATCCATCCGGGATCCGTCATGTTTCGCGAAAATCCCCAGTATATTGTCGCCGGAGAAATCGTCCGCACTTCGAGAACCTGGGCTCACTCGGTGTCTCCGCTCCGGCGTGCCTGGCTGCAACGCATTTCTCCCCTGCTGGCCCAACAGTTGATCGGCCGCGACGGCGGCCAAACGGATAAAACAGGACCGCCGAAAAAGAGGGATTTTACGAACTATGTGAAAATTGGCGGGGAGCTGTTCGAGGTGCGGGTCGAAAAGGGAAAGAAAAAAACTGTCATCCTGCCCTGGGGAAAAATTCGGCCCATGGTCACCTCCGGGGATATCACCCTGCCCCTTCACTATCAAAAACTACGGGGCAAGGTCACCTTCAAGGGAGATGATCTATTCGGCGGGATGCGGCTTTCCACGATATTGAGACTGATTCCCCGTATCGATCCGAAGGCAGGTATTCTGGAACGAGCACCCGGGGGCAGCTACACGGTGCCGGAGGATTACCAGCGCTTAGTCCAAACGCTACAGGATCTGCTGAAGCTTTGCCGGTTGAAGAACAAGAAGAAGCGGCTGGGCTTCCTCGCCCTCAACACCGACGGCCGGGGCGCTTACTGGTTTCGCGGAACCCGGAATTACCTTACGGCACTGAACGAAAGCCTCTACAGTCTTGAAACCCTGGCGGATGTTCGCGAGAAATCCCGACAGGGCAGTGAGGAGATCAATCGTTTGTACAGGGAACTCTCGGAGGGTTTGGGGGAGCTCTGATGAGCTCTCAAGTGAGCTAATACAGCTGCCGGCTCAGGTTTACGATAATTTCCTCTTTCCCCAAAGCTGATGAAGTCACTATTTTGCGCTTCAGGAGATCCGTTATGGTTTGGGAGATCTCCTTTTCAGTGATTCCCAGTCGGTTGCGAGCCCATTCGAGGAATTCGCTTAAACGCACCCGGTGCCCCTTGAAGGTCGAAGTGCCCTTTTCCTGGGCGTATTGTTTGAGCCCGCTGAAGATCTGATTCTGACGGTTGGTACCGGCCATGTTCTGGATGATGAGATCGGCCTTGCGGATACGTTCGGAGAGGATGCGGATCATCTTCTTGGCAAAATCCGGATTGTTCTCGATCATCGTATCGAGCAGAGCCTCGTTCATCACCAACATGCGGCAGGGTTTCAGGGCGATGGCCGTGGCGGAACGGGGTTTTTTCTCAATCAGCGCCATCTCACCAAAGATGTCCCCTTCGTGAAAGGTGATCAGGGTCTTGAATGTCTTGGCAGAGGTGCGCTTTCGGATCTCCACCTCTCCCTGGATGATGATGAACATCACATCCCCATGCTCGCCTTCTTTAAAAAGCACCTGTCCCGGCTCAAAGGTTTTTGCATACTTCTGATAGATATTCTTGGTGATCTTCATATCGCAATCTTCGCTTCGCAACCTAAAGGTCGATTGCGATGTCTTCTTCCAGTCGCAAATCTTGTCAAAAAAACAAGATTTGCGGCTGTCATCATAATGGGAATGTCCTCGCGGAACTCCGAAGCGTTTGGACAATCAGCTTCTCCTCCACTTCGGTGACAACAGTATCACCGATTCCCCGCTGAAGCACAAGCCGAAGCTTTCCCGCCCTCTTCTTTTTGTCGACCTGCATGGCTTTTAAAATCGACTCCGGTTTCACCCCTTTTAGGGTCTGCAGGGAAAATCCGTACGACCGGAGCACTTGTCCTACCATTGCTACGTAGCTGCTCTCGGCCAGACCGATTGTTTCTGAGAGTGCAGCGGCCTGGAACAGGCCCCAAGCGACGGCCTGGCCGTGGTTCCAAGGCTTGAACCCGGTTTCCGCTTCCAGTGCATGGGCAAAGGTATGTCCCAGATTCAGGAAGGCCCGTTTCCCCGTTTCCTTGAGATCTTCTTCAACGATACCTCCCTTCAGGGCGATACAGCGCCGTACGATCTCTTCCATCACCCCCGGGTCCCTGGCCAAGACGCGGTCTTTTTTCTCGAGAAAAATCCCGAGCAAGGTTTGATCGCCCAGAAGCGCCGTCTTGATCGCCTCGCCGATACCGGAGATGAACTCCTTGTCAGAAAGTTTTTTCAACACGGACACATCGATCCAAATCTGCTCTGCGGGATAGAAAGTCCCCGCCATGTTCTTATATCCACCCAGATTGATCGCGGTCTTGCCGCCGATCGCAGCATCAACCATGGCCAGAAGGCTGGTGGGGACAAGAAACAACCGAATGCCCCGCATGAACAGGGACGCACTGAAGGCCGATAGATCGCAAATCATGCCGCCGCCCACTCCCACGATCAGACCGTCGCGGCCTAGCCCTGTTTCAAGTGCCCGTTGCAGTATCCGCTGGGCTCCCGACCAACTCTTGCTCCCTTCTCCCGGGGGAAGTACGACCTGGCGGTGTACCGCCATACCGGCCGGGGGGAAGAGTTTTTGGGTATTTCTATCGAATACAAGGATGACTCCGGCGGCGCTTGAAAATCTAGCCGGCTCAACCGAAGTCGAGAATTTGACCGATGAGGCAAAATCCCCGAATTGGAAGTGCAGGCTATCCTCTGCTTTCACGACACTTCACCTCCCAAGGATCGATACACGCTGACGAAATCCGGGAATGAGACTTGGGCGGCTTCGAAGCCGGAAACGGCCACGCCGTCGCGAACACCCGCGCCGAGAACGGCGGCGGCCATGGCGATGCGGTGGTCTCCCGCTGGATCGACCAGGCCGCTCCGAAGAGCCTGGGGACCGTCAAGAAAAAAACCATCCTCGGTCAGCTCCACAGTCCCCCCTACAGACCCAAGAAGATCGGCCGTGGCGGCAAGACGGTCGCTCTCTTTGTGGCGCAGTTCGCCGGCGCCTCGAACACGGGTGGTCCCTTCGGCGAACGCACCCAGGACAGCGAGCAGAGGTATCTCATCGATGAGAGAGGGAATCTCGTCGGAAGTAACCTCTGTGCCGTGCAACGGACCGGGCAGCACGCGCAGGGCGCCCCAGGGCTCTCCCCCGGTGGGCTCTCCCTCTTCCAACTCGAGTCGAGCCCCCATACGCTTTATCACCTCGATAAATCCGAGCCGGCTCGGATTCAAACCGCATCTATTGACCCGCAGCTCCTGCCCACAGATCAGGGCTGCGGTGATAAAGAACGCCGCTGAGGAAATATCCCCGGGAACAGTCAGCTCAAATGGGGATATGCGGTCGATCGGCTCAACAGTCAGCCACTGTCCTTCACGACCTAAGGGCAGACCGAGGAACTCAAACAGGCGTTCGGTATGATCCCTCGAGTGGATAGCGCCTCCGATCCGAACTTTCCCCTCGGCTCGTAGGCCGGCGAAAATCAGGGCGCTCTTTACCTGAGCACTGGGAATTGGAAGCTGGTACTCAATTGGCTGGAGATCTCCCGCTCCGGATAGAAAAGTGAGCGGCAGATAGCGACCCCCTTGGCGACCTTTGATATCGGCGCCCATCAGACGCAGGGGCCTGACAACTCGAAGCATTGGTCGCGACCGAACAGAGGCGTCCCCTGTAAGAACTGCAAATAACTGCTGCCCAGCCAGCAGCCCCGACAACAGTCTAGTGGTGGTCCCCGAGTTCCCTGCATCTATTATGTCCGCAGGCTCCTGAAAGCCTCGAATGCCTCTGCCTTCGATCTTCAATGAGCTTTGAGGGTCCCCATCCCGCTCCTCCGCAACGGAAACACCGAGTGACTCCAAACAGCGCCGCGTCGATATGCAGTCTCCCGTGCTGAGGGGATTGTGGACATAACTCGAGCCCTCCGCAATAGCTGCGACCATCAGGGCCCTGTGAGTAATCGATTTGTCCGGCGGCGGGACAATCTGCCCGCTCAATCCTTTTGGGGCGTGAAAGGTGAGGGTCATTAGAACTGCCAGGTATCCTTGAGCTCGAGGATTTGTTTGTAATTCTTGAGCTTGGAGAGGGCCTTTTCCTGGATTTGCCGTACCCGTTCCCGGGTGATGCCGAGCAACTTTCCCGTCTCTTCCAAGGAGTGCGGGCCGTAGCTGTCCAGTCCGAAGCGAAGTTTGATTATCCTCATCTCTCTCCTGCTCAGCCTGTGCAAAACCCGTTGCAGGGTATCCTGGAGGGTCAGGTTGAAGACCGTTTCGAAGGGTGCGTCGGAGTCGCGATCTCCGACCAGATCCACAAGCCTGGTGATATGATCGGCATCTACCGGCAAATCCAGAGACGTGGTCTCCTGGCAAAGCTTACGAACAAGAATGATCTTGTTCACATCCGTATGCATATAGCGAGCCATTTCTTCCGCCGATGGATTTCGACCGAGCTCTTGAGTCAGCTGTTTGGCGACCATGTAGCATTTTTTTATCGTGTTGAGCATATGAATCGGAATGCGGATTAATCGTCCCTTGTCTGCCAGGGCTTTGATGATTGCCTGCCGGATCCACCAGGTGCCATAGGTGGTAAAACGGCATCCCCTCTTATAGTCGAAACGTTCAACCGCTTCGATAAGCCCGATATTGCCTTCGTCGATAAGATCAAGCAAGGAAAGACCCCGGTACTGGAACTTCTTGGCCATTGCCACGACCAAGCGGAGGTTACCGTTGATCATCCTGTACTTCGCCTGCACAAGCCGGCGCTGATGAACTTCCCGTTTGTTCTGATAAGCCTTTACCCGAATGCACCGCTTGCTGTAGCGATTCTTTAGCTTTTCCAAGGCTATCCGGCATTTCTCGATCTGTTTTCCTATCGACTGCTCCTCCTCCGCACTCAGAAGGGGATAGCGGGAAATTTGTTTCAGATACAAAGCCAGTGGGTCGAGCTCGTAGGATTGATTGATTAGCGCGGAAGGAGCTTCCCTATCGGAGATCTCTCCATCCATGAAAATGTGCCCATCCTCCAGGCATTCAACTTCGCGGAGCCAGCGAGGGATCTACGGGTTTCCCATTCCGGTATACGAGAAAATACAACTGAGGTACTCCCTGATGAACGTTTTTTCCCAACCGTCCGATTTCGGCTCCAGGCGCCACCGTATCCCCCACAGTAACCAGGGTTTCCTCGTTCCCCGCATAAACATAAGTATAGCCGTTTTCCCCTTCAATGAGTATCACCCGGCTGAAACCCCTGTACGGACCGGCCCAGATCACCCGACCCGAGGAAACTGAAAACACAGAATCTCCCATGCTGCCGTAGATCAGGGTCCCGGTTATTCGTCCGTCCAGATATTCCCTGGTTCCCGGATGCGGCCAGAGCAGATCGGCTTGAGAGCGCCCGCTGCCGCCGACGATCGGTACTCCTGATTTCGGTAGATACAGAACTGCACCGACCCTCAGGCTGCTGGAATCTGTGATTCCGTTGAAATCCATCAAAACATCGAGATCTACCAGGTATTTTCTCGATATGCTGTACAGAGTGTCTCCCTTTTCAACTTTATACTGGGGTGGAATCTGGATTCTCGTGCCTTCGCGAAGGGATTGGGGATTTTCGATTCCATTGTATTCTTGGAGAACCTCTACAGGCACGTCGAATTTTCGGGAAATCCGGTACAGGGTCTCCCCCTTTTTCAGGGTGTAGCTCTCATTGGCAGCCGGCACCAGGCAGGGAAGCAGAAAAAAGAGAACCGTCAAAGAGACAAGCACTGGAATTGACAGTTTTCGGTGAAGCTCTGTGTGTACCGAAGAATTTACAAACGCCATAACAATAGAGAGACCCAAAGAAATCTTCGGCTTTCCCGTCGATAAACTGAACGGAGGAAACTCGGGCTGGGCGGATTCGAACCGCCGGCCTCTCGGACCCGAACCGAGCGCGCTAGCCACTGCGCCACAGCCCGCATTATTATGATGACAGCATGGTTCCTCACCATGGAACATCCGGGTGCCCGCTGCCGGGGTGAAAAAAAACCCTTTCCGGGGTCTACGGGAGCGACGGGGATTGAACCCGCGATCTCCGGCTTGACAGGCCGGCGCGATAACCAAACTTCGCCACGCCCCCTCAGCAGAGCTAATATACTACAGCCGGATGTATTTGTGTCAATACCTGCCCTGCAAATTCCCCACTCCATCAATCTGAAATCGAGATTGACATTTCCGGGACTTCGGTGATATTTTTTAGCCTGCTTATAGATTGAACAAAAGGATAATTCATGCCTTCAAGACAGATGCGAAGAGCGACCCGCAGGCGCAACCAAAAAGATCCAAATATCGCTGAGAAGCGAAAAGAGACTCATCCCTTTCTGTATGCCTTCAGCGTTGTGATATTGATCGTAATCGCGGTGACCTTTCTCGGTGGCCCGGCCCTATCCCGCGCAGGCGGCAGCGGCCGAATCATCTTCGGATACTATAAGGGCAAACCTATAGAGTTTTTCCCGGGGAATTTCTTCTCGCAACGAAAAGACATCATCGCCGACCAGTTGCGGAAAGGGGGAGAGCAGGATGACCTTCAGGTTCAGGCCTATCAGGTCTGGCGCACCGCCTTTGACCAAACGGTGCTGCACACGGCTATCCTCACGGAGGCGGATGAAAGCGGAGTGTGGATCTCAGAAGACAAGCTGGACGATACCTTAATTACCTCGGGACCGTACGCCATCGATGGAAAGTTCAGCGAAGAGCGGTACGAAGCGACCCCCAGTACCGAGCGAATGGCCTACCGGAAACTGTACCGGGAACAGCTGATTCATGAACAGTACATTGAAGACATTTTCCAGGCTAAGAGGGAGAGCGCCGGGGAAAAACAGTTTCTGGCAAGCATGGTGGATGAGCAGAGACGCTTCAGCCTGGTCAGCTTCCCCTTCGAAGACTACCCGAAGGAGGAGATCGAGGCATTTGCCCGGCAGAATCAGGAACGCTTCCGGCGTATCAAACTGAGCCGTATTCTCATCAAATCCAATGAGCGGGAAGCTGGAGAGATTCGCAATAAACTGATCGACAGGACCGGCAGCTTCGAGGAGTTGGCCAGAGCCCATTCCAAGGATATTTATGCCGAAAAGGGCGGTGAGATGGGATGGCGGTACTACTACGACTTGGAGGCGGACTTCGAGGACAGCGACCCGGTGGAAACCATTTTTCAGCTCCAGGAAACTGAAATATCTCCTGTGCTTGAAAGCCGCTTTGGCTGGATTATCTACCGCTGCGACACACCTGCGCTTGAACCGGATTTTAATCTCGAGGAAACGGTGCAAATCGTCAGAAATTACATGATGCGCTACGAGAAGGGGATGATCGAGGACTACGTACTCAGCCAGGCGGAATCCTTCAGAGAGCGGGTTGACGATGTTGGTTTTCTTGGTGCTACCCTTGAAACCGATTACTCTGTCGGCTTGACGGACTACTTCCCCCTCAACTACCAGTCGTATTACTTTTTGTCTCCCGTACGTTCCCCTCAAGAACAGGTCAACCTCTCCGCCGCCGCCTTCAGCGAGGATTTTTTTATCCAAGCATTCTCCCTGGCTCCCGGAGAAGTCTCCTCCCCGATTCTGCTGGACGATCAAGTGATCGTACTCAGACTGGAGGATATCCGTGAACCCCCGCAACGGGAGATGGAGCTGTTGGATGATTATCATACCTACTATGCCCAGCAGTCTTCGGAGCAGGATCTCCAGAACGCGCTCCTCAATCCCGATTATATACAGGACGATTTCGACCGGACGTTCTACGAGTACGTGTTTCCCAGGCAATGACCGAAGCTGAGCCCCGACTGGTCGATACCGGACGGGGCTACACCATTACCTATAGAGGGAAGGCCTTTTACTCGCCCCACGATCCTCAGGGAGGGGCGCTTCGAAGGGTAGAAAAAATCGCTCTCGAGCCGAAAACACTCGTGTTCGTTCCCTCCGTTGGATTGGGCTATGGAGTGCCCGAGCTGCTCGACAAGATCCCCGATTCCTGCCACATCCTTTGCATCGAGGTGGACGAACGACTGTTCAGATTAGCCCTAAGCGCCGGTCCTGCCCTGCCGAAGAGCGACAGACTCACCATTATACGAACGACTCAACCCAAACAGGCCGCTGCAGTTGTACACAAACTTGGCCTCTGGAGGTTTCGACGTCTTCTGCCCTTGCATCTGAGCGGGGGGTACCAGTTGTACCGCCGGGAGTATCGGGAGCTGCAGGAAGCCCTGGAGGATGAGATTCGCCTGTTCTGGCAGAACAAGCTGACATTGATCGCCATGGCCGATCTGTGGCTGAAAAATCTCTTCACGAATCTTCGTCTCCTGCCCGAGGCAGGGGATATTTCAGAACTGTCGACGGATCTGCCGGTGCTGGTAACCGGAGCCGGTCCCTCTCTGGAAAAGAGCCTGGATTGGATTGCCAGGATCCGAAAGCGGACAATTCTCATGGCTGTGGACACCTCTTTACCGGTCCTCAGCGATGCGGACCTGCTTCCCGACTGGGTGTTCACCCTGGATGCACAAATCTATACCGTACTGGATTTCATCCCCTGCCGGGATCCACGGATCAAACTGCTCTGCGATCTGACCTCCAATCCACAGAGCCTGCGGCTGTTTCCCGAACTGTTTTTCTTTTCCACCCGCTTCCATCCTCTGCAGCTTTTCGACAGGCTCGAATCCGCGGGGCTTCTCCCTACCCAGCTGCAACCGCGAGGCTCCGTCGGTGTGTCCGCCGTGGAAGCTGCTCTGTTGATGACCAAGGGACCCGTCCTGTTCACGGGTCTCGATTTCAGCTACCCAAAGGGCCAAACCCACGCCCGGGGAGCGCCATCCCAGCGGGCGATGCATCTGAACTGCACTCGGATCCGGCCCTGTGGCATGTCCGCTTTCGAGACCCTTCTGGCCCGTCCGCGGCTGTGGATCGAAGGAAAGAGGGGGAAACGCCTCCTAAGCGATCTGGTTCTTCATTCCTACGCCCGTCAGCTCTACAGCATCATTGCCGACTCCCCAAGAGCTTTCGATTTAGGACCGGAAGGCCTGCCCGTCGGCGGCCAAAGGATTAGCTCCTTCTCCGAGTTGGACCGGATATGCATACCCTCCTCTTCCCGCGAAAATAGGGCACCAAGGGGGATCAGTACACGCAGCGCTCAGGAGCGCAATCGTATCGCGCAGCAGGTGCGCACCTTCTGCGAAAAGGAGCAGGCGCTCGTATCCCGGTCTGTTGTGGAGTACCTGCTTCTTTCCCTACCCGAGGTCGACCCCGAAAAGGTGCTCACCTCTCAGAATCTGAAGACTGTCAAAGCTCGATCTCGACTGTTCTGCTCCCATCTCCAACGCACCCGCAATGAGTTGACGAAGTAGGGAACTAGATAAAAATATCCGTCTCCAAGTAAGCGGCCAGTTGCACCGCACTCTCGAGGAAGCCGGATTTTCTCTTTTTTACGTAAATCCTCAGCAGGGCAAAGCGGTTTTCCTCATCCAGCTCCCAACCCTGGATACTCAACGGGTCGTCCTTGGACAACCCGGTCTCATCGGCGATGGAACCTGGCAGCACTCGACGCACGGCGTAGTTGGTTCTCCAGAGGAACCGGCTTGTTTTTTCGATCTTGATTCCGAACAGCGGCAAGAGCACGTTGTCCCGAAGATCCTTGGCTAAACTCTCTTCGATTGGGCTGTAGGGGCGCTCGGCCAGGCTCAGAGCACCGGAAAAGGACTGCCCGTCCCGCTGCCACTCCAGGTTGACGAGCACTGGATAGTCCAGATCGAGCAGTGCGGACTGGATATCTCCGATCGCCGTGTAACTTGTTCCGTTCAGGGAGACGAGGATATCCCCCTCCTTTATCCCCGCCCTGTCTGCCGGCGAACCAGGAACCGCATAAATCACCTCGAGTCCTTTGTCACCCTCCTGCATGGCGATGCCAAGCCAAGGGTGTCCGGCTTCATCGCCGCGGTACAAACGAGGAAGAGCCTTTTCCACCCAGTTGTAGGGGATCGCAAAGTTCACCCCCTCAAACTGTTCAATCCCGGCGAAGACGATGCCGACAAGCTGTCCGCTGTCATCGAGCAACGGTCCGCCACTGTTCCCGTAGTTGATCGGGACATCGACCTGGATTGCATCACCCATCTGAAGAAACCGACGTCCCGTGGCCGAAACAATACCGGAGGTGACTGTATTCTCCAAACCAGCCGGCGAGCCGATGGCGATGATTCTGCCACCTACTTTGAGATCCGAGCTGCCGCTGTAGGAGAAGGTGAACTGAGGCTCGACCTCCGCCTTGATCAGGGCAAGGTCGAATAACCTGTCGTATCCGACCACTCGTGCCGGTACCTTTTCCTCTACACTGTCAGAGAGTCGAATATAGAGTCTCGAATAACCCTCGTACTCCGGATCTACCTCGCTGGCAATCACATGGTAATTCGTAAGCAGGTATCCACGGCTGTCGATAAAAAAACCACTTCCGATCACCCGATCGGGGAATCCCATTCCCCTTTCAAGCTTGATCCCCCTGTTCACCCATACGGTAACCGTGCCCTGAACCATTCTCTCCACCGGGGGAATACCAACCGTTGCGGCGGCAGCGTCCTCCGGTGCTTCGATGCCCTGCCGCTCTATCTCCTTCAAGGCAAGTTGATGCACCTTGGCGTTCTGAAGTTCCACAGCCAGTTTTAGCAGCAAGCTGAGCAACGGCTCCGTAGCAGAACCGGCGGTAAAAGCCCGCTGAGCATAGTAGAAGGCCAGCGGCTGTTCTCCGGCATCGTAACTGGATTCAGCCATGCGATACAGCAGCAGCGGGACGGACCATTCCGGCACCAGGTCCTCTTTGCCGATCCCGACCAAAGACAGGTAGTAACGAAAGGCTGCGGAGTACTCGTGATTATCGACCTGTTCCTCGAAGGCTTTGACCAGGCGGTCAAGGACCACACCGGAGAGATCCTCGAGCTCAAGCGCGGGGATACCTTCTTCAGGATTTCGTTTCAGAAATGAGATGTCCTGATAAGCTTCGGCAAGCTGATTTTCATCGATTTTCGACTGAATAGAATCCAAGCGCACTGCCCGCAGCTCTTTTATTTCTTCCGGGACAACGCTGTTTTGCACGGTGGTACAGGCAAACAGAATAAACGGAACAGTCAATAAGAGGAAAAATCGTTTCATCTCATTTCTCCAACAGAGGTTAGACCGTAAGTCCCGTTCATACATACTCTCGGCTGTTGAACTCGGGGGTTGTGTTATTCTTCCATCTTCTTTCTGGCCGGAAACCCCAATAGCTCCCGTATTTGAGCATCATCGAGGGTCTCCTTCTCGACCAGAGTTACGGCCAACAGCTCGAGCTGATCCCTGTGCTCGGTTAGAAGAGCCTTGGCCTGCTTGAGACCGGAATCCACGATACTGCGTAGTTCCTTGTCTATTAGCTGAGCGGTCTCCTCCGAGTAATCCTTGTGGCGAGCGATTTCCTTTCCGAGAAAGATCGGCTCCTCTTTCTGACCGTAGGCTACCGGGCCGAGGGACTTCGACATTCCCCATTCGCAGACCATGCGACGGGCGATCTCCGTAGCCTGGTCGATATCGTTTTGAGCGCCAGTTGTGTTTTCCTGGAAAATGATTTCCTCAGCAGCGAATCCGCCCATGTTGATCGTGATCCTGTCCGTCAGCCAGCCCTCGCTGCGGGAGTAGGCGTCGGATTCGGGAAGTGAAAAAGCGATCCCAAGAGCCTGACCATGGGGAACGATCGTAACCTTGTGCAGAGGGTCCGCATTTTTCAGATAGTAGTGAAGAAGAGCGTGGCCCGCTTCATGATAGGCGGTCATCCTTCTCACTTTTTGAGGAATCACTTTGGATTTCCTGGCAATTCCCATCATCGCCTTGTCCCTGGCGTCCTCGAAATCCTCCATGTTCACCTTTTGCTTGTTCCGGCGGGCTCCGTAGAGAGCCGCTTCGTTCACCATGTTGGCCAAATCCGCTCCGGAAGACCCCGGGGTGGCCCTGGCAACCCTGCTCAGATCCACATCATCATCGAGAGGAATGGTGCGGCAGTGAATTTTCAGGATTTTTTCCCGCTCTTTGGAGTCGGGCATATCGATCACAACCAGCCTGTCGAAGCGTCCGGGTCGGAGCAATGCCGGATCGAGAACATCGGGGCGGTTGGTAGCCGCCACAATGATCACCCCATCCTTCGTGTCGAAGCCGTCCATCTCCACCAGCATCTGGTTCAGGGTCTGCTCGCGCTCGTCATGTCCGCCGCCGTAGCCGGCGCCGCGAACTCGTCCCACCGCATCCAATTCGTCGATAAACAGAATACAGGGGGCATGCTTTCGTCCCTGTTCGAAGAGGTCCCTGACGCGGCTGGCGCCCACGCCGACGAACATCTCTACAAAATCCGAACCGGACATGTGAAAGAAGGCGACATCCGCCTCCCCGGCGATTGCCTTGGCCATCAGGGTTTTTCCGGTACCCGGCATCCCGACCAGCAGAACTCCTTTGGGAATCTTGGCCCCAAGCTTAGAAAACTTCTGCGGGCTTTTAAGAAACTCCACCACTTCCTGGAGCTCATACTTCGCCTCTTCCTGACCGGCTACGTCATTGAAGGTGGTCTTCTTACCGGTATCGAGATACTGTTTGGCTCGACTCTTGCCGAAGTTGAACGCCCGGTTTCCGCTGCCCTGTACCTGCCGGAACATAAACCAGATAAATACAAAACCCAAAATCCACGGAAGGAACTCTATGAAGACGCGGAACGGAGAGACTGTCTTTGGTCCGCCGGTAACCCGGATGTTCTTTTCAAGCAGCTTGTCCATAAGAGTGGAATCGGGATAGGGAATCGTCGTCTTGAAAAAGGAGGTCATCTCCCCCGATTGATTCTGCAGCGTGCCCTGAATCTCGTACTGATCCACGATTTTCACGGATTCGACCACACCCTGGTCCAAATAGTTCAGAAACACCGAATAGGCAATCTCTTGGCTGCCGCTGCGGTCGCTGTACACAAAAAAGAGAATAAAAATTACTACCAGTACCAACAAGGAAATGAGGGCAATTCTGTTGTTGAAGGGTAGTTTGGGCGGGCCGCCCGCCGGCCCACGTTTGTCCTGTTTATTGTCGCCGTTCACTCTACCTCCACATCGTATCTGTGAACCATACTCTTTAGTTCTTTTCCCCGCTCGGATGACACTCCAGTACGAAGTCTATCTCTGTACCCGAACAGGCTGCCAAAGACGGCAACGGTTCCTCTCCGATCTTCCAGAACAGGGATCTTCCAGCATTCCTGTTTAGCTACTCGCCACTCGGCAAACAACTTTCTAACCTGTTTGCTGCCCTCCCTTAGGGTTATGGTGTCCCCTGATCTGGCGGAACGAAAAAGGACAGAAATAGCTCCGCCACTCGTACTGCTGGACTCGAAGATGAGTCCTGCTTCGGGGATTACTATCCTGTTCTCGCCTCTGACAACTATAAAATAACCTTTTTCGCCGCGACCGACAACATCCATGGCCAAAATCAACTGCTCCCCTCTCCAGTACAGCCGAATTCCGTAACCGGACAGCACGATCCTTCGAAGGCGGACAAAACGATCGTCCTCAACCTGAGAGAGGAACCTGTAGGGTATCCTCTTCCTTTCCACAGCCAACGAGTTGAGTAGACCTGTGATGGAGAACACGCGCAGCACACCCGGAACCGCGAGAAACTCCTGCCCCGAGATCCTGTAACCGTCCGGGGTAGGCGT
Source organism: uncultured Spirochaetaceae bacterium (assembly GCA_964495755.1). Lineage (GTDB taxonomy): Bacteria > Spirochaetota > Spirochaetia > SZUA-6 > DRHE01 > JAFGQJ01. The sequence continues at coordinate 7,281 of CAZBXU010000035.1, read as the reverse complement.
CCAGACGAGACGTCTCTTACTTTCAGAATCAACATAGGCTCTCAATCTGAAGAGCTTTTTCGAGAGGGAGAGCAAACTCCCACGAAAACCGGGGAATATCTGTTCGGCTGCCGGCAACAGGTTGTGACGCACCGCATTTCGCAGATACCGTCTGTCCTTGTTGGTGGTGTCTGTCAGGTAGCGCAGACCCCGATCGGAAAGATATCGTATGATCTGTGGGCGGGTACAATCGTACAGGGGACGGACAAGAAAGTCCCGCTTTTCCGGGATTCCCGGCAATCCACTCAGATCGACGCCCTGAAAAAAACGCATGACCAGGGTCTCTATCTGGTCATCCGCCGTGTGGCCAAGGGCGATGTACTCACATTGCTTTTCCGAAGCGCTTGTCTTCAAGAAATTGTAGCGGGACTCTCGGGCAACCTCCTCCAGGCTTCTGCCCGTACTCCGGGCGCGTTGCACGAGTTCTCCCTGGGCCAATCTATCCCAAGACAGATCCACTCCCAGGTTCGAACAGGTCTGCTGGATGAACTCCAAATCCTTGTCCGTCTCGCGACCGGACCGAATGCCGTGGTCGAGAAAGGCGACGCTCAGTGCAAGCGGATACCGGCCCTTGAGTCGGTGCAGGACGTGGAGCAGACAGAGTGAATCCGGCCCTCCAGACAGGGCAACCAAGATGCGGGATCCCCGTGCAATCCCGTACCTATGCAGATAATCGAGGACTTTCCTTTCAACCGCCCTCGGTTCTTCTGTTGAAGACATTCATCACCCTCTCCAGCCCCTCCTCCATCAGCTGAAGCACACCCCCCGCGGCTGTGTGAACTCCTTCGTCGAGCAGGTTTGCTTCTTTGCCTCGGGCTTCAGAAAGCACATAGTCCACCACATCGGTTCGACGATTCGGCCGACCGACACCGATGTACAGCCGCGGAAAGTCTTGCCGCCCCAGCCGGTGAATGATCGCGGCCAACCCTTTGTGCCCGGCGGCAGATCCTTTTCGTTTTATTCGGCATTCCCCCACTGGCAGGTCCATAGTATCGCAGACCACCAGGATCTCCTCGATTGCGGCACCGGTCCGTCTTAAAACATCCGGGAAAATATCACCTGAACGGTTCATGTAGGTAAGGGGTTTAACCAGGTACAGCCTTCCTGACTCAAAGTCCGTCCAAGCGATGGAATAACTTCGCAGAAACGCCCTTTTGAAAGTCAGTCGGAATCTCTCCGCCAGGATTTCTACAGTCCTGAAACCCACGTTGTGACGGGTAAAGCTATACCTGTTTCCCGGATTCCCCAATCCGACAACGGTGAGATCCAGGGCCTACTCCTCGACCTGCTCCCCTGCGGCCTCTTCCTCTTCCCCTTCAACAGCTTCCGCCTCGACTTCTTCCGGCACCTCTTCGACTTCAGCACGTTTGTGGGTGACCATGCAGACGACCTGATCCGGTGAGTTCAGTATTTCCACACCCGCCGGGGCCTGGATGTCCCGAACGTGGATTGAGTGCCCGATCTCAAGGACTGAAATGTCCACTTCAATGTGTTCGGGCAGATCCTTGGGAAGACACTCGACTTCGAGCTCATGAATGAAGCTTTCCTGGACACCCCCTTCGCGCACGCCGGCCGCCGTTCCGACCAGGTGAAGTCCTACATTCGTACGCAGAGTTTTCCCCCGCTCGATTTCATAGAAGTCAACATGGGTGATCGCCCCGGAAATCGTATCCTCCTGGTAATCTCGAATCAATACGTCGTGGCTGTCTCCATCGATCTGAAGGATGATGATCGTACTCTCCGAAATAGTAATGAATTTCGTGTTGAACTCGTGAGCGTCTATGGTCAATCCTTTGGGCGCAGAGGTACCGTAAACAACGGCGGGAATTCCCCCGCTCCGCCGCAAACGTCGAGATTCACTGCTTCCGAAGTGCTGCCTCATCTGGGCCGCGAGTGTTTTCTGCTCCATACTCCTGTTCTCCTTCTGGTGATTGTTGTAGCTGGGACGGCAGGATTCGAACCTGCGAAATGCCGGTACCAAAAACCGGTGGCTTACCGCTTGCCTACGTCCCAAGAATAGACTGGTCAACCCTGCACGTTGTCCGATTCAAACTCCCCCGAATCGTGCTCGACCTCAGTCTTGATCTTGTCGTACTCGCCGATGATCTCGCTTTGGAGCTGATGACGAAACTCTGAGTTGATGGGGTGGGCGATATCCTTGTACTCCCCCGTTTTTGTCTTGCGGCTCGGCATAGCTATAAAGGTTCCCGCTTTTCCTGAAATAATCTTCAGATTATGTACCACAAAGCAGTCATCAAAGGTAACCGTCACGTAGGCTCTAAGCTTACCCCCGGTACTCACACTCTTGATCCGAATGTCCGTAATCTCCATGGTGCACCTCCTGGCCACCTTTTCCCCGCGGGTACATCTATTTTAATCTGCAGAAGGGTCATTTTTCAAGGGCACGAGCATCCACACACGATGATAGGCACGAGCCAGGGTATCCTCTGCGGAGCGTGCCGCCTTCCCATCCGTAAAGACCCCAAAAACGGAGGATCCGCTGCCCGTGACCGCAGCGATATGGGCGCCTGAGCGTCTCAAAATCTCAGTGATCCGTTTGATCACCGGATAGCGACACTCCACAACGTATTGAAAGGCGTTGAAGAAATCCCAGGAATCCACCCGCTTCTGTTCGTATTGAAACCTGAGATCTGCTGGATGAGAAGACCCCGAATGACAGCTCTCGGCGGCCTGGTCGAACCAGTGATAAGCATCCTGGGTGGAAATCGGAAAGCCCGGATATACCAATACCAGATTGAAATCTTGTCTTGCAGCCAAATCCGTTATGTTCTCCCCACGGCCGGACACTAACGCGGCGGAATCTCCAAGGAACAGAGGTACGTCGCTTCCTACTTGGGAGGCCAGATCACGGAGCTCCTTGGGCTTTAAAACCGATCCAAACAGCTTATTCAATCCGGTTAGAACCGCGGCGGCATCACTTGAACCGCCTCCCAGTCCCGCTCCCACCGGGATTGTCTTCTCTATTTTCACCTCGATGCCATCGTCGATTCCTCTAATCTTTCGAAACCTCTCCACGGCAAGGGCGGCGATATTGTGTCCTCCCGGCAGGGATGGATCGCAGACAACACGGAGGGCGTGTTTCTTTTTCAAAGAACAGATGTGAATATGATCGTACAACGGGATACACTGAACGATGGAGAGGATCTCGTGATATCCGTCAGACCTTCTGCCCTTGATCTCGAGATGCAGATTAACCTTGGCGGGGGCCTTCAGGATCAACGGTTCCTCTCTTCCCGTGCAGGGGAATATACACAGAAAAAAGCGTCGCTGTCAACGAACGCTTGAACGAGTAATTGAACGAGTAAAAAAAACTGAAGAAGTTGCTCAAAAAAGAGTTGACATATCCCAATTCTTGATCATAGATTTAGGGGTGAAGACAAGCTCTAAGTGCGAGGTGGATATGAGTCGACACACGAACAATCCAAACGAGGAACTCTGGCTAGAGCCATCATCTTCCCCGAATCCGTCCTTCGAAGCGGGCGACGAAGACTTTGACGACTACGGCGATGAGGACTTTTACGAGGACGAAGATATCGATGACGACTACGAGGATGAGGATGAGGACGAGGAAGAGGACGAACTAGACGAGGACTACGACGAGGACGATTTCGAAGAGGAAGAGGAAGAACTCGAAGAAGAGGAAGAAGAGGTAGAGTTCGAGGACGAACTAGACGGAGACGCCGACGAGGACGACGAGGAAGACGATCTGGACTACGACGATTTAGACGAATAGATCAACTCGTTATCAAACCATAGTTTTTCCAATTCGTAAAACTCCCGGTGTTCACGATCCATCAGATGAACCACAAAACGGCCACAATCGACAAGCACCCATCCGGCTTCCCGATTGAGCAGCTTCCGGCGTGTTAGAGGGGTAATAGATTTCTTAAGCAAGAACTCATTCAGCAGTCGAAGCAGCCCTTTCAGATGGGCTGTACTACGAACCGTGGATATAATGAAATAATCGGTCCAGTCGCTCATCTCTCCGATATAAAGGGCGATGACTTCCTCAGCCCTGTGGTCCTCGAGGATCCGCGCTATGTCTAAAACATCATTCCTTACAGTATCTTCCATCGAAATCCGTTCCTAAGATTATCGTTACATCTATGCTTGAATCGCCGTCCTCTTCCAACCGAGAGTACACACGCTGACAGCGAATAAGCTCGGCAATCCGCTCGGCCGCAGCGATCCTACCCTTTCGATCAAGAACCACTGTTTTTTGGTAGTCCGAGTTATCGGCATTGGCAACGGGCACCACATCGTAGCCAAAACTCTGAAAAACATTCGCCGCCCGGCGAGCCAGCCCGCCGACGCTGGTCCCATTAAGAACCTCTATGGCAACCGTCAACTCCTCCTCCGCGAAGGGCTCCTGGCTGGAAATAGAGTCTTCGGTCTGTTTTACGATCTCTTTGAGAAGTTGACCGTCAAAATGGGGAAACAGAAGCTCCTTACCGTCTACAACCCGGGTACTTCCCAGAACCCGTTGAAAGATGATCTTCTCAATTTCCAACTTCCTCGTCTCGGCGATAAAAGAGCTCAAGGCGCGTGGACTCAGATTGGTCGACATATTGCGTCTGAATGTCACAAAGGTATTTTTCTTGGCCAACAGATCGCTCTCGGAAATTTTTTTCAACAACGATTGGAGGAACCTTTGTTTGCGCCCCGCCCTGTCGACATCGTTTTCCGTCTCCTCCCGATAGGAAATAAAGTCGCGAATCTTGTCACCGTCCAGAACAACACTTCCGGAAGGAAGGAGCACTCGCCGTCCCTCGACGGTGGTATCAACCGGATTGGGGATGAAAAGATCCAGTCCGCCAAGAAGATCTACCTGGTTCCTCACTTCCCGGTCCTGCAGATCGATATAAAAGGGAATGTCGATGGCAACGAGCTCTTCGATCTTGGCGATCAGGGGATCTATATCCCCCCGGTTATACAGTACATCGATCCTGTCGACTTTCTTCAGCGACTCGATGATCATACCAACATTGCCCGGAATATAAACTATAGCCGCCCGGTTGGTATCCGGATCGTAGAGGAGAATTTCAAAAAAGCGATACTCCTGATCTCCTCTCAGACAAAAAAGCACGGCCACGGGATCCCCCCGTTTGAGCATCTCCGTAAACAGGTCTGTACGCAGTTGAAGATAACCAAAAACCCCGGCCGACAGGATAACGATGACGATCAATACAAGAAGAAATATACTCTTATCCCACTTTCGTTTTCTTCTTAGCATTGCCTCAGTAACTCCTGGTATAGATCTCGGGCCGGCTCGGCGATCGGCCTGCCGCTTACTTTTAGGAATTTGAAAATCTCTTCCAACACCAGGACCATCATGCTGTCGATAGGAAGCTCCAGGGCGCCCAATCGAAACTCCTCATCTAAAAAACCACGGCCCGGTTCGAGAAAATCCGCCACGAAGACGATCTTTGCCAGCAGACCCATACAAGGTCGCCCGGTAACGTGGCTGGCCACCGCATCGAGGATCTCCGGATCCTCAACCCCGAGGGTGTCCCGCAGCAGCGCCGACGCTGCCCGGCCGTGCAGCAACACGGGACGCTCCGCCTCCAGCGCGGATATTCCTCCTCCATCCCGAACGGCAAGAACCTCCACTTTCCCATCGTCCATCTCCCGTGCCAGATCATGGGCCAAGCCCGCCAGGGCTCCCTTGGCCGAATCCAAGCCGTAGCGGGAACACAATTCTCCGGCCAGTTCAGCAACGCGCCGACTATGCTCCTGTCTTTCCCGGCTCAAATCTGTGCGCAACAGATCCTCTATCGCTTCAGCTGTACAAGTCATTTCGTTGAATATAGTCAAACACCTCCGGGGGCAACCAATCTCGGACCGTTTCGCCATTCCCGGAATACAGCTTTTGGCGGATCTGGGAAGAGGAGATCGGATACAGCGAGTTGTCTATATAGCGGCATGGATACTGTATCTCCACGTTCGACGGGGATCGTCTGCGGGCAATGATCAGGTCAACCAGTTCGACCAGCCGGTCCACGTCCCTCCACGTCTTGAAATCCTCTACAAGATCGTCTCCGATGATCAACCCGGGCTTCCCGTCGAGGGGGTAGCGCCGAGCCAGTTCCCGAACCGTATCGATCGTGTACGATGTACCACCCCTTCTCAGCTCACAGTCGTCGAGGAGGAAATCAGGATAGGGAGAGGCGGCAAGCTCCAGCATCTTCAACCGGTTCTCGGCGCCTGCATCCATCTCCATTTTTTTGTGCGCCGGGATGTTGGCCGGGACGAAAACGATCCGTTGATAGCCCAGTTTAACCTGCACCTCCCCGGCTATATTGAGATGACCCAAATGCACGGGATTGAAGGTGCCTCCAAGAACAGCTATTGTCACCGATGCCTTCCCACCGCACGAAAAAGCGTCCGCTTCAGCTCGTCGATACCAAACCCGGTAACCGCGGAAATACCAAGGCAGTCCTGATCCCGTACGGCGGCCCTCAGTTCCGACAATCGATCCCCGGCTTCATCAAGGTCCATCTTCGTACCCACCACTAAACGGGGTTTTCTTGTCAGCTCTTCGCTGTAGGTGCCAAGCTCCTTCTCGAGCATGTGGTAGCTTAGCCCGGGATCGTTGTCTTGTAAATCAATGAGAAAGAGAATGAGATTCGTTCTGCTTATATGCTTCAGGAATTGGAACCCCAATCCAGCCCCCCGGGAGGCTCCCTCGATGATTCCCGGAATATCGGCCAGAACAATGTCGGAGTCGTACAGGCTGCACACCCCGATGTTCGGGATCTTGGTAGTGAACGGGTAGGCGCCGATCTTTGCATGGGAGTTGGTAAGCACTGACAGGAGAGTGGATTTCCCCGCATTCGGTTTGCCAACCAAACCGATATCGGCGATCAGCGCTAATTCCACCAGGACTCGGCGGCAGACGCCTTTCTGTCCGGGTTCGGCGAATCGAGGCGCCTGACGTGTAGATGATTTGAAGTGCCAGTTGCCCCGCCCCCCACGTCCTCCCCGCAAAAACAGCCAGGGTTCGTCCTGCGAAGACATATCGTGCAGAACTTCACCGGAGTCGGGATCCTTGACCAAAGTGCCGGGGGGTACGGGAATCTCGGCGTCCTGTCCTTGGCCCCCACTTCTCCTCTGGCCGCTTCCGGGCTTCCCCAGATCTGCGCGGAATATATGCCGCATCTTGAGATAGGATAGAGTTTTCAGATTTTTCCGCACTACAAACAGAGCATCCCCGCCGTCGCC
>CAZBXU010000034.1:19465-24129 GCA_964495755.1 uncultured Spirochaetaceae bacterium | reverse complement strand
ACTGCGCCTTCCTTACGGTTGGACATGAACAGCATCATCTTCTCCTGGTCACTGAGCTGGGAAGCCAGGGGAAGCATCCGGAGGTCACCCCCACGCTTCATATGTGTCCGGGTGCGGATCAGCTCCTGCAGCTGGGCAATTGCCAGGGCACTGCCGCCCTTAGCCGTCTCCACTACCACCTCGACCTTCTTCTCCTCCACCTTTGTAGCGGCTTCGGCCACGACGATCTCCTGGCCGGAGATCTGCTTTCCCACAAAGCGGGCGATCTCCAGGAGCACGTCGATCTTGCCCTGCTTTTCCGTGGAAGCCTGGGCGGCGATCTCTCCGGTGACCACATCGATCATCTTGGCTGAGATGACGTAGGTGCTTCCCACGCGAGAGGCATTTGCCACGATCACGAAATCCGCGCCGAGGTATTCCCCGGCCTGACGCACCTCCTGGGTCCGTACGATACCGGAGGAGAGCTGGAACTCCTTCTCCCGGAGAATCTGCTCGACGTTCGCCCTGTCAATCACGGTGAACTTCCCCGAGTTCACCAGCTCTTCGACGATCTTGTCGGTAACCGGAACGGCAACGGTCGGGTCCATCCCGGGGGCCAAAATGGTATCGAGAACGGCTACGTGGGGTAAGGGAAAAACAGCAGTTGCACATAGAAAGAGGAAAAGGGCAACCGCGATTGATTTTAGCTTGGCTGTTATAATCACCTTGGCTCCTTGCTTGTTCCAAATATGTAAGGAATTATAGTATACAGCTATCGGCGAGGTCAACCAAGAATTCCAGCCAAACCCATATACGGGTCGAGACGTGGAGTCCCGGGCGGTGTACTACCGCATGTGGGCGCCGAGAAGCTGGACCACCCGGTCATGCCCCTGGATTCGAGCCAGATCGCTGGGGGTCTGCCCCTCATGGTTTTTTTGGTCCGCCGCCGCACCGAGAAAAAGAAAATATTCGCAGAGCTCAAAATCCCCCCGTTCAGCGGCGATATGCAGGGGTGTGTTTCCCCGGCCGTCAGGACGATCGAGAGCGGCCCCCTGGTCGAGAAGCAGCCGGCAGGCGGAATAGCTTCCCGCAGCTGTGACCAGATGCAGAGCGGTTTGTCCCTGATTGTTGACCGCTTCGGGATCGGCCCCGGCGAAGAGGAGGAAACCGAGCAACTCCAGCCGATCCATCAACGCGGCATGGTGGAGGGCTGTATTGCCATCGCGATCCTGCACCTGCACATCCGCGCCCTTGGAGAGAAGCACTTCGCAACCCACCTGATTTCCCGTTCGAACCGCCCAGATCAGCGGACTAGCCTTCTGTTTGACATCCCGGGATTCGACGCCGATCGGATTTGTCTCCAGCCGCCCGAGGAAGCTCTCCACAGGACCGAGAGCCGCTTCGGTGAACAGATTCCCCTCGGCTCCCTGCCTGAGAAGATATTCATGGACCTGCGGGTGGGCGCCCCAGGCGGCGTAGCTAACGGCATCCCAGCCGGCAGCGTCCCGGACTTCGAGCAGGCTTGGATCCCGGGCGAGAAGTTCGCGAACCACATCAAGATCTCCCCGCTCCGCAGCCTGAAGGAAGTGCTCGGATTTCACTTTCTCCGGAATTAGAGCTCTTCCCCCGGCTTTTTGCAGCGGCAGGAGGTTCCGGCAAGAAGCCAAGAAAAGGAGGAATAGAAGGGATACCAGGATCGCCGTGGAAGCGGGAAGCCGTCGCTCGTTGGCATTGGAATGAACGAAGCGCTTCATCCGGAAATTATCAGCCCCAGGGCCGGATCCGTCAACACTCTCATCCACACAGGGAAACCGTGAATCCCGCCAGGGCTTCGATCTTGCGATCGATCTCCTCTTTTCGGGATGACAGGCGCTCCCGCTGTTCCTTCACGATCCCTCGGGACAGATCCAGACGCAGGTTTCCCGTTGTTCCCGTGTAGGTTCGCGTGAGGATCGCTTGATCAGGATCCCGTTTCTCGAGTGCCTCGAGATCGCCTCCTACCTTGCGGTAGGCATCTCGAAACGAGGCGCCCCGTGTAACCATGTCGAGGGCCTGATCGGTGGCATAGATCTCTGCAGTGAATCCCTCCCGCAATCTTTTTGGATCGACTTCGAGCTTTTCGATGACCAAGTTCATCACCCGCACACTGATCAAGCCCAAGTTCAAACCGCGAAGAAAGGGAGCCTTGGTCTCTTGAAAGTCTCGATTGTACCCTGAGGGCAGGGCCCGGATAATACTCTTGATCCGGGCGCTGTAGCTGCTGAGCGTGGCTGCTTTGGCCCGAAGGAGTTCGAGCATGCAGGGGTTTTTCTTCTGAGGCATGATGCTGCTGCCGGCGAACAGCTCGGCGGGCAGGTGAAAGTAGCCGAATTCGGGCAGGGAGAAGAGAATCAAGTCTTGGGCCAGCTTGCTCAAGGTCAGCATGACCTGGTCGACCGCATCGAGAACGATCGCTTCGAACTTACCGCGGCTGTTGTTTACGTACAGAACGTTGTTCTGAACTCGATCGAAGCCCAGGGACTCGGCTACCATCTCTCTGTCCAAAGGCAGGGGTACCCCATAGCTTGCCGCAGAACCCAATGGGCAGGAATTGTTCAAGCTGTAGGCGGTCTCGATCAGGATCAGATCGTCCAGCAGCTCCTCGGCATAAGCGCCGGCCCACAGCCCGACGGAAGAGGGCATGGCGATCTGCAGATGGGTGCGCCCCGGCATCGGCACATTCTTATGCTGGTCCGCAAAGGCGACTATGATTTGTACCAGATCCAGAGAGACACTCTGTAACTGCAGGAGGAAAGAACGGGTGTAGAGCCTGAGGGCAGCGATTATCTGGTCGTTTCTCGATCGTCCCGTATGAATCTTCTTTCCCGCTTCCCCGACCTTTTGGACCAGGTGATTCTCGATGGCTGTGTGACAGTCCTCATCTTCCCTGCGGATGTGAAAGGATCCATCCCGATTCAGTTGAATGATCGTGGACAGTTCCTTTCTCAAGCCCTCGTACTCATCCGTGGTGAGAATGTTGATCTGTTTCAACATTCCGGCATGGGCCAGGCTGGCCACACAGTCCGCCGCCACCAAGCTCTGATCCAGAATCGGGTCGTCCCCGACTGTGAACTCCTCTATCAGTTTGTCCAGGGCATAGCCCTTGTCCCAGAGTTTGCTCAAAGCTTCTCCTTTCGCCGTTTGTCCCTGCGGGCCAGGATCTCGAAGGGCAGGCCCCGGACCTTGGCCGCATCGGCGCACCACCTCTGGTCGAATCCGCTTCCCTCGATCGAACGGATCTCAGGATAGAACAGGGAGGACCAGGAACGCTCCCGCTCCAGGATCTCCAGATTCCCCTTGTACAGCTTCACCTTCACCGTGCCAGTGACGTGTTTCTGGCTGCACTCGACAAAGGCGTCCAGTTCCTCTTTGAGAGGGTGAAACCACTCACCGTGGTATACCATGGAGGCCCAACGGTTGTCGACCAGTCGCTTGAACTCCCGCTCCTCTTTGCTCAAGGTTTGAGCCTCCAGATCGGCCTTTACCTTGAGGATCACCTCCGCGGCCGGGGCTTCATAGATCTCGCGGCTCTTCAAACCCATGATACCGTCTTCAAAGATATCGATGCGTCCCAGACCGCAGGCTCCGGCCCGCCGGTTCAGTCTCTCGATCAAGGCCACCAGATCGAGAGACTCGCCGTCCAATGCAACAGGAAGCCCCTGCTGGAAGGCGATTTCAAGGACCTCCGCCCGATCCTCGGCCCGCTCCGGGGGGACGTACCACATCCAGATCGAATCCGGGATCTCCTGATTCAAAGCGATGGCGCCCGAGGCGATCGAGCGACACCAGAGGGTTTTATCGTCTCCACCGCAGATGATCTCCTCTACGGGGACACCCCACTGACGGCATAGCTCCAGCTCCTCTGCACGGGTCAGATCGAAATCCCGAACGGGAACGAGGATCTGCAATTGGGGAGCAAACATCTTGAACACATTGTGCATCCGGTACTGATCGTTCCCTCGTCCGGTGGAGCCTTCTAGAACCGCATCGCAGCCCAGCTCGGCAGCCTTCCGGGCCACCGCTTGAGCGATAAGCTGCCGGGTCATCGAGGTGGAAACCGGATAGCCCCAATAGCTGCCATTGGCCCGAATGGCTTTGGCGAGCCACTCCCGACTGAACAGCTCTCGGGCGTCGATAAGCAGGGGTCGGACCTGAAGTGTGGCGGCGCGCCGCTCGGCCAGCTCGATCTCCTCCCTGCCCTGCCCCACATCAACGGTAATTGGAATAATGGTGTCGGCTCGGTACACCCTCCGCAGCAGCTCGATCCCAAGAGTGGAATCCAAACCGCCGGAATAGGCGATGGCGCATTTTTGTACTTGTGGAATCGGAACCGATTCGATCCGATCGAGTACCTTCGAATCCAGAGTCGTTTTCATGCACTCTTCCTCCTTGTGCTACCATAGCTCGGCAAGGAAGAGTAAGTCAAGTATATTTATACGATTTTATTGTATAAATATTTAAAATTCATTCTACAGTGTAGCGCTTTTCCCGACACGAGACCACTTCCCGAAGAACTCCCCGAATCTGAACTTCATCCAGGACGCCCCCATCGAGCCGGCTCTGCAACTCCCCGAGAAACCGCTCTTCCATATCGTACAGCGCCCCCTCCAGCGCTCCTGACCAGATCAAGCGGATCAGCTCCCGTT
>CAZBXU010000034.1:834-19455 GCA_964495755.1 uncultured Spirochaetaceae bacterium | reverse complement strand
CCCGATAGCCGAGCAGCAGATCCACCTGCTGACAGGCGAGGTACCAACGTACATCGTCGATCTCGAGGTCGTACTCCTGCATCATTTCACTGATCTTCACGAACAAGAACTGTACGCTCCTTCAGCCGCAGCTGTCAAGGATTGCTCCCGCGACATTTTTTTATTACTTTATTACGATGACAGCTTGCTGGAAGAGGACATCGATTGCGATATTACGATGACAGTGCGAAAATCTCAATATTTATACAGGATTTTTCAAAGTGCATACAGAGCGGCGCCGACATCCGCCGTATTCATCGGATAGACCGTTGCCTCTGTAGGTGATAGGAGTTAAAACCATGGCAAAACAGAAGTTCAAGACCGAGGTCAGCCGTCTGCTGCACCTCATCATCCACTCCCTGTACTCCCACCCCGAGGTCTTCCTCAGGGAGCTGGTATCCAACGCTTCAGACGCTCTCGACCGTCTGAAATATCTCACCCTTACAGACGACGCCTTCAAGGGATTCGCCTTTGTTCCCCGCATCGATATCTCCTTCGACGAAAAGGATAAGAGTTGGCTGACGGTCACAGACTCAGGGTTAGGAATGAATTCAGACGAGCTGGCTAAGAACCTGGGAACCATCGCCAACTCCGGTACGCAGCAGTTCGTGGAATCCCTCGGAGATCAACACCTGGATAACACTAATCTGATCGGCCAGTTCGGGGTAGGCTTCTATTCCGTGTTCATGGTGGCGGACAAAGTTGAAGTTGTCAGCAGAAAGGCGGGAGAGGAGACAGCCTTCAAGTGGATCAGCGACGGCCAGGGCTCTTTCTCCGTAGAGGAAGCCGCGGCCGAGCGCAACGGTACAATCGTCAAGCTCTTCCTCTCCGAGCGGGGAAAGGAGTTCGCCAACCGCTGGCAGATCGAATCGATCATCAAAAAGTACTCCAACCACATTCCCTTTCCCATTTATCTGCACTACGAAGAGGTGAAAAGCGAGGGAGAGGGGGAAAAGAAAAAAGAGAAACAAGAACAGAAGGTCGAGCAGATTAACACCGCATCGGCTCTCTGGAGAAAACCCAAGAAGGAAATCAAGGACGCGGACTACAACGAGTTCTATAGAACGATCAGCCATGAAACCGAGGATCCTCTGCACTACATTCACACCAAGGCGGAGGGCGCGCTGGAGTACACGACGCTGTTCTACATCCCCAAGAAAGCCCCTTTTGATCTGTTCTTTGTGAATTACAAACCCGGCGTCAAGCTGTACGTGAAGCGTGTGTTTGTAACGGATGACGAAAAAGAGCTGCTTCCCACCTACCTGCGCTTCGTGCACGGAATCATCGACTCCGAAGATCTTCCCCTCAACATCAGCCGGGAGATGCTCCAGGAAAACCAGGTTCTCCAGAGTATCCGAAACGCCTCGATAAAGAAGGTTCTCGGAGAACTGGAAACGATCGCGAAAAATACTCCCGAGAAGTACGAGGAGTTTTACAAACAGTTCGGTGTCTGCCTGAAAGAGGGGGTGTACCAGGATTTCGGGAATAGGGAAACCCTTCTGGAGCTGCTGAGGTACAAATCGACAACCGAGAAGGGGCTGGCCAGCCTGAAGGGGTACAAAGAGAGGATGGCCGGCGAGCAGAAAGCAATCTACTACATCACGGGAGCTTCGGAGGAGAAGCTGAGGAACTCCCCGCTGCTGGAAACCTACAAAGAGCGGGGCCTCGAAGTCCTGATCATGGATGACGAGATCGACGAATTGGTAGCACCGGTAATCGGCCGCTACCAGGATGTGGAGCTCAAATCTGTAGGCCGAAGCGGCACCGCGGAGGATCTGAAGACCGAAAAGGACAAGGAGAAGGAGAAGCAGATCAGCCCGCTTCTCGATAAGATAAAGAAAATCCTGGGAGATGAGGTCAAAGACGTGCGCGCCTCGACCCGCCTCAGCGATTCCCCTTCGTGCATCGTGACCGATGACAATGACCCCACCATACAGATGCAGCATATCTTCAAAGCCCTCGGACAGAAGGACATGCCGGAGGTCAAACCGATCCTTGAGATCAATCCGAATCACTCGATCGTGAAGAAGCTGATCGACACGGAGGACAAGAAGCTCAGCGAGGACATCAGCCGTCTGCTCTTTGAGCAGGCTTTGATCGTGGAAGGGGCGGAGTTGGCCAATCCGGCGGATTTCGCCAAGAGATTGAACCGTGTCATCGACAAATCACTGTGAAGCGCACTACTCTCCTGGTTGACCAAATGGACGGCAAGATATATATTCTGACTAGACAGTCTAGATTATGAGATAAGGGGGGGGTGTGAAATTCCGCACATGGCAACTCCAAACAGCCAAAAACAAGTTCAGCGAGCTCGTGCAAGAGGCCCAGAAGGGAAATCCCCAGCTGGTGACGAAAAACGGCAAGGCAGCGGTATATGTCGTCGACTGCGAGACTTTTGATCGCACAGTCGACAGGTCGGCTCCCGATAAGAAACGGGTGCTCCTTGCACGACCCCATAAAGATATAGAACTTGAGATCTCCCGAGGTGGATCCGATACGGGGCGTGCGGTCGACCTATGAGCTTTATTCTCGATACCTGTGTCGTGTCCGAGCTGTCAAAACCAGATCCTGCACCGCGAGTCATTTCCTGGTTCAACGAGTTCCCCTCGGAGCTTTTGTACTTAAGTGTACTAACGCCGGGAGAGCTTCATTACGGAATCACGAGGTTACCTGATGGAAAGAAGAAAAATGATCTAATTGTGTGGCTAGAACAGCTCAAGTCTGCCTTCCGAGGTTATGTCTTACCGATAAGCGAGCGCATATGCATTCGGTGGGGCGAAGAGAGAGCACGGCTGGAGCGAATCGGCCGCACAGCGCCTGTGATAGATTCATTGCTCGCCGCGACTGCGCTTGAACACGATTTCGTTTTGGTTACGAGAAACGTAGAAAATTTCAGATCATTTAACATCGAGCTGCTCGATCCGTGGTCCTAGGAAAAAATATAGCGGCGAATATATACTCCCCCCTTTGCCAAATCAGTAGTGGAATACCCTGAATGACTGGAAAAGATCTTTCTCGAATCATCGATAAATCCCTGGTAAGCGTGTCATCGACAAGTCACTGTAAAGCGGAGTATAGTGATTTGGGAAAAGTGCCGGAGTGGTGGAATTGGTAGACACAGAGGACTTAAAATCCTCTGACCCGTAAGGGTCGTACCGGTTCAAGTCCGGTCTCCGGTAGAATTTTCACTGCACATCTTTGTCTTACCGGGCTTCGCGAAAATCACCTGTCTAAGAAAAAGATAATTGAATAATCGTGGCAGATCGTAGATCGGTAGATCTGGTGTATTGACACATACGTTTATGAAGACAATATTTCTTTGACCTATAATGAGAATATGACAACATAAACGCCAGATAGATAGTTCACAATAGTAGACGGTTTGATATAATGGTATGCAATCTATTCGAATTACAAAACGAGGCGGATGTGGAAACGAAACGAGAACTTATGAAAGAAGACATACTCAATTATCTCAACTCGCAGAAGCGTGAATTCCGCGAAAAGTACCATGTTCGGAAGATAGCACTGATCGGATCTTTTGCCAGGGACGAACAGAGTCCATATAGTGACATTGATATACTCGTTGATATTGAAGAAGGAACTCCTGACATCTTTGAAGTGAAGTGTGCCTTGAAAAAGGAAATGGAACAAAGATTCGGACGGAATGTAGAAATCGCATCCGAAAGGTACCTCAAACCATTTTTCAGGACAAAAATTTTACAAGAAGCGGTATATGTCGAATAAGGACAAGGCGAATCTACTATCTATGGTGGAAGCCGTCGAGAAAATTTTGGAATATATCCATGGAATTACATCGGCGAAAAAATATTATCGTACCCGCGTGGTATTCGACGCAACTCTGATGAACTTCATCGTGATTGGAGAAATAGTTGATCGACTGTCTTCGGAATTGAAAGAAAAATACTCCGAAGTGGATTGGCAGAAGGTAAAGGACTTTCGGAATCTCGTTGCTCACGACTATCTGGGAATAGATGCCGAGGAAGTATGGCAGATAATCCACAATCACCTCCCCGCGCTACAAACTAGCTTACAGCGAATACTGGATGAGCTCCCGGACGATACCAAATAACTACCGGACCCTTGACACCACCGAGCAGCACAACCGACTTGTTTACACTACTGTTGTTGTTGATATGGTACATCCTGATTGCCCGAAGGCTCTTTCTGATAGCGTCGGGCGTCTTGGAATAAGAGGAGCGACAAAACTGTGCCGACGATCCTCCTTGCGTTAAGTCTTCAATGATGCAAAGGTAGTATATCAGATTGACGTTTCACTATCGTCTCACATTGGGTTTCACAAAACATGTCTGATTCGATGGTGGACGGGGATGAGTCTTTAGCACTATTGAGGAAACTACATGGATTGTGTCAATCAGAAGAAAAACTCAAGCGCCTGCAACTGTTCCTACCCGGGATGTTCCCGGCATGGGATATGCTGCGAATGCATCGCTTATCATCGTGGCATGAACGAGCTTCCCGCCTGCTATTTCACGGCAGCTGAGGAGAGGACCTACAATCGCAGCATCAGCTATTTCGTGAGCAGCCGGCGCTCTTAACGCTAGTTACCGCCTAGTGCACGGTTTTTTCAGCGTCTGCCGGTCCCCCGGTCGGAGCCTCGGCGGACTGATCAAACAGCCACTGTTTGGCATCGCGGATAATTCCGTTGAACAGCACGATTTGAATATGCCTGCTGTTTGATTCAATTTTTTTGTTCCACTGCTCCGGAGTGAAACGGCCGGCCAGACGCCTGCGCTCCGCCTCTACCCGTATGGCGACCTCAGCATCCATCGACGCGAAAAAAGAAAGTCCATGGACCGTCAGCAGCTCGAGGACAAGGTCCGGATCGGAGTCGAGGAGGTCGAGAAGAGTCACCTTAGCGGCCTCAAACTGCCGCTGCAGGAGTAGAGAGGAAGCGTAACTCCAGCGCAGCCAGTCTCGATGGGGCACACTTTCAAGCTCCGCAGCCCTGCCGAAATAGGTTTCCGCCGATTTGGGATCGTCTTTCATCTTCAGCAGATAGGGAATGCCGAACTGGAGGGCGTAGATTTTCAGAAGGGTCGGTTTGTTCTCCCTCAGATGAGATTCCAATCCGGATATTTTATCCACGCCGGAGGTTACGACGTAGGCGTTGATGAGCATCTTGATTGAACCCCTCCTCATCCGTCCCTTCTGGTACACCCGCTGCTCCAACAAACGGATCAAACCGTGCCAGTCCTCTTTTTCCAGAAGCCTAAAAAGTTTCCAATTCCCGAGGAAATAGCCGTTAATAATGATGAGAGTAACCAGAAACAGGGCACCCGCAATCCAGTTTTTTGAGACGAAGAGTGTGAAATAGTCGCTTCCCAACAGGAGCAGAGGCATCAAAAAGATAAATCCGAAAGAAATCAGGATTACCGCGTTGAAGAGAATGTAAATGGTTTTAAATTTCATGAATTGCTCCTATAATACCCCGCAAAGGCGCCTACTATATGAGTGTTCACGGATTGTCCGGGTTATGCAAGAGCTGTCCAAATATTGCGATGAGGTGAGACAATGAAGAGGATTTCTGTTTCAGAACTTAGGCAGGACAGCTATGTCGATGCTCCCGTGTATCTGGATGAAGCCTTTATCCTCCTCTCGCCCGATATCCCTATGACAGAACAGCTGATCGAGCGGCTGAAACGTTGGGGGTATGAAGCCGTACTGAGTGACGGGCAGATCGCCGAGGCTCCCGCCCACACCAATACAGGAACCGAGGCAACGACTGCCTCCGTTTTGGACATGGACATCAAGGAAAAACAACAGATGGAGGAGGCGAAAAAGCTCTACTATTCCCTGGTCAACTTCGCCTTGGAAGTCTTTAAACAGTTCAAGGAGGGAAACAGGTTGAACATCCCGCGGATGAGCGAGCGGGTCAAGCTGTTGATAGACAAGGTAAAAACCAGCCGCGATGCCATGCTCCGCTACCCGGAGTTTCTCTTCCCCTCCGAGAACTATATATACACCCACAGCGTCAACTCCACGATCCTGGCATTGGCGATCGGCGAGCTTATGAAGCTGCCCCCGCACCGGATGATTGAACTGGGTGTTGCGGCGATGCTGCACGACATCGGCATGCTCAAATTGCCGGACGCGGTCTACCTGAAAGATAGTGCTCTGGCGGACAAAGAGTTTCAAATGGTACGGGCTCATACAACCCTGGGCTACAGAATTCTGAAAGGTTTTTCCGTGTCTGAGGAAATCGCCCTCGGCGCCGACGAACATCATGAACGCCTGGACGGCTCCGGGTATCCCAAGGGTCTGGTCGGCGACAAGATCAGCCTCTACTCCCGCATCATCGCCGTGGTGTGTTCCTACGACGCGATTACCTCCAAGCGGCTGTTCAAGTCGCAGAAAGATGCTCATACAGCGATCATGGAGCTGCTCAAAGAACGAAATAAAAAATATGACGAGAAGATTGTTCGCTCGCTGATCGTCTGCATCTCCGTCTATCCGTTGGGCAACGCGGTGCTGCTCTCCGACGAAGCAATCGGCAGAGTGGTGAAAACCAATCCAGAAAGCCCCCGCTTTCCCTTTGTTCAGATCCTGATCGACAAGGAGGGAAAGCGGGTCAACGAGCCCTTGGTGATAAAAACCGCTGAGGAGGAGGGGGTGTCGATTCAGCGCTGTTTGCCCCCCCAGGAAGCGGGAAAACTGGGCGTTTAAAGAGAACTGCAAAGGATGGATATAACGATCTCCTTTCCCTCGGGAAGGAAGAAAAGCTACCCGTCGGGAACGCGGGTTGAGGAAATCTTCAAAGACAAAGAGTTTACGCCGAAACAGCAGGTGGTGGCGGCCTTGGTGGACAAGGCACTGGTCAGCCTGACCTACCGGCTCGAGGTCAACTCCAGTATTGAGACGCTTTACCTCAACACCCGGGAAGGGGCCAATATCTACAGACGATCTCTGTGCTTCCTTCTTACCATCGCCGCCAAAGAGCTGTTTCCGGACAGACGACTGGTAATCGGTCATTCCCTGGGGCGGGGATACCTTTACTATCTCGAGGGTCTTGCCGAGGTGTCCGGAGAGGATCTGCAGGCCCTGAGGAGTAGAATGCTGGATATCGTAGAGCAAGGCTGCCCGATTCTGCGCAAAGTCATCTCTTATCCCGAAGCGGTACGTTACTTCCAACAGAACAACCAGCCGGATACGGTCCTTCTTCTCAAGAACCGCAACGATCAGAAGGTGTCTATGTTCAGCTGCGGCGAGTTTATGGATCTGGCCCACGCCCCACTGGTTCCCAACACGAAGCTGCTGAAAATCTTTGACATCATGGCCTATCCCCCTGGATTTCTACTTCGCTATCCTCCATGGGATCAACCCAACTCCTTATCGCCTTTTCAGGAGAATCCTGTGCTGTTCTCCATCTACAGGGAGTATAAGGATTGGGGAAAGATCCTGAATGTCAGATGCGTCGGCCATCTCAACGACCTGATCAGCAACCGCAATGTACGGGGGTTCATCCAGGTGGCCGAAGCCCTGCACGACAAGAAGATCGCCATGATCGCAGACAAGATCTGCGAACATCGAGATGAAGTCAAACTGGTACTGATCGCCGGTCCCTCCTCCTCAGGAAAAACGACCTTCGCCAAAAAATTGGCCGTGCAACTCCAGGTGTTGGGAAGAAATCCCTTTCCGATCTCCCTGGACGACTACTTCCTTCCCCGAGAACACACGCCCCGGGACGAGGAGGGCAACTATGATTTTGAGAGCCTCCAGGCGATTGATATTGAGTTCATGAATGAAAACCTCCTACGCCTCATGCGCGGAGAGGAAGCCGTATTGCCCCACTTCAACTTCCATACCGGACAGCGGCAGATGGGCTCATCGGCTCAGCGGCTTCCGGTCAGGGCAATCATCATCCTCGAAGGAATCCACGGGCTGAACGACGAGCTTACCCCGCTGATTCCCCGAGAACAAAAATACAAGATCTATGTATCCGCCCTCACCCAACTCAACCTGGACGACCACAACCGGATCTCAACCACCGACAACCGTCTGCTGCGCAGAATTGTGCGAGATTCCCAGTTCAGGGGACACAGCACTTTTGACACCCTTTGCAGGTGGGAGTCTGTACGACGTGGCGAGAACAGAAACATATTTCCCTTTCAAAACTCCGCCGATTCGGCGTTTAATTCGGCCCTGGACTACGAGCTCGCCGTACTGAAGGTGTATGCCGAACCTCTCCTGAAGAGCATCAAGCCCGCCCAGGAGGGATTTCACGAAGCTCTCCGGCTGCTGTCTTTCCTGAATAACTTTGCTCCAATTCCCCCCAACTGGGTACCCGAATACTCCATCCTGCGAGAGTTCACCGGCGAGAGCGCCTTCAAATATTGAATCCGTTGATGCGTCTGCAAAATTGTAGTATACTGAAGACGTATAACTACAGGAGGTACAGGATGAAAAAGTTGCTCCCGCTACTCATTCTCCTTGTTTTCGTAGCCGCCGGGCTGTGGGCCCAGTTCTATACAACCCTTCCAAGGGATGTACGAAAGAACTTGGCCGAAGCCTACTACCTTGTAGGCCGGCAATATGAACAAAAAGGGGATACCCAGAAAGCCCGTGATTTTCAGGACATGGCCTATAACATCGATCCCGGACTCGATCCAGCCAACATCCAGATCCAGGATCTTCGGAGTGCGGCCGCCCTGATCCTGGAAGGAAAAGCAAAATTAGCCGCAGTTCCACGGACACGGAAGGAGGCTACTCAAGAGCTGCTCAAGTCAAAGTTCCTGCGACTCGTTTCCGCATTCTTGAGCAAAGACACGACTGGAATGCTTGAACTCATGGACGGTTCGCTCTATTTCGGTGACCTCGGGGTTGAGATGACTCAGGCTCAGATCGAAGAACAGCTAAGCAGCTTTTTTGCCGGTACCGACCTGACCGGTTTGGCGCCCTCGGAAGTGTATGATCTGAGCAGTTTAGGTGTGACGCCTGTTACCACCCCATGGGGAGAGACCTATGCCATCCAGATCCGGGCCAAAATGGATTTTTCCAAGCAGGTAGCTTTCTGGTCAACGCAGCAGAAATACCTGATGCACCAATCAGCCGGGCGCTGGCTGTTGTTCAGCGTAGGGCAGAAGCTTCCCCCTGCAAACTGGAGGCCGAAGCCGGCTCCGCGGTTCACGCCGCAGGCAGCTTCTGGACTCGAATCCGGACCGCAGCCGGAGATCAAGGCGGCGCTGCTCGCCTGTTTAGACGCCTTCATGGACAAGGATGTGGACACCGCTTCCCGCTATTTCGCCAACGAAGTTACAATCATCCGGCTCAACACAACCCTGAGCCGCAGAGAGATCGCCGAAACCTTCCAGGGCTACTTCGACGATGCTGATTTTTCGGCAGTATCCGGCGAGGATATCGTGGATCCAAAAAGTATCTTCGTGTCGCCGTCGGATCGCTTTCCGGATCAATCCAGGGGGGAAGAATATCTGCTTACCGTAAAAACGCGCCTCGATCTGTCCGATACGATTCCTTTCTGGACTCGTTTTCAGGACTACTACTTTGCCGAGGAGATGGGCGCCTGGAGGATCTTCGCCATATTCTAAACGTCTGGACATAGCCGCAGGAATCCGGTAGAGAAGGATCGAACAGAGCGGTCAACAGCGTCACTTTTCTGCACGCGGAACAGACCTGGAAACGTCTGTCGTATACGGTACAGCTTTGAGTTCGTGTATCCAGATAACGGCACGGCGCATTAAAGTTGATCACCAAGCCGTGAAACCCTGTACGCCTTTCGTAGCAACACTGCCCGCAGCGATTGCAGATTTCCTCCCAGCGTTCCTTTCGTTTCTCTCTTTTATGCATCCTGTCTGCCCTGATTCGCTTTCGGGGTCCCGATTATTCGGAAAGTGGGGCAAAATAACCGCTCTGTATACTGCCGCTCTTTCTATGGAAAACAACTTCGGCCCGAAGATCGATGAAGTTCTTCCCGAATCCGGACTCCGATCGGGAGGTGTAGCTGAGCAGGTATTTCGATCCCAGACGCCGGCGAATATCGGGAAGGAGGGTTCCTACACCCCTAGGGGCGAAATAGGAGATCACCGCGCCTCCGGTCTCCGAGCACATGTACTCCAGTTCCCGGTCCGCTTCCGGACCAAAGTGCACCACGTACAGGGGGATTGAGTTGTTCCGGAGGTAATCGGTAACCTCGGCGAGACTGAAATCGGAGAAGGAATCCTGATTCAGACTTCCCGTTGTGAGCAGTACGACCGCTTTACGGGCTGTGGAGGGAATGGTCCGGGATGTGGCCATACGCACCGCTCTGTCCAGGCGCCAGCGGGGACTCGAGGGTCCGGCCAGAGCAGCTTGGACCGATTCCAGGCGGGTCGCACCGAGATCGGTTTCCACAACCGCCTCTTCCCCTGCACTGAGCACCCGCCACCTTCCGGGAGAATCAGGGCCGGCAGAGGTGAGCTGTTGATATAGGGACTCAACAGCTGCAGAGAGATTCTGGGCATACTTCTTCATCTCCGGGGATTTTTCAACCACAAGGGATATATCCAGGGCGGCAGGCCTGCTGGGAGATCGGAGCAGGCGGGCGGAAGGAACCTCCCGAAAATTCTCGCTGAATATGAAGTTTTCTGCCTGCAGTCCCACAACGGGGACACCCCGTCGATCTTCCACAGTAACCTCGACAAGAATCTCCGGAAAATCGATGGAGTTAACCCGATCGACCTGAACAAACAGGCTGGTGTACAGGGCGGTCATCTCGGAGAGAATATATACCTTGTTATCGTCGAAATCGACGACGTACACTTCTCCATTGGGACTCAAGGCGAGGTGGGTCAGGTGGCCTGCGAAGGAACCCATATCATTTGGGGTGGTCCAGGTCTCCTGTGGAAGGTTATACTCCAGCAATCTGCTCCCATCCACCACCAAAAGGCTGTCCTGATCGCGAAAGATGAGCCCCTCGGGTCCGGACAGGACGCCCTGGCCGACGGTGTAGAGGAAGTTACCACTGTCATCGTAGACAGTAATCCTCTTCCTGCTGCGATCAGCGACGAATAACTCGCCATCCTGATAGGCGATCCCCGTTGGCCCGGTCAACCTTGCGGCCGATCCTCCACCGATGGAAAAAATGAAATTCCCGCTGAAATCATATTTATTTACCCTGGCATTACCCCAGTCACTTACAAATAGATATCCCTTTCCGTCCGTGGCTAAGTATTGAGGTCCGAGAAGCATGCCCGGGGCACTGCCCTTGCCGCCGATCACGAGAATCCTCTCACCCTGAAGATTCGTCTTCAAGATCTGGTTCCTCCCGTACTCGGCGATAAACAGGACCTTCTCCCCCGTTTCCGGATCCTCCGCTTCCAGGCAGTCGTAGGGGCGGTCAAAACCCCGGAATCCACCCTGAAGCACTTTCTGCACCGCGTTGTTCACATCGAGAAGAATAATTTCATTGGAGGCAAAGGCAACCACGTACACGGAGCCGTCCCTGCGAATCCATACCGAGGAGGGTCGTCGCAGGGGATAGGCATCCTGATCGTTGCCGTTGATCACACCGGCGACAACCAGCTGACTGCCCTCTTCCAACTGCTCACCCAATCCACGCCTGTAGGTGATCACCTGTACGGTATTCTCGACAGCCGTGTTGCTCGGATCCTCTTCAAGGAGATATCGCCACTCCCCGAGGGCTGCCTGCTCGAACCCGGCACGATATAGGGCATTGGCAAGCCAGAAGCGGGTGCGGAGATCCTGGGGCTTGGTGCTCAGGGATTTTTCCAGTGAGAGAATCGAATCTTCGAAGTTGCCCGAGTGAAAGGCCCGCAACCCCCAGCGGAAATCATCGAATGCCCTGACAGCTTCCATATCGATCTCTTGAGCCGCTGTCAGGGCACAGACCAGCACAAACAGAAGGACGAGGTTTTTCACCATCAAGGTACTATACACAAATCAGACGAAGGTATCTACACGGTGAGTTTCACCTGCCGGTACGATGAGCTTTCCTTTCACCCCGAGATAGAGGATGCTCTTTATCTGCCGCAGATCAATAACCTCTTGTCCGCCGCCGGCACCCTGGGGGTGTGTCTCAGGGGATGGTTGGTTGGATGAAATATGCTCGATATTCATCTCTGTACTCCATGCACTCTCGTGCAATCCAATTCTAGTATCGACCTGTTCGGTTGCCACCTTTATCCGGCAATATTAATCGTTCTTCCAGATAAAGGCGGCTTCCCGGTAACGTTCCTCCACTTCGTGATTGGCCGGATGAATCAATATGGGGGAAAGCGAAGCGTATCCCGCCTCTACGGCTCCGAAATCTGAACCTTCCTCCTTCATACCACCGGGAATTTGCCCCCCGATAAAACTGTACAAGTCTCCCTGGGGAGAGGTAAATCGGACCAGCTCATCTTCGTAGATCCGCCGGGTGGGGATGGTTATCACGGGTTCCGCTGCTTCTGTCTTGTTGGGGAAGTTGATATTAAGGAAATGGTTCTCGGACCATAGCGCCCGGATCGCGGATAGATTCCTGGTCATGAAGTCCACGGCGAAATCAAGATGGTACGGCGGCTTAAAGGCGTTGAGAGAACAGGCGACCGCCGGTTTTCCCATGAACGCCCCTTGCCGGGCAGCGGCGGCTGTTCCCGAATAAACGATATCCGTGCCCAGGTTCGGACCCAGGTTTATCCCGGCAACCACCATTTCAATGTCCACGGGCACGAGTCCCAGGCAGGCGTGGAGCACACAGTCTGCCGGAGTCCCTCCGGAGGCGTACTCCCTCTCGGCAATCTTTCTGAACTTGGTCGGATTGCCCAATGTGATGGAGTGGGAACTGCCGCTGCGATTGGAATCCGGAGCTACGACCCAGACCTCGTGCTCCATCTGTAGTGCCTTCTGCAGAAACCGCAGGCCATGACTTTCAATTCCGTCGTCGTTGGATAGTAAAATTTTCAAGGTCCATCCTGCTGGAAGACGATCCGCGCACCGTCGGCGGGACGACACACGAAGGTCTCAGGTTTGAAACTGAATATTTTCTCATAGGCTTCCAATCGAGCTTCGTATTTGGGGATTGCCTTTTCCTCGATCAAGGTCACTGTGCAGCCGCCGAACCCGGCTCCGGTCATTCGGGACCCATAGACACCCTCGGTCTCCCAGGCGCGCTTGACCAACCAGTCCAGCTCGGGACAGGAAACTTCGTACTGATCCCTCAGGCTCTCGTGGGAACGGTTCATCAGCTTTCCGAAGCTTACGATATCGTTCTTTTTCAGGGCTCCTTCCGCCTCCCGCACCCGTTCGTTTTCTTCGACCACGTGCAGGCAGCGTTTGCGAGTGGTCTCCGGGATCAGGCCCATGCTGTCCCGAAGATCCGCCGCACTATAGTCCCGCAGGGAACGTCCGGATTTGCGCGCGCTCAACAGACTGACACATTTCTCACACTCTGCACGGCGCTGATTGTACTCCGAATCCACCAGGTTTCGAGGTACGCTGGAGTTGGTTATCAGAATCTTCACGGTTTGAAGGTTTATCGGGATGTGACGGTACTCCATGCTACGGGTATCGATAAACATGGCGGAGCCCGCCTGGGCCATCCGGGAGACAAACTGATCCATGATACCGCACTGAACGCCCACAAAGCTGTTCTCCGCATCTTGGGCCAGACGCGCAAGCTCAGGCCCTGAGATCTCGACCCCGAGCAATTTCTGAACCGCATAGGCGGTCGCCACTTCCAAGGCGGCGGAAGAGGAAAGGCCTACTGCGATGGGAATATTCCCCATGACCGTAAAACTCAAACCCCCGATATCGTAGCCCCGATTCAGCAGTACACTGATGATTCCCTTTGGGTAGTTCGCCCAGCGGTCCTCCTTTTTGAAGCGCAGATTGCTCAGGCTGGTACGCTTCCGGTCCTTGAAATCCCCTGAAAAGAAGCGGAGGTGCTGATCCTTTCTTCTGGACAGCGCTACCCTAACGTAGTAGTCGATGGCCATCGGAAGTACGAAACCTTCATTGTAATCGGTATGTTCGCCAATAAGATTGACCCGACCCGGCGCTTGTGCGATGATGTTGGGACCCTGGCCATACTCTTCCAGATGGCTGCAAATCAGATCGTCCATAAATTACTCCGCTGGAATGAAATTGAAAACGGTGCTATATTCTAAGGGAAAAAGTAAAAGAATTCAATAAAATGCATTTGGGTACGCCGGGCGATACGGAGCCTTTATGACGGAAGCCGACCTACAGTACGGGGAAAAAGTGCGGATCGAGCCGGGAAAGCGGATATACTCGGCCGGTGATCCCCCTTCGAATCACCCCATTTACTACATTATAGCCGGTCTCATTCGGATGGAGATATCTCTTGCCAATGGAGCGATGATTCCGATGTATCTTCAACCCGATTCGGTATTCGGCACTGTGGAGACTCTTCTCGATTGCCCCCGTCTAACCACAGCCTATTGTATGGAAAACTCGATTCTGTATAGATGGGATAGGGAGGGGTTCGACGTAGCGTCGAGCGTATCCTGGGAGCTGGCCCTCGAAACAATCACCGGTCTGACCCGAACACTGAGAATCCTGAATGCCGAGTTTGGAGATCGTCTTGAATCAGGTTGAGGATAGGGGCTGATAGGATGTCCGATCAGAATTATGCAGAAATTATGAAGATCGCCTTCCAGGCTGAAGAGGCGATCAACGACGAAATAATCGCCAAGTTCGGCAGGAAGTACGGAGACAAGACGGTTCTCATCAAGGAAGGGGACATCCAGCAGGAAATCTACTGGATCCTCTCTGGGGAGGTCTACATCACCCGCAAGATGGGGGACAAGTACAAAGTAATGGCCACTCTGGGAAAGGGGGAGCTGATCGGAGAGATGAGCTTTTTCGACAAATCGGTGCGATCGGCAACCGTGATCACAAAGGGTCCGGTGGAGACCCTGGTGTTTTCAAAAGAGAATTTCCAGGAGATCTTTGCAGCCAGCCCGCAGTGGACCAAACGCCTGCTGGTATCAATGTCCAGCCGAATTCGACAGATGATCAAAAAACTCACGGATCTATAGATCAAGACAGACCAACAGGCCAAGACCCGCCGGCGGCAAGGATAGTGTCCTTCCCCTCATTTGATTTCCAGGACAGATTAGCTGAAACTCTTTATCATAGATACATGTCAATGGCTGCAAAATCCGGAGAAGTAACCCTCCGTTTCTACGAAGAACTCAACGATTTCCTTCCAAAGGAGGGAAGGAAGAGACCTTTCCGCGTTCGTTTTCACGACGGTGATACCGTGAAAGCCGTAATTGAGTCTCTCGGCGTCCCTCACACCGAGGTGGATCTTGTTCTGGTGGACGGTCAATCCGTGCCCTTCGACAGGCAAGTGGTGGAGGGAAACCAAATCAGTGTATATCCGGTATTCGAGTCTCTGGAAATCGGCGGCCTGACCAAGGTACGCCCTATGGGTTTGCGGCAAAGCAGCTTTGTTCTGGACGTTCACCTCGGCAGATTAGCCAGACTTCTGCGCATGCTCGGTTTCGACAGCCTGTACTCCAATTCTTTCGACGACGGGGATTTATCGCGCATCTCCCATGAGCACAGAAGGATCGCCCTGACCCGTGACCGGGAACTTCTCAAGCGCACTATCATCAGCCATGGATATTGGATCCGCTCCGATCAACCTCTGGAGCAGCTGATCGAAGTTCTTCAACGATTCGATCTCAGGACAAAGATCCGGCCGTTTACACGCTGCCTGCGCTGCAATGCCCTCTTGAAGGATGTCGATACAGCAAAGGTCGTGTCCTCGGTCCCTCCATATGTTGCCCGGACCTACGATCGCTTCAGAACCTGCCCCGAATGCGGCCGCGTGTACTGGCAGGGTTCGCACTGGGAGAGTATGAGAAGGTTTTTAGAGGTTAAGATCAGTCTTTGATGTTGTATCTTTTCTTGAACCGCTCCACCCGTCCGGCGGTGTCCACCAACTTCTGCTTCCCCGTAAAGAATGGGTGACAGTTCGAACAAATCTCCACCTTGACATCCTTCGCCGTCGAGCGGATCTCGAAGACATTGCCACAGGCACAGGTTACCGTGGTGGGTTCGTATTTCGGGTGAATGTCTTTCTTCATACTTCGTTCCTTACATTTCGTCTGTCGTTGAGGTGTTCATCGACTTTAAAAACGCCTCATTATTCTTGGATTTTTTCATCCTGTCAATGAGCAACTCGATGACCTCCAGGTCGTCCATCGGCCCAATAACCTTGCGTAGGACCCACAGTTTGCTCAACACATCTTCCGACAGCAGCAGCTCTTCCTTTCGAGTGCCGGATTTCTTGATGTTGATGGCGGGAAAGAGGCGCCGGTCGGAAAGCCTGCGGTCCAGATTAATCTCCATATTCCCCGTTCCTTTGAACTCCTCGAAGATCACCTCGTCCATTCGACTTCCTGTTTCGATCAAAGCTGTGGCGACAATCGTAAGGCTGCCTCCCTGCTCGATATTCCTGGCGGCGCCGAAGAAACGCTTCGGTTTGTGCAGAGCGTTGGAATCGACTCCTCCGGAGAGAATTTTCCCCGAGGTGGGTACGGTTTGGTTGTAGGCCCGAGCCAACCTGGTGATCGAGTCGAGAAGGATGATCACATCCCTTTTGTGCTCCACCAACCGCTTTGCCTTTTCGATAACCATCTCCGCCACTTGGACATGCCGGGAAGACTGTTCGTCGAAGGTCGATGACACGACCTCCCCCTCGACATTCCGCTGCATATCCGTTACCTCTTCCGGACGTTCGTCGATCAGGAGCACGATAACGAATATTTCGGGATGATTGGCGGTGATTGCGTTGGCGATCTTCTGCATGATGATCGTCTTGCCCGCCCGAGGGGGTGAAACGATCAGTGCCCTTTGCCCCTTGCCGATGGGGCAGAACAGGTTAATCAGCCGGGTAGAAATCTCCTCTCCAGTCGTTTCCATGTTGATAATCTCATCGGGGTAAAGAGGGGTGAGATTCTCGAAAGGAATCCTGCTCTGGGCCTCTTCCGGTTTGTCGAAGTTCACACTCTCCACCCGCAGCATGGCGAAGAAACGCTCGCCCTCTTTGGGGGGCCGGATCTGCCCCGAAACCGTATCTCCGGTCTTCAGGTTGAACAGCCGGATCTGCGAGGGAGAGATGTAGATATCGTCAGGTCCGGGCAGATAACTGTAGTGGGGCGAACGGAGGAACCCGTAACCGTCGGGCAGGATCTCCAAGGCTCCCTGGGCGTGAATCTGCCCGCTGCGCTCGGTATGCATCTTGAGAATACTGAAGATGATTTCCTGCTTCTTCATCGAGATCAGGGTCTCGTGATTGACACCCATCCCGGTAGCCACCCGCCGCAGCTCCCGCATGTTCATCCCGGCCAGCTCGTTGATGGTCAGCTTTTCCCGGCTCTCGACGCTGATCTTCCTGTACTCTTCCCTGGCCCCTCGCTGCGCTTCAGCGGGCGGCTGTTCTTTGGCGGCGGAAGGCCTGCCTTCACTCGTCCGTTGCTCCTCCACAGGGGCGGAGGAAGCAACCTCCGCTGCATCCTGTCCACCCTGACCTGCTTCCTTTATCAGCTCGACCCGGATCTTTTTCTTCTTCGGCCGTTTCGGAGCCTGGCTTCTGTTCGACTGCTCTCTCCGCCCTCCCTGCGAGGCGGCAACCGGGTTTTCCGGTTCGGGATCGGACGGATCGGAGGCACTCGCTTCGCTGTTCACAACCTCCTCCAATTCTCTTTCCTCGGTCTGACCGGGGCCGGTACCGTTTCCGTCTCCGTCCTGCGTATCGAGCCCCATATTGAGTTGGTTTTCCCTGTTCAAATAGTCCATCGCTTCAGTTCCGTTCGCTTTCTTTTTCTTTCGGATGATTGCCATGCATTGCTCCAGTGTTTCATTTACTCTAGTGGTGAGATCCTGTAGTTTGGTATGTTGGCGGTTCCATGAAACGTCAGCTCAAGGATTTTCGTCGTGTCTCTTCCAGTTCAGCGGAGGCGGTGTATTGTATTATCCATGCTGGTGCATGCTTATTGGACAACCTTATTGAGCACAGGACAAGCTAATCTTTTGTGCTGTGAAAAGGACCGCTTAAGTACTCTATCAGTATAGTCATTACCGTGCAGTCTGTCAAGATGTGCAGGGGCCGGTGTTCCGGCAGAGCCGCCCAGATGCACTCAAGGAGCCTGAACGTCCCTGTCTCTAGTCGACCAATCCGGCCTCCAGCCCCAACAGCAGGCATTCCGCCAGAAGCATGGCCGCCGCCGCGCTGCGGCGCCTGACCGAGTCTCTGTTGCCCGGAAAGAGGAAAGAACGGCACAGCTCCCGCCCCTCCCGGCGGCGGGCGGAAATCCACACCGTACCCACGGGCTTGTCCACCGTGCCTCCTTGCGGTCCGGCGATACCCGTCACCGACAGGCCAACCTCCGCAGGTGTTTTTTCCAGGATACCGGCGGACATGGCCGAGGCGACCTCGGCGGAAACCGCCCCGTGTTTCTGTATTAAATCCTCCGGAACACCCAGCAGAGTAAACTTGGCCTGGTTGGAGTACGCCGTCACCGCGCCCCAGAACACCTGGGAGCTTCCTGGGATATCGGTAAGCAGCTTGGCTAC
>CAZBXU010000034.1:0-824 GCA_964495755.1 uncultured Spirochaetaceae bacterium | reverse complement strand
CTCGGCCAGGGCAATCGATTCTCCCCTGGAGCGCAGCAGATCGAAAAGCAGGAGGCTGGGCCTCACCTCCCCTCTGCGAATCTTCACCCGGCCGAAGCGTTCGACAAGCTCCTGGAATACCGACTCCCGGTCCTGCGGCTCCGGTCCCCTCAGAGTCAACATGATGCGATCCTCCGCCACCCGGGTGCCCCACAGCATCCGGCTGTGCCGCCGACGGGCGTCCAGCAGCGCCTCTTCGAGAACGGACTCGGGAATCATCAAGGCCGTGCAGACCAGCTCGTCGGCCCGAGACGATCGCCCCCGCGCTTCGAAGCGTTCCAAGATGGCCGGCAGCGCCTGTTTGACAAACATCTCCTCCAGCTCAGCCGGGGGTCCGGGTAGAGCTACCAGTAAAGTCTTAGCCATCATTCCGCAGAAACCCGGGGCCGTGCCTACCTGGTTGGGAAGTATCTGGAAGCCGGCCGGTATGTTGGCCTGGCGGCGGTTGGTTTCGGCTATCCTGCGCCCCGTGGAGGCGTAGCGGGCAACCAGTCCCTCCCAGATCGCCGGGTCGATGCTTATGCCCACACCGTCTACTTCGGCCACAATTTCTCTGGTCAAGTCGTCGCTGGTCGGTCCCAATCCTCCGGTACATATCACCAGAGCGGCCGCCCGGGCGGCTTCGCGAAGTTCCCGCCGGTACAGCTCGCCGTCATCGGGGATCTGCACACAGCGTAAGATGTGAAACCCCAGACCCTTGAGCTCGGCGCCCAGAAAGCGGAAGTGAGTATTAAGGATGACGCCTTCGGTGAGCTCCGTTCCTGCTGACAGAACGATGGCTGTTT
>CAZBXU010000033.1:0-25165 GCA_964495755.1 uncultured Spirochaetaceae bacterium | reverse complement strand
TGAACATCATCAGGGGCGGATTTATTATTTTCGCGGTGCTGGTCGATGCAATCATCAGCCGCATCAGGCCGAGGTTGATGAGGTGAAAAACAGTGTTATCGACCCTGTGCACTTTTTTCCTGTGAGGAAAAGACATGCGTGAAGAAAAACTCTTTCCAAGCTGGCCTGTATGGGACGAGGAAGATGTGGAAGCAGTATCATCTGTGGTAAGATCGGGGAACTGGTGGTGTGGCGCGCCATTGGAACAGGTGGGGGAAAACGTGTGGGAGTTTCAGAAGGAGTTTGCGCGCTTTCAGGAGGCGAAACACTGTGTTGCAGTGGCGAACGGCACCGTTGCCATAGAAACGGTGCTGCTCGCGCTCGGAGTGGGAATGGGTGATGAGGTGATCGTATCGGATTACACGTTTGTTGCATCCGCCAGTGCGGTCGTCGCGGTAAATGCAGTTCCTGTCTTCTGTGATATCGATCCTGAAACCTTCGTTCTTGATGTAGACAAATTCGAGTCTCTCATCACTGCACGTATCAGGGCCGTAATCGCTGTCCACCTCGGTGGAAATCCGGTAGAGATGGACAGGTTGTGCGAAAAAGCTTCGAAAAACGGCTTGAAAGTGGTGGAAGACTGTGCCCACGCGCAAGGATCCCGCTACAGGGGTAAACGTGCCGGTAATTGGGGCGATGCAGGAACCTTCAGCTTTCAGGCGTCCAAGGTTTTGACGGCAGGAGAAGGCGGGGCGATCGTTTGTAACGATGACCTCCTCGCGGAACGGATATACAGTGTTTCAGACTGTGGGAGAAAATCGGGAAAGTACTTTTACTCCCACTTCGAATATGGAACGAACTATCGTTTGCCGGAGCTGAGCGCGGCACTGCTTCGTTCGCAGCTGAAAAAGTTACCTGCCCAGCACGCGCTGCGAAATGAGAATGCGCGCTATCTCGCAGATCGGTTGAACTCGATCGACGGGATCACCGTAATGAAACCGACGGACGGTGCAGAGGAGATTGGGTACTACATATATCCATTCATTTTTGACCCTTCGAAGTTTGAAAACATCACAAAGGAAGGCTTCAAGAGGAAGCTCAACGAAAACGGTATTCCCACGGATGACTGCTACCCACCTCTCCACAGGCTCACCTGCTTCCGGGAGTCTCTCCTCAGGGAGAAAATCGACTATACACAGGCAAACTGGGGAGGGAATAAGTCCGATGATGCGCTCTTCCCGGTTGTTTCGGATATCTACGAGCGGTCCATTCAGCTGCCCCACTATGTGCTCCTGGCAGACCGAGGAAAGCTCGATTACATCGCACAAACCATTGAACACATCAGATACTGAATTCTCCTGTTCCACGGGCGCGGTTGGTGCATACCGTTCCTGTATGTGAAGACAGAAAGATCTTTTTGAGGGAGGAAAGCTCTATGCCGAGTAACATAATCAGAATGTTCAAAAGGAAACTTCACGATGATTTCGTGCTCGGGCTCTTTTCCAAGACATCTGACCCGGGATTCATAGAAATAATGGGATACGGAGGGTTTGATTTTGTTATCATAGATCTTGAACACGGGCCAAACAGTGTGCAAAGCGCACAGAACCTCATTCGGGCAGCGGAGATAGGCGGTGTGCTCCCCATTGTCCGGGTTAAGGAAGGCAATTCATCGGTTGCGGGTGAAGTTCTCGACATCGGAGCGTCAGGAATACAGGTTCCCCAGGTGAACGATGAGGAGGGGGCTCGGGAAGTTGTGCGGCGTGTGAAGTTTTCCCCCCTCGGAATGCGTGGTGTTTGTTGGACCCTATGATCTCTCGCAGTCCCTGGGGGTTCCGGGAGAGATAGAGCACCCTGAGGTCGAAAAAAAAATGAAGGAAATCGTAAGAAAATCCCTTCAGAGAAATATTGCAGTTGGCACCTTTGTGGATACGCTCGAGAATGCCATGAAGTGGCGGGAGGCGGGAGTTCGGTACATCGCCTATTCGGTGGATGTGGGTATATTTCAGGATGCGTGCAGGGATCTCGTACAAAAGCTCAGAGCGTAGAGACAATAATTCGATAATATTTTAATGAACGTAAATCTTTGTTGTTTTCAGAGGCAAAGGATCTTTTGCACAACTGTCAGGGTTCGAGGGGAGGGTCTCCTCTTCTGATCCTCCGCACGAGTTCCAGGTAATAGTTGAGGTTCTTTATCGACATCTCGGGAGGAACACCTCCAGCACCTGAAAGGATGAAACGGGTGTGCCCCCCCGTAGAGACCACCTTCTGGAGGTGGTCTTTCAACTCGACCGGGCTCATGTTCCCGATGGTGCAGGTAATACCCCCTTTGAGCACAGTGCGGTCACCGTAATTTTTCTTCAAAACCTCTAGGTCCATTCCATCATAGCTATCCAGAGGATCTATGGAATCAAATCCCACATCGACAAGGTCTTCGAACAGCTGCATCACGTTTCCGTGTGAATGATACGTGACTTTTAACCCTCTTTCGTGGAATGCTTCGACCATCCTGCAACTCGGCTCCCTGAATATGCTCCGATATGTCGCAGGGCTGAAGTACGGGGCATGCTGGGTTCCCATGTCGTCGGTGATCCAAATTGCATCGACCTCGCACTCCTCAGCGACCATGAGCCCGAGTCTAATGATCGCATCCACCGCACGATCGGACATCAGCCTCA
The DNA here is from genome assembly GCA_964495755.1 of uncultured Spirochaetaceae bacterium. Lineage (GTDB taxonomy): Bacteria > Spirochaetota > Spirochaetia > SZUA-6 > DRHE01 > JAFGQJ01. The sequence continues at coordinate 22,508 of CAZBXU010000033.1, read as the reverse complement.
CGAACTTTGGGTCGTCGGCAACGTCATACCATATTTCCTCCAGCCCCCGAAAGAGCATCCAGGCTGCCTCGAACGCGCCTTTTCCTTCCATTGTGACCCAGTACCCTCGATCCTTCAGCTTCCTGATGGGGTCCCGAAGCTGTTTGACACGCTTTCGTAATCCCTCCCAGTCGGGTTCAGGAATTTTGTATAGATCGTCGGGGTGCTGCACGGGATTGTGAATCGCTTTTGCGTAGTACGGCTTTTTCCTCCAGTACCAGGTCCCGCCGAAGAACGTGCGGGACAAAATGTGTGTCTCGTCCTCTGCGATGGTATCGCAGAAAATACCAGGCCCTCCGGGGATGTTGAGAGGTGCAGGAATGACGATCCAGTCCGATTCGAAGAGTTCCGCTTCGGCAAGCGCGATGTCATCCCAGCTCCCTTTCATCACATTGGGGCCGAAAAATGCGCGGCTCGCCTCCATATTGCTGAACCCGTCGACAAATGGAAGAATATCTGTGGGCTTCCCTTCGAGTACGTGCATGGTTCGTTCATAGGGCAGCATGTTGCATCACTCCTTGGGTGCATTATACCGCTCGAGGATTTTCTTTGCCATCATTTTTTAAATTGATATTAATTTCGTAAAGTGATGGTAATTTTTATGATCCCAGCTGAGCAGAGAAAGGCTCGGAGCGGGTAACCACCGCTGCGATCGAGGCACAGGCGAGGCGCATCCACGGGCCTATCGGTTTGCCGCCACATCGAGGTGACTTGAACCAAAAGCAGTTATGAGAAACAAAACTTAAAAAGTTTTCTCTCGGAACTCATCAATTTATTTCCACATCGAATAACCAGGAAATCTTGATTTCATTTTCAAGCAGCTTGAACTCTTTATCACCGGTTACCAATTCAGCCCTGCGGACTTTAGCCAACGCCGCTGCATAACAATCCGCATAAGAAATCCTTCCGTTACCCTTGAATATTGCGGCTTGACGGGTTAATTGCCAGTCAGCATCCATAACCTCTATAGCCATGCCCTTAATTTCGCCAATATACTGGTCCGCAACACCAGGGGAATTTGTTCGGGCTATCGAATACCATACTTCCCCCAGGTTAACCACACTCATTACAAGGTTGATTTTACCGTCTTCCGCCTTCAAGATTAAGTCTCTAACAAGGTCGGCTCCCGGCTCATCTTCAAAGAAAGCCATCAGAGCGTATGCGTCTAGAACCTTGACAGCCATGCTTAGTTTTCCTTTTCCCTATCCTTGCGGCGTTCTTCAATCAACGCCTTCAATCCTCCCTTGCCCTTGAGAGAGCCTTGTAAATTCCTCAGATATTGTTCGGTGACAGGTTTCAAGACAATGGCATCTCCAATATCCGTGACGATAATTTTTGTGCCGGTTTTAATCCCGTATTTCCTCCGTAACGTCGCGGGAATAACAATTTGACCTTTGACAGTTGCGTAAGTCTCCATCTCAAATTTCTCCTTTATGAAGTAATATACTACTTTACTCGTAAAAGTAAGTCAAGATCATAAAAGTATTACATTATAAGTGATCGTAATTTTTATAATCCCAGCTGAGCAGGGGAAGGCTCGGAGCGGGTAAGCACCGCTGCAATCGAGGCCCAGGCGAGGCGCCCCCACGGACCACACAGAGGAAGTTCCGTGGAAATCCCGCAGACGGAGCAGTACAGCGAAGGGCCGGCGTGAGAACGATTGCATTCATGCGGTGTTGAACAAGCGCCGAGGACAGAGTGAACCCCCGGTGCAGGAATGTTGTGATGCGCAACGTTCACTACATAGCCCATTACATCATCGGAAGCCAGACCGTCCTGGTCAATGTCGATGAGATGATCACCGTGAACCACGCCACGTTCGGGAACGGAATCGTGAAGGACGGAGAAACGGCGCCCGCCCGATCAACTCCTACCTGGGGAGCAATTCAACGGTTTCCTGCTGCGAGATCTTGAACAGCCTGATCTTCCCCTTTCACGAACAGCACCACAACAATTCGTTTCTAACCGCTTCCACACCGGTGTTTTCTGCCAAAATTAGAATTGCTGTGCCTGGCAGCTATTTCTTGAAAGGACAAACCAATCTTAGTACATTAGCCAACATATGCACACAGAAATCGAGGCAGTTGTTTTTGACTTCGGGAACGTCTTGAGCCTGGCACCCCTTGAGCATCACACCGCTGAGTTGCAGAGGCTCTGTGAGATAGATCGTCCGACCTTCGATCTGGAATACAGAACGCAGCGTCCCGATTATGATCGAGGCACAATCGACGGCAGGGCGTACTGGTCCCGGGTCATGCGCTCCGGGCGCAGTGTTCCCACCATGGAAAAGGTACAGGCCTTGATCGATGAGGATACGGCGGGCTGGACCCGGATCAACGAGCCGGTCCTCACCTGGGCTCGCAGTCTGCAAGACGCGGGAGTACGAACGGGGATCCTCTCCAATATGCCCAGGGATATACTCGAAGGGATCGTTGATCGCTTCGAGTGGATCGAACCCTTCGAAGCGAAGATCTTTTCCTGTGACCTGGGGGTGATTAAACCGGAATCTGAGATCTTCCGGGCCTGCCTCGATACTCTCGGACTCGAAGGGTCGAAGGTCCTGTTTCTCGATGACTGCCCTGAAAATGTGGAAGGGGCGAAACAGGCGGGGTTCAACGCCATTGTTTTCCGCAAACACCCCGACGCTCTGAAGGATATCGCACAACAAGGCTGGTTGCCAACAAGTCTAACTGCCGTGCAGGAGCGCACATGAAAGTGTCTCCATCGACCTATTTATCGAAGATCAAGAAACCTCTGCAGCACCTTGTACAGATTCTATCCCGGGATTTTTCCTACGTGTCCCTGTTGTCTACCGACTCGATCGGGATGCGTTTTTCGGTGCGCAAGCGGGCCATAGATGTTCGGCAGAGTGACTGGTGCGAGCGCGGATCCGTGATCCGGGTCTTCGACGGTCACAGGTACTTCGAGTACTCCTTCAACAACCTCAAGGGGGACTCGAGGGAAGATATCGAGTCTCTTGCCGCTGAGATTAGCCGGCGCTTTCAGCGAGATGCTGCTAAAGTGAAGGAGCTTCCCTTCACTCTTCCCGAACTTCCCTTCATTTCCGAAGAGCCCCTGTCCGGCAGTTGGCAGGGGGAGGTTGGGATTCTCGCCGATACGGTATCGACGGAAGAAACGACCCGGAGGCTCAGCCGGATCAAAGACCGGGCCTTTGACGGCAGTGAACACTTGGTGGAGATCGAGGTTCGCTTTGAGCACATGCGGGTTTCCAAGCTTTTTCTTTCAGCGAAAAAGGACCTGGAACAGTCCTACAGCTGGGCTCAAGGATATCTGATCCCCGTTCTCCGAAAGGACGACGTTATCCGGGAGATGTTCGCTATGTATTCCGGTCTCAAGGGAGCGGAGCTGATCGATGAGATGGAGGCGGGACTGCCGGAAACGATGAACATTGCCGAGGAGCTACTTGCCGCCGAACGGATCGAGCCGGGTGAGTACGATGTGATCCTCTCTCCGGGTATAGCCGGGCTGCTGGCCCACGAGTCCTTTGGGCACGGAGTGGAGATGGATATGTTCATCAAAGGGAGAGCCAAGGCCGCCGAGTACCTCGGCAAAGCCGTGGCTTCCCCCATCGTGAGTTTGCGTGACGGAGCCAGGGCGGCCGAGCAGACCGGTTCCTACTGGTTCGACGACGAAGGGGTTCCAGGCGGGAATACGCTGGTAATCGAAAAGGGAATATTCAACACAGGAATTTCAGACCTGCTCTCGGCCTTGCGCCTGGGTACCCTTCCCACGGGCAACGGAAAGCGGGAGTCCTTCGAGCGTAAAACATATGCACGAATGACCAACACCTTCTTTACAGAAGGAGAGGACAGCCTGGAGGACATGATCGCTTCGGTGAAGAGGGGTTATCTGCTGGAGGAATTTCTTTCCGGTATGGAAGATCCGAAGAACTGGGGGATTCAAGGCCAGATCCTCTATGCCAGAGAAATCCGGGAGGGAAAACTGACCGGTAAAGTCGTGTCGCCGGTATTCATGTTCGGCTATGTTCCCGATGTGCTTGGTTCGGTGAGCATGGTTTCCAGGGAGGTGCAGCATTTCGGCAGCGGGATGTGCGGGAAAGGGTATAAGGAGTTTGTTAAGAACTCCTCCGGCGGCCCGTATATCAAAACGGTCATGAGGCTGGGATGATGATCAAACGATTAAAAGAAATCCTGGGCGGTATAGAAGGGATCAGTGCCTGGAGGATAATCGACAGGCAGATCCAGGGACAGGAGCTGTTCTTTATCCGCCGGGAAGTGGATATGCAGCGCTCCAAGGATGTTCGCCATACCTCTGTTGCCGTGTACCGAGACTTCCAGGAGGGCTCAAACCGCTATCGTGGTTCCGTCCTGGTTCAGATTCACCCGACCTACACCTCGGAGGAGATCCGGGCGCTGATACAACAGAGTTTGGATTCAGCCCAATACGTTCGCAACGAGCACTATCCCCTGGTGAAACCGGGGTCGGAGGCTCTGGAGATTCCGGAGAGCAGTTTTACCGCCCAATCCCTGGAGCAGTGGCTTGCTCCCCTCGCCGAGACCATCTACGACCAGGAGGACGGGGAGGACGCCCGGATCAACTCGACGGAGCTCTTCCTGGACGGGGTGGATACCCGCATCATCAACTCTCTAGGTCTCGACATCGGTTATCATGCCTACGAGGGCTATTTGGAGTTGATCGTGGAGTCAAGCGGCTCGGCCGGGGAAGTGGAACTGCACAGAAGCTTGAGATTCTCGGACTTTGAACCGGAAGCGCTCGCCGCCGAAGTTCGGAAGCAGCTTCGATACTGCCGTGACCGTGCTGCGGCCAGGCCTGCTCCCCATCTGAAGCGCTGCCCCGTGCTGATCTCGGGGGGTCCGGTGTCCGATTTCTTTCAGTACTACCTGACTCAGTCGGCGGCGGAGAGCGTGTACTCCGGCGTCTCCAAGGCAAAGGTTGGAGAGAGCATTCAGGGGGAGGAAATCGCCGGAGATGCCATAAATCTAACCCTGGAACCCTACCTCAAGAACTCCCCCTCCTCGGCGCCCATAGACGGGGACGGTTTGGCTCTGCGCTCCACACAAATTGTCGAAGCGGGGATGCTGAAGCGCTACTGGGGCCCCCTACGCTTCTGTCACTACCTGGAGGTTCCGCCTACCGGAGCTTTTCGCAACTTCACAGTAGCCCCTGGATCGAAAGCGAGGGAAGAGCTGCGCCGCGGAGCTCATCTGGAAGTGGTAGCCTTCTCCGACTTTATCACCGAACCCCTGACCGGAGACTTCGGCGGCGAGTTCCGTCTGGCCTACTACAGTGATCCTGACGGGCAGAGGTACCCCGTTACCGGAGGCTCGGTGTCGGGGAACATAAAGGATGTTCAGGCTCATATGTACCTATCCCGGGAAACCCAGAGTACCACGGGATTTCAGGGTCCCCTCGTGATTCGATTGCCGGAAATCAGCGTGGCTGGATCCGCGGCTACCTGAAGCGGATCCGAATATTCTCCTGGATGACCTCTTTCATCTCTTCGATGGTGTTGGCATTTGCACTCAGCAGTTCCTTGAACTTATGCTCATCCTCGAAGATTTTGGCGAAGTCCACATCTATCAGGAGATATGTCCAGTTCATCCGCGGATTGTCAGCTCTCTGGATCCAAAAAAGTTCACTCTCCACGTCACCGATCCGAAAAGCTTGATCTCCATTCCAAAGATCTATTTCGTCGACATTCGGCCGATACAGGCGGAGCATTTCGATGTCCCGGTGCTCTGTTCCGAGGTCCTCGATCCGCTCGCCGAAGTGGAATGCTATCCTAACGGGGTTGTAAAGATGATCGCCATCCCTTTCAAAGACCCGACTTCGGTAACGGAAATTTGTTCCAGGCCGGAGGCGGTGAACATCATTAGAAAAGCAGTCGATCTCTACAAAGAAACGTTCGGCGATTAACGGTTCGCTTTTAAAGCGCTATTCGAGCCGCTTGCGGAAACGCAGGGCGCTCACGGCCAGTATCAGCACACCGATGCCGAACAGGATCAGGGTCTCGTCCCACAGTTCGGCCATTCCGGCACCTTTCAGGAAAATCCCCCGTACAATAATGAAGTAGTACCGCAGAGGCAAAACAAGGGTGGCGTACTGGATCAGTTGCGGCATGTTCTCGATCGGAAACACGAAGCCGGAGAGAATGATCATGGGGAGCATGACGAAGAAAACCGACGTCATCATAGCCTGCTGCTGGGTCTTGGACACGGTGGAGACCAGCAGTCCTATTCCCAGGGTGGAGATGAGAAACACTCCGGAGAGCGCGAACAGCAGAAACACGCTTCCCGCGATCATGATGCCGAACAGAAGCCGTGCCACCAGGATCACCAGGGCAATGTCCACAGTTCCGATCAGGATGAAGGGGACAAGCTTTCCCACCACCAACTGGAAAGGACGAATCGGGGTCACGATCAGTTGTTCGAGGGTGCCTACCTCCTTCTCTTTTACTATGGCGAGAGAAGTGAGCATCATGGTCATGACCATCAAGAGCATGGCCAGTATCCCCGGGACCATGAAGTTCTGACTCTTCAGCTCAGGATTGTACCAGATCCTGATCTTGAGGTCTGGCTGTACCGGTTTCATGGAAGTAGGAAGACCTCCAAGCCGATCGAGGAGATAGCGGTTGTAGTACCGGTCCACGATGATCGATGCGTAGTTCAAGGCGATAACCGCGAGACTGGATTCCGAGCCGTCACCGAACAGCTGCAGTTGCGGGCCGGTATCAGCCGCGAGCCTTCGGCCGAAGCCCTGCGGGATCACGATCCCAATCGTTGCTTCCCCGTCTTTCAATCGCGCCTCGAGTTGTTTATAATTTTCCACGTATGAAGCGGGCCGGAAATATCCGGAGGCAAAAAACGCCTCTTGAAGCTCGCGGCTCTCCCGGCTGCGGTCCAGGTCGCACACAACTGCGGGAATATCACGTACGTCCAGATTGGCCGCATATCCGAGGATGAGGAGCTGGAAAATGGGGGCGATTAAGACGATGGGAAGGATACGCCGATCCCGGCGAAGCTGCTGAAACTCTTTGCGTACGATACAACCAATACGTCTTTTTTTAGCCATGACCGCCTGCTCTCCTCAACCTGAAAGTGCTCAAAGCCAGGGTGGCCGCAGAAAATACAACCAGACCCAGCACTGCCGGCCAGAAGGACAGCAGCCCCGAGCCTTTGATGATGATGCCGCGTAGGGCTTCCAGGGCGTAGCGTGCCGGTATCAGGTAGGTGATCGCCTGGATGATCCAAGGCATATTGCGGATTGGAAACACGAACCCGGAGAGCAAAAAGGACGGTAGAACCGTAATGAGCACCGCCAGAGTAAAAGCTACCTGCTGGGTCGCTGAAATCGTCGAGATCAAGATTCCCAGCCCCAAGCAGCTCAACAGAAACAGCAACATGACCAGGAGCAGCAGTAAATAGCTTCCGTGAACGGTCACACCGAACAGAAGATAACTCACTCCCAAGACTCCGAAAGCGGAGATCAGGGAGATGAGGACATAAGGTATGGTCTTGCCGACGACCAGCTCCAGCGGGTGCAAGGGTGAGACCAGGATCTGCTCCATGGTGCCCCTTTCCTTCTCCCGCACGATGCTCAGCGCTGTGCTCACCACTGCGCTAATGACCAGGATGAATGTGATCAGCCCCGGTATCAGGAACACCGAGCTTCTCAGCTCGGGGTTGTACCAAACCCGGGGACGGAAATCCAGCGGGACCGGCGGCCGGCCTCCCGCATAGCTCAGATTTGCGTTGATTACTGCTGTAATCTCGGCGGAATAACTTCGACTGATCACTTCCAAATATCCGAGCATAGTTGAGGCTTCAGTGGGATTCGACCCGTCCAGGAGCATCTGCACCTCGCAGGTATTCTCCCTCCAAAGCTTCCTTGTGAAATCGCGGGGGATTACCAGGGCAACTTTAATCTCCCCCTCCTCCATCATCTCGTCGATCTGGCTGTAACTCAGTAAATAGTACCGGATATCGAAGTACTCGTTGTTCTCGAAGGCTCGCAGGAACTCGCGGCTCTCCCTGCTGTTCTCCAGGTCCAGCACACCGATCGGGATGTTTCGTACATCCAGGCTGACGGCGTAACCGAACATGACCAGAAGGAACAGGGGGATAAACAGAATGACTCCAAGACTTCGTTTGTCACGAAAGATTTGCCGGAACTCCTTGCGCACCACCGGCCGGATCCGTGTGATCACCGCTGTGCTCCTGTGTCCTGCTTTTCGATCGTCTGGATGAAGATATCTTCCAAGGAAGGTACGATCGTGTCGATGCCGCTTAGCTCGATCCGGTTGTCGTAAAGCAGACGCCTGATCTTCTGCTCGGCTTCCCTGAGATCCACGGATGAATCCGGTTGGATGTGCAGGCTGCTTCCGAAGACCGAGGCATGGCGAACCCACGGCTCGCTCTTTAGAAGTCCGAGCGCTGCAATGCAGGGGGAGCAGGCGACCTCTATGGTGGGGCTCTGCGGCACACCCTCCTTCAGTTGCCGCGGCGTGCCCTCCGCGACGATGCGCCCGGCGTGGATGAGCAGAAGCTGGTTGCAGTACTCCGCCTCATCGAGGTAGTGGGTGGTAACCAGCACGGTGGTTCCCTCTTCGGCCAGGAGGTTGATCAGCTCCCAAAAATCTCGGCGGGAGAGGGGATCGACACCGGCGGTGGGCTCGTCCAGAAATACAACAAGTGGGCTGTGCAGAACCGCGCAGCCGAGGGCCAGGCGCTGCTTGAACCCCCCTGCAAGCTCCGCTGTAATTGAATCCTCACTTCCCTGTAGACCCGCCATTTTTACGACCCATGCCTCCCGCTCGCGGATCCGATCGTCCGTCAGCCCGTAGATCCCTCCGAAAAAACGGATGTTTTCCCGCACGGTAAGATCTTTGTAAAGGGAAAAGCGCTGGGACATGTAGCCGATGTTCTGCTTGACCTGTTCCGGTTGCTCGTTGACGAGGTAGCCGGCCACCCTAGCCGTGCCGGAGGTAGGACGCAGAAGCCCGCAGAGCATGCGGATCGTGGTGGATTTTCCCGCGCCGTTGGCGCCGAGAAGACCGAAGATGCTGCCCCGCTGGACTGAGAAGCTGACCTCTTCCACAGCGGTAAAGGAGCCGAAGCGTTTGGTCAGCCCATCGACTTCGATGGATGCCTGTTTCAATCCATCTCCGGGCATCTTACCTGTCTCCCGAATCCCGTTGGCTGCCGGAGGCATCCCGGCTCTTCGACTCCTTTTCAGCCTCGAGCAGAGATAGGAATACATTTTCCAGCCGAGGCTGGATTGGACGCCAGGACCTGATCTCGATCCCCCGATCCGCAAAAAGCCTGCGGATCGCCGATCTCTCCCGTTCGGGCTCTCTGAGCAGAACGTGCAGGCGGTCCCCGAAGATCTGCACCTCATGCCCCTCCTGCTCGCTTCGCAGAAGGGAGTATGCCTTTCGGACCTCGGGACAGACAATCTCCTCTAAAGATCCCTTTAATCTGGACTTTAGGGCGGCGGGTGTGTCGGTGGTCAGCAGCCGGCCGGAGTCGATCAATCCGACCCGGTGGCAGCGTTCCGCCTCGTCCATATACGGTGTGGTCAGCAGGATCGTGATTCCCTGCTCCAACAACCCGGAGAGAATAATCCAGAACTCGCGTCGGGAAACAGGGTCCACGCCGGTTGTGGGTTCATCGAGAAACAGAACGCCGGGGCTGTGGATGAGGGTACAGGCCAGAGCCAGCTTCTGCTTCATCCCACCGGAGAGTTTCTCCGCCAGCCGCCTGCGGAAGGGCATCAAACGGGTGAACTCGAGGAGCTCCTCGCGGCGGCTGCGGTACTCGCCGACACCGTGTATTTCTGCGAAGAATTCGATGTTTTCATCGACACTCAGGTCTCCGTACAGGCTGAAACCCTGGGAAAAGTAGCCGATTCGCTCCTTGATGCGGGACAGTTCGGTCCGTAGATCCAGACCCAGAATGCGAGCGCTGCCGGCGCTGGGTTTTAGAATTCCACAGAGAAGGCGAAGCAGCGTAGTTTTCCCGGCGCCGTCGGGCCCGACCAGAGCGAACATCTCCCCTCTCGGTATCTCGAGATTGACTCTGCGGACCGCTTCTGTATGTTTGAACCTTTTGCTGAGCCCGATGATTTCAACTGCCGGAGGCTGCATGGTAGGTTTCCGCTTTGACGTCCAGCTTAAGGCTTCGCCGTTTCTGAAAGCAGAATCGCATCGGCGGGCATTCCGGGTTTGAGGATCAGTTCCGGGTTTGGAATGGAGATCCGCACCCTGAAAACCAATTTGACTCGCTCTTCCCGGGTCTGGACGTTCTTCGGTGTAAACTCCGCTTCCGGAGAGATGAAGGTGATTTTTCCCACGAAAGAACTCTGCGACCGGTCGTCGATGCGTATCGTGGCGGGTTGACCGAGGGAGATTCGGCCCAGAACCGTTTCACTCACATAAACGGTAAGCTCGACCCGGCTCAGATCGGAAAGGATAAACAACCGGGCTCCCGGTGTGACCAGCTCCCCCGTCTCGACCAGCCTATGGGTAATGATCCCGTCCCGGGGTGCCCGAACGGCAGCATCGGTAATGCTTTTCTCCAGCAGCTTCACCGAAATCCCGGCCTGCTCGAGCGCGGCCCGGGCAGCCTCCACCTCTTCAGGACGAGCCAGGTTTTGAAGCTTCCGCAGTGCCTGAGAAGCGGAACTGTTCTGGGCTTGGGCCACAACCAAACGGGCTTCGGCCTCATCCCTCTGTTTTTGGGAGATACTGCCGCTGGCGAACAAGTCTCTCATTCGCTGAGCATCATCCCGGGCGGTACGCTGGTTCTCCTCCGATTGGGTAATGGCGTTTTCGGCCTGGCGGATATCCTCCTCCCTGGCCCCTTTCAGCAGGAGTTCTATCTGAGCCTCAGCCACCCTGACTCCCGCCCTGGCCTGTGCAAGCTGTAGATCCAGGGAGGAGTGATCGATTCTGGCCAGCACCTGTCCTTCGATAACGGATGAACCCTCTTCCGCCGAGAGCTCCAACACCTGCCCGCCAACCTTGGCCGACACCCTCACCTCGACGGCTTCGATCGTTCCGGTTGCGACCAGCTGCTGTTCTGCAGGAGAGCATGAGATAAGCATGAGGAGTAGAGAGAGCGGAGGGAGGGCATCGGCAAATCGGAGGACCTTCATCCTTCCCTACCTCCCTTAACAGCCGCCACAGAGTCCCCTGCGGAAAAACTCTTCCTGGCGCTTTCTGTCAGAAGACCCTGGTAGGTGATCTTTACCACTGACTTAAAAACCTCCTTCGCCGTTGCGGACAGAACAAACAGCTTCTCCGGATTGAGAATATGCTTGACGATCAATCGGCAGGATGACCACGGCGAGCTTCGGGTCTATGTACTTGCGGATCGCGCCTTCCCGGATCGCCGACCTCCCTGGCCAGCTCGTCGTGGTTACACGGCTGAAGCCCTGCTTGAGAAACAGCTCGGAGGAGCGATCGATAATCTAAGTCTTTGACCCGCTCAGCGGCGACCATTCGCACTCGCCCGTCGATACAGAAACTAGAGAAACCAATATGGTTTCTCTAGTTTCCATAATCAATATACAACCGCCTCTGGGAAAAAACAACGATCTCTCTGTGCGTGACATACCTGAGCGTTTCACGGCCAATCCACGGTTCCAGTGACACCCACTATTAAAACGAACAGACGCGGCGGAAACTTCCTGGGTAGTCCCTGCAGCATCTATCTCATTGACAAATCACCGGCAGGAGCTATGATTTTGAGAAGCGTCATCGCGAGGAGGCGCCTTTGGAGCGACCGCCGCAGGAGAGTTTGATGATGAAAAACGACACGATAAAGGTATATCCCTACAGATGGGTCGTGCTGGCCGTCTTCATGTTCATTACCCTCATGACGCAGCTTCTATGGATCACCTTCGCCCCCATCACGAGCGCTGCCGCCGGGTTCTACGGGAAATCCGATCTCTGGATCGGGCTGCTGTCCATGAGCTTCATGGCGGTCTACGTCCTCGTGGTACTTCCCTCCGCCTGGATCATCGATACCTGGGGATTCCGCAGGGCTGTAGGGATAGGGGCCGCCCTCACGGCGGTCTGTGCCCTGACCCGAGGAATCTTTGCTTCCAGCTTTTCCCTGGTCTTCGCCTCCCAGATCGGCATCGCCCTGGGCCAACCGCTTGTGCTTGGTTCCATCACTAAGCTGGCGGCCAAATGGTTCCCGGTGAATGAACGGGCCACGGCCGTCGGGTTGGGCACCCTGGCCATTTATCTCGGGATCCTCTGCGGCATGATCGCCACGCCGGTTCTCACTCTCAGCACAGGCATCGGCAGGATGCTTCTCATCTACGGGGTGCTGGCAGCGGTGGCGGCACTGGGTTTCCTGCTCCTGGCGAAAGAAAAGCCGCCGACCCCGCCCTGTGCGCCCGGGAAGGAAGCGCGGGTCCTCATGTTTGAGGGCCTGAAGAGTATGCTCCGGCAGAAGGACTTCATCCTGCTGCTGGTGATCTTTTTTGTCGGTTTGGGAATGTTCAACGGCATTTCCACCTGGATCGAGGCGATCGTGCGGGCCAGGAGGTTCTCCATAACTCAGGCGGGCATATTGGGAGGGCTCATGCTGATCGGTGGCATCTTGGGCGCATTGATCGTCCCCCTGATCTCGGACAGTCTGCGGAAGCGCAAGCCCTTTATCACCCTGGCCCTGGCCTGCCTTATCCCGGGGCTTCTGGGGATCATCTTCGCCTCCAGCTACTGGCTGCTTCTGCTGTCCGGATTCGTCTTCGGATTCTTTCTTCTGAGCGCCGGCCCCATCGGATTCCAGTACGGCGCGGAGATCACCTTCCCCGCTCCGGAAGGCACCTCCAACAGCCTGCTCATCGTGATGGGCCAGGTTTCGGGAATCGTGTTCATCTTCGCCATGGACGCCTTCAAGTCCGGCGACGGCTCGATGACACCTTCCCTTCTCGTGCTGTTGGTCCTGACCGTGCTGAGCGCTCTGATGTCGCTGCTTCTGAAAGAATCGCCGCTTCGCCAATCCGATCGGAATTAAATCGCAAGGCCAGATACAGCTTCAGAAACTGCACCGGGCGGTGAGGCCGCATCATCCTGACCGGATCTCAGACTGAACAGATTGAAGTTCAGGGTCGGATCGCCCTTTCTCGGGAAACACAGAGCACTACCGAATTTCAGGGCCCTCTTGCTATTAACTGCCGGAAATCAGTGTGGTTGGATAATCGGCACTGGCCATCTTATTGATATTGACTGCATCGGCAAGCCTGAGGTTTATATTTCCCGGATCGTAGCGCCGCTTTTTGGGCGGGGATACAGGCTGGAGGCGAGAAAAAGGTTGCGCCGGACGGGAAAGAAAACTATGATCAAGCATAAAACAAAAAAGGAGCATCTATGAAGAGCAAGACACTGTTGGCATGTTTGCTGCTCTTTTTAATTTTCAACGGAACCCTGATGGCAGATGAAGAAGACGCTCAGGCGCTGCTGAACAGAGTCGCGTACCAGGATCTGGAAGGACTGAAAGGTTTGATTGCCAGCGGGGTCGATATCAATGTCCAGAACGATATGCAGGGAATGACGGCACTTATCATGGCCTGCACCTACGGATTTACGGATATCGTCAAGTACCTCATATCTGAAGGTGCCGATGTCAACATTCAGGACACGATGTATGGGTATACGGCCCTTTTCGGAGCAGCCTACAGCTCGCAGGAGCTGGTTGAGATCCTACTGGCCAACGGTGCAGATATTCATATTAAATCCAAGGAGGGGACAACGGCCTTTACGATAAGCGTAATGGGTGTGCTTGGTGAAAGCGTGACAACCGATGTAGCTTCCCTCTTTCTTGAAAGAGGGGCTGATGTAGATGAAGCCTCAGATACAGGGCCCGGCGCGGGGTACACCTGTCTCATGATGGTTGCCCGCAATGCCAATCCCGAACTCGTCAAATTCCTACTCTCCAAAGGTGCCGATATAAACGCCAAAGCGAAGGATGGATCGACCGCCCTAAGCTTAGCCATGAAAGAAAACGATGCGAAGATGGTAGCGCTGTTAAAAGCAAACGGGGCAACAGAATAACAGCTGCTCTTCAGACCCATAATCGGCAGGAGAAGTACGCCCGCGATCAGCACCCCTTAAATGAATCATCCAAACCGGAAAGTCAACGTTAACTCTTTTTTATTCCTGCGCGGGTTCAATAGATGCACTTGGCTTATGGCAGACCTTTCCCTGTCCGGTTTACGAATCAATCCTGGAATAGGGATGTGTTTTGAAATCTTTGAGGAAAGCGACGATTTGGGCAACCGCCCGGTCTATAATTTCAGCCCCCTTTTCCCGGCTGGCAAAGGAAGGATCGCCCCATCCACCGGATTCACACAGATCGGCAAAATTCGGGTAGGTTCTGAACGGGCTTCCTGCGGCCGCAGTTTCCAGGAAAAAGTCCGCCCCCTCCCTGGGCTTTTCTGCTGTGGCCCGCGACAGATCAACCAGCTCCGGCTTCAACGCCATGGTCACACTGGTGATCACCTCGCCCCCATGACCCGTGGGGCTGAGGGAGGATTCTATGAGATCATCCGCAACCGAAAAGGCGATCTTCCACCACTCAACCCGGGCCACGGGCACGCCTTTCTGCCGCAGCACACGACCGCAGTGATCCACGGCGCCGGTGTTCATCCCGTGGGTGGTTAGAAAAAAGATCCGCTTGAGCCCATGGTGAATAAGGGAGCAGCACATATCCAGATACAGCTGTTTCAGTGTATCCATACCGATATGGATCGTACCGGGCCAGGAGTACAATTCCAGGGTGTCTCCGACCGGAATCGCCGGCGCGACCAGGCATTGTGCCTGCTCCCCTATCCGGACACCCACTTCGGAGGCCACAAAATAATCGGCTCCCAGGGGTCCGTGCGTTCCCAAGACCTCGGTGGAGCCCACGGGGATGATGACCGTATCCTCTTCTCTTACCGCTGCGGAGAACTCGGGGCTGGTCATTTCAGAAATGAGAACTTTTTTCAGCATTCTGTTCACTTTCCCTCTATGGTCACCGGCTTACCCGTGGCTGCAGATTTCTCGATTGCCAGCACGATTTCGACTGATTTACAGGCATCGAGAATATCAGACAATACCGGTACATCGTGCAGGATGTTTTCAGTCAGATTGTCGATTTCCTGCTGAAAGGGATGATGGTGCACGGCACCGGAGTTCAGCGTCGGGGAGGAGATTTCCACAAAATCATCCTGTTCAGGGAAAAGAAGCCTGGAGTAGATCCGGTTGTCCCGGATGGCCCCTTCGGTCCCCAACAGATCGATGTTGAGCTGATAGGGAAAATTGAGTCCGTCCAATGAAGCGGAGAGCTTGCCGACGGTCCCATCCTGAAACTGTACGGAGGCCACCAGGGTGGTATCATAGTCAAAATCATCCCGGACTCTGCAGCGGTAGGCGAAAACTTCTTTGATTTCCCCTTTCAGGAATCTGGCCAGATCCGCAGCGTGGCATCCCCCGGTAATCATCGCCCCCCCGGCGAACTCCTTCCTGCGTATCCAGTTGTAGCTGGCAAAGGTCTTTTTTATTCCGTGCCAGTAGTCCACTTCGGTGTAGTAGATATTTCCGATCGCCTCTCTATCCAGCAGTGACCGTAGATTTTTTATCATCGGATGCCAGCGGGCTACAAAACTAACCACGGAGCGGGTTTTCACTTTCCGAGCTGCGGACCTGAGATCCTCCAGCCCTTCAAAAGTAATAGCAGCCGGCTTCTCCAGAATGAGATGCTTTTCCGCCTGCAACGCCCGGATTGCTTCCGGTGCATGTAGATAATTGGGCATGCAGATGGAGACGATATCAACCTCAGGATCGGACAGCAGGTCGTCGTATTTTTGGTATACCTTGGCCTTTGGCTCACATTCTGCAGCCAGCTTTCGGGCGCTGTCTTCCGTTCTGCTGCACACAGCGGCCAGGTGGAGATGGGGATTATTGTTTACGGCCCGGGCATGCTCATAGGCAACCTGGCCCGCTCCACGGATACCAACCCCCAAACGTTCTTTTTCCGGAGACATACACCCTCCTGGATAGGTTAGTTTTTCCCGAAAACAGGATCGGGAAGCATTCTTTTGATTTCATCCACTCTGTAGCCAAACCCCGGCCCCCCAATCGTGGACAGATCCAGCATTCCTTCCCGCCGTTGGTAGAGACCCGGATGTACGGCCGCCTCTGCAAGGGAGGCTTCAGGATAAAATTGCATGGCGTTGGTCTCAACGCCCATGATCGTACCC
This sequence comes from uncultured Spirochaetaceae bacterium, assembly GCA_964495755.1. Taxonomy (GTDB): domain Bacteria; phylum Spirochaetota; class Spirochaetia; order SZUA-6; family DRHE01; genus JAFGQJ01. Next base: position 6,212 of record CAZBXU010000033.1, on the reverse strand, counting down.
GCATGGGCGGCCAGTTCAAGGTGGGGGATCATAGCCAGCATCGGATTGGTCAGGTCCTGCACCATCAGTGTCATGCCGTGGGCTTTGGCCCAGCACAAGCTGAAGAGCGCCCCGGTTTGGGTTTTGCAGGTTTTCAGGGCCACACCGGTCCAGCCCAGAGACCGGCCCAGGCAGACCAGCCGCCAGTCATGGGCGCTTTCATCCATAAACAGCGGTTTGCGAGCGGAAACATTGTGGACATCGATCTGATTGGTTTCCAGATCGTAGGGGAAGGGCTGCTCAACATAAAGAATCATGCTGTAGATTCTAGGATGCTCAGTCAACAGGCGGTCCAGAACAGCATTCACGTAGGCGGGCTCATCGACCGTGCAGTTGAAATCAGCGGAAAGCCAGAGCACTCCGTGCTCATTGCCTATGGTTCCAACCTGAACCAGCCGGTTGTAATCCCACTCCGGGTCATTGCCTCTGAGCTTGATCTTCAGGCATTGCAATCCATCCTCAGCTATCCACTCCGTCAGGAGTACCGGGTAGCTGTCTTTCGGCTCCGCTCCGGTGAGTTCGGATTCGGCGAGCAGATCGGTTCCCCCTACCAGATGCCAGGCGGGCAAACGCCGGGGGGCCGGTTTGGCAAGATAGTCCTCCGGGTATCTGCCACTGAAGGACACCGACCCTTCAGCAGGGGAGAGATACGCCGACAAATCGCTGTTCATGAACTCACTGTTGTACGTAGTGTATATAGGTTGTTGATGGAGTATTCCGAACGCATCGTGGAGGGCGATATCAAAGGCAGATAAACAGACCAAGCCGGCCAGCCGGGGCATGGGGTGATATTGTTGTAACAATCCGGGCAGGACTTCTTGTTGAAAAGCATGACCAATCTCTATCGGATGACCCGTGCAGTCAAAGTTTTTCCAGGCTCCGGCCAGCCGGATGCAGAAATCCTCGAACACAGGCAGCCGTTTTGTGTAGGAGAGTGAACTCGGCCAGGACCAGTCAACACCCAGAGGGGTTTCGCCCCATCCTTGGGCGGAACGCCCGGAAGCATCCTCAACCCGAACCCGACAGCGGGCGCAGGTGGCATGGGTGACGAGGGCCTTTCCGAATTTAAGGGGCAGCCGTGTTTTGATAGGCAGGAAGTAAAGTGCTACATCCTTTACCGTGACGTCGGTGATTTTATCCACGTTCAGGCGGCCCGATTATTCCAATTCCAGTGAATTGTAGACCCTCATGGAAAGTTTGCCGAACTCCGGGGAGGTCCTGACATTGAGTGTTCTGGGTCTGGTCAGAGGAATGTCAAAAGAGGTGACGACCGTTGACGGCCGCGTGGACAAAACTGCAACCCGGTCGGACAGAAAAATGGCTTCGGAAATGCCATGGGTCACAAAGAGCACCGTTTTCTTTGCCTCCTCCCATATACGCAGCAGTTCGAGATTCATCCGTTCCCGGGTCAGTGCATCGAGCGCACCGAAGGGCTCATCCATGAGGAGCAGTTTGGGGTCGTGGATGAGTGCTCGGGCGATGGACACTCTCTGCTGCATTCCCCCGGAGAGCTCGTTGGGATAGGCCTGCTCAAAACCTTTGAGCCCCACCAATTTCAGCAGCTCCTTGGCCCTGGTGATCATGGAGGCCCGGTCGATTTTCAGGATCTCAATGGGCAGCAGAACATTGTCAATAACTTTGCGCCAGTCCAGGAGAAGCGGTTTTTGAAAGACAAAACCCACCTCTCTGGCAAGATCAAATTTTTCCTGATCCACGATGATATCCCCGCCGTCCTTTGGGATAAGGCCGGCGAGGATTTTCAGGAGCGTGGTTTTGCCGCAGCCCGATGGACCGACAATGCTCACGAACTCCTCCGGATAAATGTCAAGGGCAATGTTGTTCAGAGCCTCGACCTTTTCACCGCTCAGAGTCGTAAAAATCTTTTTCAATCCCTGGATTGAGATCAGTGGGTTGTTGGGCATAACCAGTCTTTTTTCGTCTAGAAATCAGGAAGATTGATCTTCGGCTTCGGTAAGAAATCGTTGGTATACATCTCATCGACCGAAAAGGTGACGTCCACTCCCATATATTTGTCTACCAGGCCCACCGTAGCCGCCATGGCTTCCGGATCGATGTGTCCGAGGCCGTTCTTTTCATAATCATCGGAGCGGAAAAAATCCATGACGTATCTTAGATTCTCCAAAAGAACTGTCTGGTTGATGGTGTGATATTCACCGAGTATCTTGATCGCTTCTTCCGGATTCTGCAGAGTCCATTCCCAGCCCCGGAGCGAAGCCCGTATAAAACGTTTAATCAGGTCCGGATTCTCTTCGATCATTTTGTCGGTGGTGATAATGGAATTGGAATAGGCCTGAAAACCATAATCGGCCCAGAGCAGTGAGACCAGCTGGTCTGCTGGAATGGCCTGCTCATGGAGAGGCCGGCCGGTGTACAGATCGAAGATGGCATCTACTTTTCTGGTGGCCAGAGCCGCAGTCTTGGCCGCGGGATCGATGTTCACGAATTTGACCTGGTCCGGATCGATACCGATAATGGCGGCAAAAGCGGGGAACATGACCTTTTGGGTATCCGCCGCCGGTACGCCCACAGTCTTGCCCACCAGATCTCTGGGATGAGTGATTCCTGAGTCCTTCCACACATGGACACAGTTGGGCGATTTGGCAAAAAGTGCGCTGACGACCCTGACGCTGGCACCTTTTGCTCTTCCGGTTACCGATACAGCCGTATCGGCGATCCCGAAATCTGCCTTACCGGTGTCTACGCTCTGAACCGCGAAACCAGAGCCTTTACCGATCTGAATGTCCACCTCCAGGGCTTCTTCGGCATACCAGCCCTTCTTGAGGGCCACGAAATAGGGGGCATGGTCGCCCACAGGCCGCCAGTTAAGAATGAGGGAGACCTTCTCGATCTCCTGTTCTCCACTTCCTTCTGCCGAGAGAGAAACGGAAAAAAGTACGAGCAGCAGTGCTGCCAGTGCGATGAGCTTCGTTTTCATGAAGCACCTCCTCAATAAATATTTTTATCGGCTTGATGCCGATTGTTAACCATTGGCTGCTTTTTGCCAGGGCATGAGCAACTTTTCCAAGAAAGAAACCAGTCCAAACAGTCCCAGTCCGATAATCGCGATCAATATGAGTGCGGCAAAAATGGCCGGAGTGTCCAAAGTAAATTGAGAGTTGACGATGATGTAGCCCAAGCCTTTGTCAGAAGCGACAAACTCTCCCACGATAACACCCACCACAATCAGGGTGGAACATATTTTTAATCCGGAAAATATATAGGTCAGGGAATTGGGAAATCGTATCTTGACCAGGATCTGCCATTTCTTAGCCCCGTGATATCGGACCAGATCCAATAGATCCTCATCCACACTGTTGAGCCCGGTGGTGGTATTCATCACCATCGGGAAAAAGGAAACCAGAAAGGCGATAAGAACGTTGGTGTACAAACCGTAGCCCAGCCAAAGGAGAATGATCGGAGCAATGGCCACGATGGGAAGCGAGTTGATAAATATGAACAGGGGAATAAAGAATTTCCGGCTCATCTGCGACCAGGATACGATGATGGCGATAAAGATTCCCAGAAAAACCGTCACCGCAAAGCCGATCAGGATTTCGAACAGTGTCGCCGATATGTTCTTGATCCAGAGATAGCTGGCATCGGGCTGACGAAAAAACAAGTGCATAAGGGCTGAAATCGGACTGGGTAAAAAAACCTCCTGTATCCGGAAAACAGTTACCGCCAATTGCCACAGGATCAGAAATCCCATCAGCGTTACGGCGGTGCGATTACGGACCCATAGCACGTACCAGATTTTTTTCATTCTCTACACCCCCGTCTTCTGCCAGGGGATCAGCAAACGCTCAAAAAAGGAGACCAGACCGAACAGACCCAGTCCCAACACAGCGATAACGATCAAACCGGCGAACATTGGCGGGGTATCGATCAGCGCCTGAGAATCCATCAAAACAAAACCCAAACCCCGGTCCGAGGCGATGAACTCCCCGATAATCGCACCCACCACACACAGCGTGGTGGAAATCTTTAATCCGGAGAAAATAAAGGGCAGGGCGTTGGGGAACTGGATTTTGATAAGAATCTGCCAGCGGGTTCCGTGCAGATAGTTGACCAGATCCAGGAGATCCTGATCCACAGCGTTCATACCGGCGGCGGTGTTGATGATCACCGGGAAAAAAGCAATCAGAATGGCGATCATGGCGTTGGGAATGATACCGTATCCAAACCAGATCAGAAATAGCGGGGCCATGGCAATTTTGGGTATGGAGTTGAAGAACACCAACAGGGGCATGACAAGAGATCTGATCAGGCGGGACCAGGAAATCACGACGGCGATCAATATCCCCAGAACGGCGCTGATGGCGAAGCCACAGGCGATCTCGGTCAGTGTGGCCGCAATCTGTTTGCCCCACTGGTAGGCAGCCGATGCTTCGGGATTAAAGAGGACGGTAAAGACCGCCAGCGGCGAGGGGATGATATATTCCCTGATATTGAAGGCGACGATGATCACCTGCCACAGCACAAAAAAACCGATGATTTGCAGGAGGATCAGATAATTTTTTTTGAAAAATGCGGCGATTTTCATCTTTATTGACTGCGGGTGCCTTTGCATCCGTATCATAGTGCAGCACAATTGGCGTGTCAACGTTGATGCGATAATCGATTCCGACATGGCACGGTCTGCATGTTTCTTTCCCCTGAGGTCTTGGAAGTAACGCTTTAGACTTTGTTCATTGTACTTTGGATGCAGAGTTTGCCCGAAGATGAGTAAGCTGTCATACTCTATGTAATGGAGAAAAAGGCACTTAACAATGTAATGGACAGTGGAAGTTATTCAAGAGGTAAGGCAGCACCTGATGCCATATACTTCAATGGCAAAATCCTCACGGTAGACAGCGTTTTCTCTATTGCCCAAGCCTTAGCCATAAAAGGAGACCACTTCCTGGAGGTAGGTACGAACGAGGATATTCTATCTCTAGCCGGAGTACAAACGAAGAAGATTGATCTTCAGGGGCACACAGTTGTGCCCGGGCTTATCGAGGCCCACGCTCACCCGGAAATGGCATCATTGAGCGAGCTTGAACAATCACTTCCAAACCCTCGAAACATTGATGAGCTTTTAACCTGGATCAAGCAGCAGGCAAAATTTAAACCCGATGGGCAGTGGATAATATACCCGAAAATGTTCTCCACACGGCTGCTTGAGCTTCGTGCTCCTACCCTTGAGGAACTCGATTCGGTTGCCCCTAATAACCCCGTTTTCCTCAACGGCACCTTTGGAGGGGTAATCAATTCATCCGCCATGTGTGCAAGCGGCATTAGCGAAAAAACCGAACACCCGGGAATTCTCAGGGACAAGGAGACGGGAGGGCTTAATGGAAAGCTCCGTTTTACGGCTTTCAAACTGCTCAAACAGCCCCTTGAAAAGACGTTTTCAATAAAAAATCGTGCCTTAGCCCTGAAAAAGATGTTTGATCTTTACCACCGGGTCGGCTTTACGGGAGTTACTTCGGGACTGGCTTCCCAGAAGGATATCGCACTCTACCGCTACATGAAAGAGAAGCGGATGCTTAACATACGGGTATTTATCAATATCGCCGTGGATTTTCCCTTTAAAGATATGCCATTAGAAGAAATCAGGGAATCTGTTAAAGCACTGGGCAGCCCCACCGGTTACGGGGATGAATGGATCAGAATCGGCGCTCTCAAAGTTTTAATGGACGGCGGTATACTAACCGGAACAGCTTACCTCCGCGAACCCTGGGGCCATAAGGCCAACAAAATATTCGGAGTTGTAGACCCAGACTATCGAGGCATAGCACAGTTTAGCGCTGATGAGTTTACCATGCTGTGTCAGGCAGGGGCTGAAAAGGGCTGGAAGATGACCGCCCACTGCACCGGCGGTGGGGGAGTGGACATCTTGCTCGATGCTTATGAGAAGGTAAATCGAACAATCGATGTACGGCCCTTACGCTTTTCCATTATACACGGGAACTTTTTTACTCCCGAAGCCATCTTTAGAGCAAAGGAGCTCGGTGTAGTTGCTGACTGTCAACCCGCCTGGTTTTATAAGGATGCCGATGCCATGCTCTATATTCTTGGCAGTGAAAGAATGCGTACTTTCAATCCATATCGCTCTCTAATCGATTGTGGGATAATAGTCAGTGCCGGAAGCGATCATATGATCAAACTGG
>CAZBXU010000032.1:0-25171 GCA_964495755.1 uncultured Spirochaetaceae bacterium | reverse complement strand
CTCCGGCTCCCATGGTGGTGACCGCCCCCCAGCAAAACTCAACCGACGGCTCCGAGCTGGCCATCGGCTGGAACGAGGTGCAGGACCCCGGATCCGGGATCGTGAGCTATGCCTACGGCATCGGCAGCGCGGCCCTCGAGGACCCGGCGGCGGAAACGGACATCGTACCCTGGATGACCGTGGTTCGGGCCGACCAGCCCTACTCTTTCGGCAAGCGGGTCACCGATCTGCCCGTTCTAGGTGCAGAGGAGGAGGGGGAGGCCGCGACCACGATCGCCGGTTTCGGCTACCTGGTTCCGGGTTTCCAGGTAATGGGAGATATGCTGGGCACGGATTACGAAATCGACAGGGAGGATCTGGCCCTCTCCGGTCGGGTGTACGCAGCGGTCAAGGTTACCAACGGAGCCGGTCTGACCACGGTAAGCTCGTCTCCCCTGCTCATCTTCGATGCCACACCTCCGGAGACAGCCGGGGTGCAGGCAGAGGCGCAGCAGTCGGATCTGGAGGTGATCGAGCTCAGCTTGAGCGCCGGGGACCGGGAGTCCGGCATCGGGGCTTACCGCTACGAAATCTATCGAATAGTGGCGGGACCGAACGTGGCCTGGGCGTCTTCGAGCTGGCGGGATGCCGAGGCTCCAGCGGCAGGGGATATGTCCAGGTCAATCCTGATCAGCGGATTTCCTCCTCCGGGTCTCCAGTACAACAACCTCTACGAGATCCGTTTTTGGGTCAGAAACAGAACCGGCCTTGTTCGGGCGGCCGATCCGGTCACCATCGAGGTGGTTCCCCTTCAGGGAGAGGCACAGGCGATGCCGAATCAGTTCCAAACCCCTGAGGGCGCACCACAGCGGGGAGATGTGCTCGATCTTCGCAAAGGGCAGGATCTTCCGGCCGTGAGGGGGTCCCCATGAATTCCCGGTCACTGCTCCTGTTGTGTTTGTTTCTGATGGCCGGGATTGTTGCTTTCGGCCAGTCGGCCCCACCGGTCTATGTGCTGCCGGCGGTGGACAAGGCGATCATCGTCTTAGGGGACACGCCCCGGAGCGTGTACAGCTTCCAGGTGTACCGGAAGGGGCCGGGAGATCGAGAATTCCAGCTGTTGACCCCCGAGCCCGTCGAACCTGCGGCGGATGCCGCCCGGGCGGCCGGCTTGATGGGGGGGGATTTCAACTGGATCGCTCGAAAGATGGACAGCATGGATCCGGAGGTGGTATGGCGAAAGCTCAAGCTGGACAGAAACCTGGCCCTTGCCTACAGCCTGCTCAGCCACGGGCTGCGCCTTGCCCTGGGGCGAACCTGGATAGACACCCAGACTGAACGGGGCCGGCGCTACCAGTACCGGGTGGTGCTGCTCGATGCGGCGGGCAACGAGGTGCAGCGCTACGAGCGGACGATCCGCATCGGGGATCCCGAGCTTCCCCCGCCGCCGCGGAATATTCGAGCCGCCTACGAAGACGGCCTGGTGTCCATCGAGTGGGACTACCCCGCCTTCCAGGGCGGGATCGACGATCGCACCGTCGGCTTCGTGGTCTTCCGGCGCCGGGGCTCCGGGGCCTTCGAACCCCTCTCCCCTGCCCCCGTGCTGCGCATCGAAGGCTATCTAAACGCCTTCGACGAGGAGGTGCGGATCGGGGAAAGCTACACCTACGGGGTTGCGGCGATAGACGTCATCGGCGCGGCCAGCAGGCGTGTGGATTCACCGCCTCTGGTGATCGAAGATACCGCGGCGCCACTGGTCCCGGTGGGCCTGAAGGCGACCGACCGGGGGCAGGACGTCCTGCTGATCTGGAAGATGTCGCCGGAGCTGGACGTCCTGCACTACAACGTGTACCGCGGCTTCTCGGTGGAAGAAGGAGCCGGGCTGACTCAGATCAATCCAAATCCCGTGGCTTACGACCAGCCCCGCTTCGTGGACAGCGAAGCGCCCCGGGGCGTTCCCCTGTTCTACCGGGTCAGCGCGGTGGACAAGCGGGGAAACGAGAGCCCCCTGTCCGGACCGGCCCCGATCGTGGCCGAAGACAAGGAGCCCCCGGGAGCGGTGGGCCGGCTCCAGGCCAAGGTGAATGAGCAGGAACGTTCGGTCCAACTGTCCTGGGAGGCTCCGGAAGATCCGGATCTGGCCGGCTACTACGTGTACAGCGGCCCTGACCCTTCCAGGCTGATGCGGCTGAACGGCGAACCCGTGGCACCGGACTCCAAGGCGCTGTACACGGACAGCGGCTACCAGGCCAGGGGATTGGAACCGGGCCGTTCGCTGGTGTACGGAGTGTCGGCGATCGACAACTCCTACAACGAAGGCCCCCGAATGACAGTGGAAGTGCAGATCCCGGACAACGTCCCTCCGGACCCGCCCTCCGGATTTGCCGCCCGACCGTCCCGGGATGGGGCGGTACGCCTGACCTGGCAGCCCCTGCTGGCCTTCGACCTTGCCGGCTACCGGGTGTACCGCAGCGATAAGAAAGATTTCAACACGGTCGCGGATCTTGACAAGGGGACCACGAGCTGGATGGATCAGGAGGTGGAGCGGGGCAAACAGTATCGCTACTACCTCACCGCTGTGGATACAACCGGCAACGAGAGCCCTCCCTGCCCCGAGGTCCAGATCGTGCCTACGGATATCCATCCGCCGGCTCCACCGACAGAGCTGCGGGCCGAGCTCGGGAAGCGGGGGGTCCGCCTGAGCTGGGAGCCCTGCCCCGAATCCGACGTCAAGGGCTACCAGGTCTACAGATCCGAGTATCCCGGCGGCAAACCGATCCGGCCGATCGCCGTGGTGTACAACAAGACCGAGTATCTTGATCGCAGAGGATCCGCAGGCCTGGTGTACGCGGTCAGCACGATCGACACCTCTGGAAACGAGGGTTCCCGAAGGGAGGTGACGGCGCAATGAAGCTCAAAGCCTTTGTCAGCGCAGCCACGGTGATCGTCCTGGCGATCAGCCTCCCATTCGGCTGGCAGGCCGCCGCCCAGGTGTCGGTGATCCGTCAGCTGCCCCAGTCGGCGGTCAAACAGGGCATTGCCAGCTGGAGCGAACCCTACCCGGAACCCGCCGCGGTCCGGGCAATGGGACAGGCCCAATTCACGGGCAGGATTTCCGTAGGCGGGCGGGGCGGGCAGAACCCGGCCGGAGAAACTCTCTACGATGTAGCTACGGATTCCCGGATCACCCTGATCCAGCCCCTCGGGCTCGGCGGCGCTCTGGCCCTGGACGCCGCGGCCCTGCGAACCAAGTCCGCTACGGATGAAAACCAGAACTACCGCGGCTCCCTGTCCCTGGACTTCGAGCGGCTTCAGTTCGACGTTGCCGGAGGCTACAGCCAATCCCTCAAGCCGATCGTGGCTATCGAGAAAGAGGACAGCGACGCCTATGTAGAAGCTTCGTTGTCCTCCGGTCTTCTCGAAACCCTGCCCATGAGCCTGAGCTACAAATCCTCCTGGACGGAGCGGAAGGACGACGCCACCCAAACCGAATCCTCCCGCAGCGATGCAATAACCTTCAAGGCAGCCGGTACTGTGGGCAGGATCGGTCTGGAGCTCGGTGGCACGCTGGACTACAAGGACGACCGGGAAGAGCAGAGCGAGATCCTGGGCACCGGCGGCGACCTGCGGATCACCGTACCGGTCGGGGAAACCCTTGCGCTGCAGGCGACTGCGGTCCCCAACTTCAACCGCAGCGACTCCGCGACCTCGACCTTGAGCTCCACCAGTCTCGAATCCGGGATGGGGATCCTCTGGACCTTGGTTGAAGACCTGGAAACCCGGCTTCTGGCATCCCGGGTGGACTCGTGGGCCGAAGGCTCCGGGGTAACCTTCGAAAGCTATCAGACCACCTGGAAAGCCGAGATCGGGCTGGATTATCAACCCGCCGTGGGGCTGTTTGCCGGCCCGGCCTACGGCATTGCCAAGACGACCGGAGGCAATCTTTCCCACGACTTCGAGCTGCCCGTGGGCTGGCGCGGAGAAAAGGGGATCGTGAGAGAAATTTCAGGCAGCGGGGCTGCAAACCTGACCCGTTCGGAAGCGGGAGACCGTGTAAAGGATGCGGTGGACTGGGGCTTGACCCTTTCCCTCGTGCCGGTCAAGAACATGTCCCTGAACAACAACTACCTGGGCGGATTTATCTGGGAGGCGGGCAGCGAGAGCTGGAACCACAGGATGGAGACGGCCTTCAGCCACTCTCCCGATCCCCTGCTCGACTACCGGGCGGCCTTCAGCCTCTCCAACAACCAGGAGGAGGAATCCGAAGGGTTGTGGAAACACCAGTACCAGGCCGGATTCACCTTGAAGCCCCAGTGGAATCTCAAGATGTATACGGTGGACCTGTCGGAGATCCTCGCCGTGACCAACGGCTCCTCCGGAGACGATCTTCTTTCCACCGCGGCCCTGACCGTGTCGATTCCCATCGTCGCGGCGGTCGGCACCCGCTACGGAGCGCAGTGGGAGTGGATCAACAGGACCGCCCCCGGAGAGGACCCGGGGAACAACTTCCTCTATACCGCCGGCCTGTCCGTGGCCGGGGAGGCGCTTCCCTTCTCCTTCGACGCGCAGTATGCCTTTTCCCACGGCTACCGTGGTGTTCGCCACGACGTCAGCTCGGGGCTGCAGGTTCCTTTTCAAAGAGGCTTCGCCATGGAGGGCGTGTTCACCCTGAGCAGCTACGACGAGGAAGGCCAATCCAGCCTGCCCTTTCTGCTGGGGCTGAACCTGGTGTACGAGTTCTAATCCGTCTCCTCCAGATCCCTGGCCCGCTGGTGGTGCTTGGCCGCCTGCTCCGGGTATCCCAGCCTCTCCTCGAGATCCGCCCAGGAATCGAGGAGAACCGGATTGGTCCGCTCCCGGGCGTACAGCTCCCCATACCACTGCATCAGCGCCGGCTCCTCTCCCCCGGCTTCGTACAATCTCAGTAGGGCGGAGTAGATATCCCGATTCTGCGGGTCCAAATCCCGGACCCGCAGATAGGCGGTACGAGCTTCCTCAACCTTTCCGAGATGCTCCAGGCTGCTGGCCAGACCCAAATGAGCCTCTACCGCGGTCGGGAAGGTGTCGAGAATCCGCCTCCAGTGTTCGTGAGCTTCCTCGAAACGGCCGTCCTCCTCCAGGAGCTGACCCACGGCGATCCGAAGCTCCAGGCTGTGGGGGTACCAGGAGCTCAGCCGCTTCAAGTCCTGTTCGTACTCTTCCCTGCCGCCGTGGGCTTCGGCGAGGAGCGTCAGGGCCTGTTTGAGGATCCGCCGTGGTTCTTCCGCAAGAGAGGAAAGCCGCTTTAGGATTTCGACTTCCTCGGGACCGAGCTGCCCCTCTTTCTCCTGTATCGCACCCGCCGCCTGCATCTGGATCATTCCGCTCTTTCGAACGGCTTTGCCGATCGCCGAATGCAGGCGGGAGAGGATCGTTGCCGACGATTCCCCCCGTTCCCGGGACAGCCGTGCCAGGTGGAGGTAGGGGTACGGTTCCTCCGTGTCCAGAGATTCGGCCTTGACGAAGGCCCTCTCCGCCGCCTCCGGCCGGCCCTGTGCCTCCAGAAGCAGTCCCATTTCGGCGAAGGCCTGGGCGTTTCCCGGCTGCACCTCGACCAGACGCCGATACAGCTCGGCCAGACCGTCGGTTCGACCCTGGTCTTTGCGCACCCTGATCAGCATGCCAAGCAAGCCCGGGTTGCGGGGTTCCAGGCGAAGCGCTTCCTCCAGATGAGCCGCGGCCTTTTCCAGATTGCCCCTTTCCCTCTCGATCAGGCTCAAGTTTTGAGGCACCGCCACGGCCTTGGGATCGATCCGCCCGGCTTCCAGCAGGAGCTCTTCGGCCTGCTCCGGCTTGCCCTCCCCGTACAGCACGATGGCCCGGTTCACCAGGGAGGCCACCATCCCGTCCTTGGCCTGTTTCGACGCCGGCTCGATTCGGTAGGCCAGGTTGAAGTACTGGTAGGCGGAGTCGAACTCCTGCATCTTGAACTCAAGCATTCCCAGACCGATGTGCACCAGGGAATTGAAGGGTTCCCGCTCCTTTGCCCGCAGCAGGATCTCTTCGGCCTGCTCGTGTTCTCCAAGCTTGGTATACGTCATGCCCAGAACGACCATTTCCAAAGTGCCGGCTCGTCCTTGGTCCACGACCCGCTCGAGCACCTCTTTGGCTTCTCGCAGCCGTCCCTGGTTGTAGAGGCTGATCCCAAACGCTGAATCGCTCTGATCCAGGCTGAAGATCGGGGCAGCGCCCAGTAGGAGGAGTAATAGGATAGGCAGCGCGCGCTTCATGGCGATCGCTTGATACGTCGATGGATTTTCTTGTGGATCCGCTTCAGCTCTCTGCGAATCCGGGGGTGAAATCCCGCAAAGAGCTCCGGGGAGAGATTTTCCTGATTGTTTTTAAGCAGCTCGACCACGTCGGCCAGGTCTTTGGCGGCGATCTCGATTCCTTCATCCCGCTTTTTCTGCAGGTAGGTGGCGGTCTTCAGCTCGAGGATCGCCTGCAGAGTCAGGAAATTCGCCTGCAGAACGGAGTCATACTCCAGTACCGCTACAGGATCTGGCAGGGGGACTACCATATCCCAATCGTCACCGGCGAACAAGATATCCACCGGTACGTTGGTGTCACGGTCGACAGCACTACTGCTCCCAGCACTGTCAATCTCGATCGCAAAACCGTCAGCCAGAGCTTCTTGTATCTGCGGCCAATCTTTCTTTCTAACCAGTAGATCGACGTCCTGGGTTGTACGCACCGCTCGGTTGCGGATCACGGACAGGCCGCCGATGATGACGTAGGCGATGTCCTGCCGCGCAAGCAGTTTATGCAGCTTTCTTGCCGTCTCTAAAAGAGGTGAGCTGCGAAAATCTCCGTTCAGGTTGAGAAGTTCTTTAGCGGTCATGGAGATATGTCATGAAGGTATGTCTTGTAGGTCTCTTGGCCGAACACGCGATTAACGGCTCCTTATGTAGTTCTTCTACCTCAAGATCTCCGCTCGCTGTTATTAAATATTCAAACAGCCTCGACAGGAAAGCCATATGCTTCGCATCCAAGGGTGGATTCGAAAAACTCCGCACAGGTTCGTCATAGCCGGCATCATCAGGCAAGCTCAGCCGGAGCTACTGCTGTACTTCACATGCTGCTGCGAAGAAGTCGGCATTCGCTCCCGCGGCGAAGTACTCAAGCCACGCGCTTGAATCAACGACGTTCATGCTCTGTCTTCGTCCCGCTCGATTGAAGTGTCCATCCCTTTGAGAAAGCCCCGCATCGTCTTAATGGGTCGAACAGGAATCAACTCGATTCTACCATCGTACATAATTGCTTTCACCTTCTGCCCCTGCGATAGACCAAGCTTCTCGCGAATTTCCTTTGGGATGACAACTTGGTATTTCGGAGAAATGGTCACTGCTGCCATACACACTTCCGATCGATAAGACTATCGTAATACTAATATCTTATCGATGAAAAATCGGAAAATCAACCTGACTATTTCAGACCGATCTTACCCACGACATGGAAATGCCGTTTCACGTGGACAATCAATCACGCAGCTCAATCATCTTCGGAGAATCCAGCCACTTTCCGGAAGACACTTGGCATAGAACATTTCGGATCATTTTTTCTCAGTTATCTTACCCCTTTAAATGATTCTGTATTTTGAGAATACATTTCTTATATTGAATCGGATTGTATTGATTTTGCTTATAAGATCCGGAAAGACCAACAATGGAAGGTGAGAGATACAGTTGGCTTTTTCTACCTTGCCGGTAAGTACTTGGCGAAATTTGGCTTAAATGAGTTGATTGAGGTGACGGGAATCGAACCCGACCGGCGCCGTTTCCACCAGTTCTTATAGCTTCCCATTTCCTCCCTTGTGTTCCCATAATTTATTACAGGAAAAATAGATAGTCAAGAGCAGTTTTATCACCGCTTCACACCGGTTAGCATGAATTACCAGGATTTACATGTTCAACTGTACACGGTTTAGTACACGCTAGAATCACTTCTGAGATTGACAGGGAGAAGCGATGATGTGTTCACAACATTGATGAGTCGTTCGAATGAGCAGTGATTATTCGATAAAGCAACCTTTTTTCTTGTGTGTGGATATACAACTTGATATGATTGTCACTGCAACTGTTCGTACCATCAGGAAACACCTTGTCTTTGTTGCGTCGGCTTGTGCAACGGATCGAACACCTGCAACGCAACAAAAAACACATAGGAGGAGAGAGGAATGAAGAGAATTGTGATCTTAGTGCTGTTGTGTGTTTGTGTAGGTACATTCGCCGAAGAAAACGTCGCACCTGCTGCTGGTTCTTTTGGGCTTAGTGCGAGAATCGCGGTGCTCAACGATTTTCTGCTTGGGGAGCAATATGATCTGTTTAGAAATCCGGGTGTAGGTGTAGGCTTGCGGTACCATGTATTAGACAGGTTAATGCTGGAATTGATACTCAGCGGAGGTTATATGATTGGAAACAACGCTTCCTCACCGGACAGAAACTATGTATCACTGGGAGGAGGTCTCGGTGTGTATTATTGGATTCCCTCGACGAGTAATCTATCCAAGTATATAGGACTCCAGCCGCTTGTATATGTGTATGCCGAAGAGCAAACAGAGGCGATAAGAATTCAAGCGAATGTTTCACTCCAATTTGGGATGCAGTATAATTTCAATAGCAACTTTGCTGTATTCGGTAATTTTGGAGTTGGCGTAGGATTCTTCGGTTATTCCGACACATTCGGAGACCATGATTCCAGAACCTCTTTTCAGATCATGCCGGCTACAGTGGGGATCATGTTCTATTTTTAAGAGCAAATCAGCTGGAAATCGAAAAATAAGACCCGGGTTACACCTATGTGAGCAGTTCTTGAGCGTGATTGTTTAGACGGTACGCCCGACTTAACCGTGCGGATCTGTTCCCGTTACGCTACAGGATAAGCTCGATTTCAATTGCCAGGAGGCGAAGAGAGCCTCCTCTCCGGATTATGTACAATAAGTGTACACTATACGAAGAGGGACAAGTTTCTTCCTCATTTTAAGGAGAAAAGAAGAACGATTTGGAGGTGGCCGGAGTCGAACCCGACTGGCGTCGTTTCCACCACCAACGATGGTTTCCCGTTTCCTCCCACCTGTTACCATAACTTATTACCGTTGAATCGCCTTTTGTCCAAGACGTGGTAATTATTTGCGGATTATCTTACCAGCAGTCGTTCAAACTACGGACTGGCCGCCAAGAAAGGATTCCGTTCCAATTTGCCAAAGCTTCTCCTTCTGGTAGGTGTTTGCTATTTTGGTCAACGTCTCTAAAACCGCCTCATCGAGGTTAGGTGTTGGAATTCTAGCGATCCAGGAGAACACACACGCTATACGCTGAACCCAGGCGCTTCTCTGGTTATCTTTGGCAGTTTGTGAGAATAGGCCGATAAAGACAGGATATGAATCACGGGTCTCAATACGTGAATATAACGCCGCGGTTCAGCGGCGGCGCGGCAACGCCGTCCGCTGCAACCGGTTGATAGCTAAAAGTAGTCTATTTCGGAATTTCACTCATTGAGATGCCCAGTGCGCTGGCGACCCCCTCGCCATAAGCCGGGTCGGCCTTCATGCAGTTGCTGATGTGGCGGATCTTGATCTCTTGGGGAGCATCCCCCATAGCGCGAGCAGTATTTTCGAATAGCACCTTCTGTTGTTCTGGGCTCATCATCCGGAACAGAGCACCGGGCTGAGAGTAATAGTCGTCATCATCTTCGCGATGGCTCCAATGGTCGGCAGCTCCGTCAAGACCGAGCGGTGGTTCGCGGAATTCGGATTGCTCCTGCCACTGGCCATAGCTGTTTGGCTCGTAGCCGAGGGTGCCGCCGTAGTTGCCATCCACTCGCATAGTGCCATCACGATGGTAGCCATGAACCGGACATCGAGCTTGGTTGACTGGGATCTGGTTATGGTTGACACCAAGGCGATACCGCTGGGCATCTCCGTAGGAAAAAAGTCGTCCCTGCAGCATTTTATCGGGCGAGAAACCGATGCCAGGAACGATGTTGGCGGGATTGAAGGCCGACTGTTCGACCTCAGCGAAATAGTTTTCGGGGTTCTTGTTTAGTTCGAGCACCCCTACGTCCATGAGCGGATACTCCTTGTGCGGCCAGACTTTGGTCAGGTCGAACGGATTGAAGGGAAACTTGGAAGCATCTTTCTCCTGCACAATCTGGATCTTCACGTTCCATTTGGGAAAGTCGCCCTTCTCGATGCTCTCAAACAGATCGCGCTGGTGGCTCTCACGATCCTTGGCGATGATGGCTTCAGCCTCCTCGTCGGTGAGATTTTTGATTCCTTGTTGCGTTTTCAAATGGAACTTAACCCAGAACCGTTCGTTCGTTGCGTTGATCAGGCTAAAGGTATGGCTGCCGTAGCCGTTCATGTGGCGATAGGAGTACGGGATGCCTCGCTCGCTCATGGTAATGGTGACTTGGTGCAACGCCTCGGGTAGCGAGGTCCAGAAGTCCCAGTTGTTTCGGGCACTACGCAGGTTGGTCTTAGGGTCCCGCTTTATAGCGTGATTGAGATCCGGGAATTTGAGTGGATCACGTAGAAAAAACACCGGCGTGTTGTTACCCACCAGATCCCAGTTTCCTTCTTCGGTGTAGAACTTGATCGCAAAGCCGCGGATGTCGCGCTCGGCGTCGGCAGCGCCGCGTTCGCCCGCCACCGTGGAGAAGCGGATAAAAAGGTCTGTCTTTTTCCCGACCTCGGAAAAGATATTCGCTTTGGTGTACTTGGTGATGTCGTGCGTAACGGTAAAGGTACCGTAGGCGCCGGAGCCTTTTGCGTGCATGCGACGTTCTGGAATCACTTCTCGGTCGAAGTGCGCAAGCTTCTCCAAAAACCAGGTGTCCTGCAGCAGCATTGGACCACGCTTTCCAGCAGTTATTACATTCTGGTTGTCGGGAACGGGCGCACCTACGTTGTTTGTCAGTTTCTTTTTCTCATCTTTCATGCCGTCTCTCCTCTTGGGTTTTGATATGGTTCAGCTAACATAACATATGCAGTAGTTTTCTCGCTAGAAATGAAATTTTATGCCTTCTTCTGAATCATTGCAATAAAATATTTATAAAACATAAATTTTACTGCTGCAGAGCGCGCTAAGTATTTCTCCCGTGATAGTTATGTAGAAACTCATGAACATTAGCGTGGAGTTCAGTGAACGATTTCCGGTCACTTTTCTTGGGTAAATGCTGCATTCCAGGGAAGCAGGTACCATATTCATCAGGCTGTCGTAGCAGCCCTCTACACGACCAGGTATAACCTGAAGAGGATTTGATCCCTCGTTAGATTTCTTTAAAAAAACGGGCCGGTTGTGGTGTTGCCACTCATTTTATCCCGCCCGTTGTTTTGCAATCCACCCTCGATATGCTTTATACTGAAATCAACCGATGCTTATAGAGGCGGGCTTGCGGGCCCGACCGACACGGAAAAAAGGAACGCCGACAATGTACAGGAGCAAGGTACAGACGATCCTCATCGCATTGATTCTCCTCTTGATGGGGAGGGTATTTAGTGCTTTCGGGAGTGAGGTCGATTCGCCCTTAAGGCCGGCAAGCCCCCAGATCCTGGGACAAGGGGGCTGCGTCGTAGCTACGGCGAGCGGCTACGACGCCCTGTTTTCCAATCCGGCGGGATTTGCCTCTTCCGAGGGCTCTTTCACCTACTACACCTCTTCCTTTTGGTTGTACGCCAATCCGCTGCAGGCTTTTCTGGCACTCGTGGATCCCGCTTCTTCCGCCCTACAGACCTTTATGGAGGACCAGATCACAGCGGGGGGATTCGGCTTCGGAAATGCCGACGGGCTCGGTTATGTGGGAAGAGGTTTCGGGCTGGGAGGCGTGATCACCATCGATACCTACGCTTGGGGCGCGACAACCGGCGCGGTAGAGGGAGACCTGGCGGTCACCCTGGCCTTTATCGGCGGCTACGCCTATCCCTTCAAAATCAAAGACGCGATAGTGAAAATCGGTGCTGATATCCGCCCGATGATACGGATCCTTGCTCCCGTGGACCATCCGACCATGCTGGATTTCATCAACGCCCTGCAGTCCGATGCGAACCCCCTTGCGACCTTGAACTCGGCAAACGCGCTGCACGGAACCGCTATAGGAATCGATTTTGGAGTGATCGTGGAATCGGGAGGCTTGAGGTGGGGTCTGTCTGTCCGGGACTTTCTAGGCACGCGCTTTAGATATATACAGGATCCTTTCGGAGACATGCTGGTTTCCCTGAGGGAAACCGGCAGATTTCCTACCGGCGGAGTTTCCGTGGATGGCTACGTTGTTCCCATGGACATCAGCTCCGGGTTCGCCTATGACTTTGATTTCGGGAACTCGCGGGCCGTGACCGATCTGGTTGTCCACTGGTCCTTGAGTGATATCGTCACTGTAGTCATGGAAGAGCGTCCACCGGCCAGCGTGATGCACGCCGGGGCGGAGCTCGAGTTATACAATAGATGGAAGCTGCGGGCCGGTTTCAATCAGGGCTACCTGACCTTCGGGACGGGGATACAGGTCTGGCTTCTCGATTTCAACCTGGCCTTCTTCACCCGGGAAATGGGAGTCCTGGCCACCAATCGGGCCAACCCCGGGATGACCCTGGAAGTGGCGTTCCGTCGCCAGGGGAAAAAGCGGGATCGGAAATCCGCTGAGCCGGACCTGCCTCAATGAAAATCCCGGCTGTCCGTAGAAGCGGGTAAACGGGAAAGCTTGGGCTTCCAGCAGGAATCCACGATCAGGTGCACCACCCCATCCTTGGACTGCAGGCTGCCGCTTACCCCCAGCACGGAGCTGGACAGGATGACCTTGCGGTACTTTTCAAAGATGCTCGACCAGACAACGAGGTTAACGAAGCCGCTCTCGTCCTCCAGGGTCATGAACACCACTCCCCCGGCGGTCATCGGCCTCTGGCGACAGATCACCAGACCCACGCAGGAAACCGGATCCCCATCCTGCTTCTCCGCCAAGCCCCGGGCATCGGGCAGACCCTGGCGTTTCAGCTCCTCCCGGAACGGTTCCAGAGGATGGCCCTGGACGCTGTGTCCCGTGCTCAGGTAATCCCAGCCTATTGACTCCAATTGGTTTAGTACCGAAAAACCCGGCATGATCTCCCCTCCTTTCAACAACAACTCGGATAACCGCTGATTCTGCCGATCCGCCGGTGGCGGGGGTACACCCCGCTCCCCTGCCCTGCGCCAGCGCCCCGCCCCGGAAACCTCCCACAAGGCCTGCCGCCGATTCCCGGCAAGGGCGCCCAGGGCTCCGCACTGGGAAAGCGCGGCAAGAACTCCTTCACCGATCCCCGTGCGAAGGGCAAAATCCTGGACCGTCATCCCGTCGCTTCTGCTGCGGGCGTCCCTGATCCGCTGCCAATCCTCCTCCCCCAGGCCTTTGACGAAGCGAAGACCCATACGTACAGCAAACCGAGCGGGGGCTTTGGGAACTTCGGTAGGGTCAGGGCCTGTTCCGCAGGCCTCCGTCTCCAGAGCCTCCAGGGTGCACTGCCAGTCGCTGGCCAGCACATCGATGGGCCGCACCTCTACACCCCGGCGTCGAGCGTCCTCTACGATCGTGGAGGGGGCGTAGAAACCCATGGGCCAGGCGTTGAGCAGGGCACAGGTAAACTCCGCCGGGTAGTGACACTTCATCCAGGCGGTGCAGTAGGCGATCAGGGCAAAGCTGGCCGCATGGCTCTCCGGAAAGCCGTACTCCCCGAAGCCGAGGATCTGTTGATACACCCGTTCGGCAAACTCCTGGGCAATGCCCTTGGCGATCATCCTGCGGATCAGCTTTTCCCTGTGCCGTTCAATGCGGCCGGAACTGCGCCAGGCCGCCATGTCCCGACGCAGCTGATCCGCCTCGCCGGGGGAGTAGTCTGCCGCCACCATGGCCAGACGCATCACCTGCTCCTGAAACAACGGGACGCCTAAAGTTTTCTTGAGCACGGGGATCAGCGAGGGGTGGGGATACTCCACCGGCTCCTCCCCTTTGCGCCGCTTGAGATAGGGATGAACCATACCGCCGACGATGGGACCGGGCCGGACGATACTTATCTCGACAACCAGATCGTAGTAGCTTCTCGGCTTGAGGCGGGGAAGCATGGCCATCTGGGCCCGGCTTTCAATTTGAAATACCCCCACCGTATCCGCCCTGCCGATCATGTCGAAGACCTCCGGATCATTTGCCGGTACTTCAGCCATGGAAAGGTCGACGCCCCGATGCTCCTTCAAAAGGCGGAAACAGTAATCCAGTTGGGTCAGGGCGCCCAGACCGAGAAGATCGACCTTGAACAGGTTCATGTCTTCCACATCCCGCTTGTCCCATTGGATCACGGTGCGTTCCGGCATGGTGGCGTTTTCCACGGGAACAAAGGTGATCACAGGATCGCTTCCCAACAGGAACCCCCCTGGATGTATGGAAAGATGCCGGGGGAAATCCAGGATCTGCTCGGAAAGCTCGGCCAGCCGCCGATGCACCGGGTTGGACAGGTCCAGTCCTGTCTGCTCCAAAGCAGGACGCAGCTCTCTGCCGTAATGGGGCAGCAGTTTGGCTACCCGATCCAGGGTAGTTGCGGGCAGGCCCAGGGCTTTGCCCACATCCCGAACCGCCGAGCGCAGCCGGTAGCGGATGAAATTCGCCACCATGGCCGCCCGCTCCCGGCCGTAGGTGTCGTAGACGTACTGGATCACCTCTTCCCGCCTGCGGTGCTCGATATCAAGATCGATATCCGGCGGTTCGTTCCTCTCGCGGGAGATGAACCGTTCGAAGAGCAGCTCCATCCGCACCGGATCCACCGCAGTCACTCCCAGGCAGTAGCACACCGCCGAGTTCGCTGCAGAGCCCCGTCCCTGGCAGAGGATGCCCCGGCGGCGGCAGAATTGGACGATCTGGTACATAGTCAGGAAGTAGCCGCAGTAATCCAGCTCCTCGATCAAGGTCAGCTCTTTCTCCAGCTGGTGGCGGACCTTGGATGGGATGGTCACCCCGTAGCGCTGCTCCGCTCCCTGAAAGGTGAGATGGCGCAGCCACTGCCCCGAGGTTTTACCGTCGGGAAGATTCTCCGAGGGGTAGCGGTACTGGATCTGGTCTAAAGAAAAGCTGCAGCGTCCTGCGATTTCCAGGCTCCGCCGGAGGATTCCCGGATCTACCTCGAGCAGATCCTTATACAGGGCTCGAAACTCCGCTGCACTCTTCAAGGCATGCTGATCGTTGGGCCTGAGGCGCCGACCCGCCTGGTCCAGGGTATTGTTGCTCCGGATGCAAGTCAGCACATCCTGAAGGTTTTTCCGGGCTACGTCGTGGTAGAGCACCTCCGTAGCGGCTACCATGGGCAGTCTGAAGCGCGATGCGGCCTGCAGCAGCCTTGCCTCCGCCGATGCCTCCTCCGCCCTTCGGTGCCGGGGCAGCAGAAGGTAGAGCCGATCGGAAAAAGCGTCAATCAGGTCGGCGGCGGCCTTTCCTTGTCCGTCCCAGATAGCGATTAGACCTGCAGCCTGTTCACAGATCTCCTCCCAGTTCACCAGGCAGCTTCCCTTGGGGCAGCGGAGCCGCCCGGCGCTGATGATCCGGCAGAGGTTGGCGTATCCGGTGCGGTTCTGGGCCAGGAGCAGGATCGTCCCGGAACCGGCCCGCTTCACTGTGATTTCCGATCCAATGATCAGCTTCACCCCCAGCTTTTTAGCTTCCAGATGAGCCCGGACCACTCCGTACAGACCGTCCCGATCGGTCAGCGCCAGTGCGGGAAGTTCGAGCCGGCCCGCCATGGCCACGAGTTCCTCCGGTGTGCTGGCTCCCTCCAAGAATGAGTAGTTGCTCTTGCACCACAGGGGCGCATAGCTTTGCCGTGCAGGCTCGGAGCGTCCCACCGTTGCTACTCCAACACCCCGATCTGCAGCCACTGCTTACCCAGCCTGTCGAAATACAGCCAAAGGATCTCGCCATTGCTTGTTTCAGCGTAGAAATAGTCCCTTCGCTGTTCTTCGGACCACCAGCGGCTGGACAGCGGATAGGGACCCCACAGCTTGGGAACATGAAGATCGGGGGGCGTGCGGGGATGAGCAAAGATCCTCCGCACCGCTCGCCGCCTGTCTTCGTTCTGTTCTTCCGTCCCGCTCTTCTCCCCAGCCAACCGCAGCCGATCCAGATCCTCCCAGCTGTAGCTCAGTTCGGGCAGATGCTCATCCTCCAGCCGAGCCCGCTGAACACAGCTGTTGCCGAAGGTTGCCCGCAGACGGGAAAAAACCTTGTCCACTTCTTGAAAGGACTCCGTCGAGGAGCTTGGAAAGAGCTCGGTTTGAATATTCCGCTCCGGGACTGTCAACGCGGCAATCCTGACCGCCTCTGCGGCACCGGGAAGCCGGCGGTTGTCCAGGCGCAGGGCGATCAGTTCCAGCAGCAGTCCTGAATCCGCCGACGGCCTGGAAGGCAGGATCGGTTCGAGAGCAAGCTCCTCATCCTCGAGAACAAAGCTGATCCGGAGCTCTCTGATCAGCCGATGTCGGCTTTGTACACTCCCTGTCAACGCATCCAGGGACCTCTGCAAAAACTTCAGCAGGCGGACACTCGAGGCTTCGGGACAGGGCAGCTTATGAAAATATTCCGGCTCCCGCTCTTCCTCTGTGGGCTGGAGGGGAAGATCCAGGGCACCTGCGGCGAATTCATACAACCGCTCCACCTCCGGCCCGAAGCGCTTGCGAAGCCCTCCCGCAGGAAGATCGAGGAAGGAGCCCACGGTGCGGACAGCGAGCATCTCGAGCCGTTCCAACACTTCGGCAGTGAACGACAGGATATCGATCCCCGCCTTCAGAGCGGCTGCCCGCTCGTCCCGGGCGTGGGTGAAGATGACCTGATCCCGGGCGCTCTTCGCCGCTGCGTAACAGCCAAAGCGGCTGAAGCCCACGGCAACCGTGGCCTGATAGCCCATTTCCAGCAATGAATTCCGAACTTTCCCGCACCAGGCCTCCATGTTTTGAAACAGGGATGAAAGCCCGCCGGCATCCAGCCAGAAGACCCCGGCTTCAGAATCATGGGCTTCCACCCGCGGACTGAGGCGTCGCAAAGCGGCGGCGATGGAGGCGATCTGAGCCCTGATCTCGCTGTCAGGAATGGTGTCCGCCCTCAGCTCGAGGGTGAAGCTCAGTCCCGCTGCATAGCGTAACCCCGGCAGTATGCCGTACTCCTTGGCCTGGACATTGGCGGTGAGCACTCTTCCGTAGGGGCTGTCCTTAGAGACAACCGCAGCGGGAAGATCCCGCCACTGAGGATGCTTCTTGAGTAAAAGCTGCAGAGGCAGATCCGCTGCATTAACACAGGCCAGGGGGGCCATCTAGCTGCTCCACGTGCTCCCAGACCGGAGCTCTTTTTTTGTCCTTGATAATGTGCAAGCTAAAGCGAAAACGGCCTGAATCGACACGCTTGCGCAGGATCCGGCTGTACAGGGAAACCAGCGAACCCAGGGAAGGAGCACCTGCAGGCTTGGCGGTCAAAAAAAGCACTGTCGATCCATGACGGTGGGCCAGCTGGGCAAGTCGGGCCGCTTGAGCTGCGGGCAGCTGGAAATCTGTATGCAAATCAACCACGAGAAGCCTGAAGGCTCCGGTGCGCAGCAGCCAATCCGCGGCACGGCCTGCAGAACGGGCGCCCGGCACCCGGACAACGGGTAAGGAGGAAAGGTCGACTCCGTTGGCCGCCATATCGGGAGGGAAGAAGGTGTCCGCCGTGGCCGAGATCCAGACCGCCGGAGCCATCCGAGTTTGGGCTTCCAAAATCAAGGAACAGCTCAGGCTGAGACAGGCTGAAGGCCGGTAGGAGCTAAGCTCGACCAGGCGCCCCCCAAGGGCGTTCAGACCGAATCCTGCATTTTCGCTGCGAGAGAAACGATCCTGCTCCAGATCTGCGGCTCGGATCAGCCGGGTGAAGACCGCTACTCCGTCGGGCTGGTATTCGAGGGTTGCTACTGTCTCTTCAGGAAGAGATGTCATAAAGTACTAAACAAATTTATAGTACTTTATGACAGATCTGTCAAGAGAAATCGTCAGTTTCAGTCTATTTCAGCGTTGGATGCGCAGCTGTCCCGCTAACACAAAGGGGAAGGATGCCTTTTTCAACACCCTCAGGGATGTTCCCGCATCAACATTCCCCTCCAACGTATACTGCAGCGCCTCCCCCCCCAGAATCATCTGATATACAGAACGTCCCACAGTGGTAAAATCGAGCTCGATGGGGATGGTCAGTTCGGCAATGTCGTTTTCGCCGAGGCGCACCTTTTTACGCCGCATCCCGGATGCCCAGTCCCTTCCATCCACTTGAAACCGGTACTCGAGAGATTCTATGAAGATCTTGAAATTGTTCCGATTCCTCATTTCCAGTTCGAGGTCAAGGGATGCCCCGGATGGGGAGATCGTGTTCAGATGCATACTCCGAACTTGAA
Source organism: uncultured Spirochaetaceae bacterium (assembly GCA_964495755.1). GTDB lineage: Bacteria > Spirochaetota > Spirochaetia > SZUA-6 > DRHE01 > JAFGQJ01. Next base: position 6,741 of record CAZBXU010000032.1, on the reverse strand, counting down.
GTCCGGGAAAACGCAGGATCGGTACAGATCCTTCCTTGCTTACCGGGATACGTACCCTGCCGAGCACCGGCAAATCGAAGGAAAATCCGGAGGTAAGCTGGTAGGCCGCTTCCGCCCGGTCTTCCAACTCCCGGATCGTCCTGACCAGCTCCTCGAATCCCAACTCCACCGGCAGTGCTACGATGGAACGACCCCGGGCCGCAACAGTAGCTTTCTCTTCTACCTCTCCGCTGACAAAGGGAGTGCCCTCGATCTGCAGCTCGTAATCGAAACCGGATAGAGATATCCCGATTGGATTGGGGTTTAGGATCTCCACATCGAAACGAAGGGTGAGGCCCGAGAAAGACAGGACTTCCAGCTCGGCGGCAGCGATCCGCACTTTCGGCCTGTGGATTGCATCGACCGCATCCCGCAGGGATTCACAGCCGCTCAGCAACAGCGCGGACACAGCCATCAGAATGAGTAGGTTCATCCTGATCTCTACAGGGCCAGTACGGCCCGCTCCTCTTTGAGATAATCGCTCAGAGGCACTCCCATATACTTCACCTCGATCCCCATCTGTTCAAGGGCCGGAGAAACACCGTACCGATCGGCGCAGGCCTTGCAGGCTTCCAGCACTACCCCCGCTTCTTTCATCTGTTTGATTTTCCCCTGAAGCTCCTCGTCCCGGCTGAGCAGTTCTGCCGAAGGTCCCCAAACGACCAGGATCACTTCTTCCCACCAACCTTTGAGTTTGGCATTGAGTGTATACATGAACACCATCTTCAGGGCTACCTCGCGGTCTCCGCTGGTCCAAAGCACCACAAGAGATTTCTTGTCTGCATTCATCCCACTCTCCTATCCTAGATTAATCTTATAAGCGGCGGTCCCCAAGGAGGGGCCCCGGAGGCGCCCCCTGGCAAGGGAATTGTATCATCTTCCGGGCAGCAGGAAAACAAACTGCGGATCGAAACTCTCTATACGCCCGCCCTCAGCCCCTATTCCCCGGATAGGAGCCTCGCTTGAGCCTTGGCGCCGGCCAGGCGCAGATACAGCCACTCGGCCAGCACCGAGCCGATGTAGGCCACCGCTGCAATGAGCACCCCCGGCAAACGTACAGTGTAACCCAGGACCACGAGGATCACTCCTAGAACGGCCAGATTCACCACCACCGACCGGGTAATCGCGGGAGTCTTCCGCGAACTGACCAGAACGCCTCGCTGCCAGGAGATGAAGGAACCGATTGCCGGCAGCAGAGCCAGAACAAGCATCGGCAAACGAGTCATCCGCGTCAGTCTTGCGGACAACCCTACAACCCTTTGGAACCAGATCTGCGCCAGGGGGGTGACGGCAAATATCGAAAAGAGCACAAGCATGATCAGCCCGAGCATGCGGGCAAAGCGCTGCAGCATCCACAGATTCCTTCGGTCTTGGAGAAGTGCAATCACCGCTTCCTGGTAGGACATGGCGATCGACCGGCCGAGAAAACTGACGCTGAGAATGACGGGCCAAACCGCCAGCGAGTCGAGGGCTGCGGGAAGTCGTGACAGGGCCACCGTCAGCACCGGCCGGGCGGCCAGAAGGATCAGGGAGGTCAAGGCCAGGGGAACGTAGAACCGGATAAGCTCCGGCCAGGACAGGGGGTCGACTTCTCGAGAAGGCTCCTGCAGCTGGTTCTTCACCACAGGGCGAGCGAACAGGTAGGCCGCCGCCGCAGCAGCAGTGATCCCGCCAGCCAGAGCCACCGAACCCACGAACACCCCTGGAAAACGGTTCAGCGAAAACCCCAGGATCAGAAGCCCCGCGGTCACGGCCAGACGCAGAGCGATGGTGATCGGCACCACGCCGGTTCTGTGGTGTCGTATCAGTACTCCCTGCCAGAGACGTCGGTATCCCACACCGGCGGTCCAGGGAGTGACCACCAGAAACGCACCCCGGCCGAGTTCTGCAAGCTCTTCCGGCACCCCGATCACCCGCAAGAGGATCAAGTCGTACAGGGGTGTAAGTGCGATCAACAGGTGCAGTGCCGTCAAAGCGGCGATCAGCAGGTGAGAAAAGCGCAGCAGACGACGGTAGGACAGGCCTCCTCTGGACAGGGCGGTGCCGGCGGTGAGCAGCATGATGATCGGACTTTCAATGATCATGGCAACCGAGGAGACCACCCCGTAGGCGGCAAGGTTGATCTCAGGCTCGGGCATGCGGGCCACAAACGCCGCGATCAACGGCTGCTCTACAGCCATCATGAACCACATGGCGGCCAGGGGAATCCAGAACCAGAAAATACGGCGGTAGCTCAGATCGACTTCACCGGCGAGGGCTGTATCTGCCATAAGGCACAAGAATAGCTGCCAAGGCAGGAGAGTGTCCAGCGACGACGGAATTCATTGTCCATTTTGTGCAATTTGCATAATCGTTGATTCTGCATATTCCTATAATTTCCAACTGCACAAAGAATTATTTGAAATTACAGTTTATCGCTATGCATTCTGCATAACTCAAAGGCAGGTACTCCCCAGCGGTCTATCTCGTCTAACTCTTTATTTAGTATACATTTGCAGAAAACAAGAAAATTTGGCACGGTCCTTGCTTTACATGTGTAGACCATAGATGAGGAGGTCGTAATGAACAATTGGCTTAAGAAGGTCTCCATAAAACTTTTAGCGATCTTTGTATTGGCTGCCGCATTGGCCGTCATCGGTGCATGTACCATGCCTACGGGGTCGGCCAAATCTACCGAATCAACGTATGAAGATGATCTGGCGTTGTTTATTCAAGATGTTGGAGATATCGCTCCAATTCCCGCCGATCCAAGTGCCATCGATATCTATACATATGCGATCACGGTTGAGGTACTATCTGACATCTACGGCATTTTAGAAACCGATGTTGTCGATGTTGTAACAAACGAGATTGCCGATATAGAGATTCGCGATTGTGTCCTTGGTGTGTTGGACGGTTCTGTCACGCTTGCAGATCTTATGGTCGCTGATACGGGAATGTATCAGGACGAAGAGGAACAGATTGTAGTCGGTCTTCCTTTTGAGGAAGAGATTCCTCTCGATTCTCCCATCCAGACCAATGGAAGCCCTGAAATCGTAGATGACGGTGAGAGGGTTGGGATGGAGTTTGATGCTCCGGAAGACTACTTCATCATTCCCGCCGATCCTACGAATGACCTTACACATCATGGAACGATCGAAGCCTGGCTCAAACCTAATACAAATGTCAGTTGGGCGGGAATTATCCACAAGGGAACCGAGCCTGATTGGTCGGACGAAGGATACAGCCTCCAGTATGACGGCCGAAGCGGCAATAAACCGCTTATGCTGGCAATGACCAGCGAAGCGGGTCAGACGATCTTGGTTCAAACCCAGCACATTCTGACTGAGGGATTATGGTCCTACGTTGTTGCCACCTGGGATGAGGATGAGGTTCACATCTATGTAAATGGTGTAGACGTTGTTGATATAATCACCGTGGGATTCACGAGTACCCCAACCACTATTGCAGAGAATTATCCGTTTAAGAGCTCCGATGGCGGCGTGGTTGTTGGAACGCAGATTCCCGGCGATTCTTACAGGTTTGATGGAGTGATGTCAGATATCAAAATCTATGACCGCTACATGGAACAGTCCGAAGTCGTGGATAATTACAGCGGTTAGATAAATCGCACCCTCCTTCGGGAGGGCTTTATCAAAGGGGACCTACTCGAGGGTCCCCTTTTTTTGTTTCTGCCTTCTGCTCAAAGTGGACTGATTGACGCCCAGAAGCTGGGCGGCCAGACTCTGGTTTCCGTGGGTTTTCTTCAGCGCCTCGGCGATCAGAAAGTCCTCTACCTCCTGCAACGTTGGAAACATTCCGCTGTAGCTGATCCGAGGGTGAAGGGACGAAGCTGTGGATAGATTTGCACTAACGTTTCCCCTCCGCTTGTCCAGGTAATTCTTGATCGGTGCCAAGGGAAAAGCATCCCCCTTTTGAGTGCTCAAGGTGTCGAAGAGCAGCGATTGCACCTCCCGGACGTTCCCCGGGAATAGGTAGGTCTCGAGAAGAATATAGAGCTCTTTGGGTACGGTTGGCTTGCTCTTCTTCAATTCCGCGGCCGCCCGATCGAGAAAATGATCGACCAGAAGCGGCAGGTCTTCGAACCGTTCCCGCAGGGGTGGAACCTCGACGTGATGGGAGATCAGTCGGAAAAACAGATCCTTGCGAAAGGCTCCCTGCTCCTGCTTGTCCTGAAGATCGGCATTGGTAGCCGCCACAACTCGAGCAGTTGACAACCGCACCTGATCGGTTCCCAACGGGTAGTACTCCCCCTCCTGAAGAAGACGCAGCAGCTTGACCTGGGAGTTTTGCGTCAAATCCCCTATCTCATCGAGAAACAGGGTCCCGTCGGAGGCCTTCTCCACCAATCCCTTCCGCTCACTGTCCGCGCCGGTGTAAGCCCCGCGGGTGTGTCCGAACAAAGTATCCGAAAACATCGTGTCATCAAGGCCCGAGACATTCACAGGTACGAACGGCCCCTTGCGCAGACTGGCGGAATGAATCACCTTGGCGATGAGTTCCTTCCCCGTACCGCTCTCACCGGTAACGAGGATCGGTTTGGGACTGGCGGCAACAGCTTCAATATAACCGAAGATGGACTTCATGGATTCGCTGTCCGTAATGATCTCGGCAAACGCATCCGGATTCATCAGCTTCCCGGATTTGATCCGCCGACTCAGGCTCCCTACTTCTCTCTGTAATTCGGCGATCTCCAGGGCATGGCGAACGCTGGCCCACAGCCGATTTCTCTCAACCGGCTTGGTCAGATAGTCAAAGGCACCGAGCTTCATGCAGTCCACAGCAGTATCCACCGCCTCATCTGCGGTGATCACGATTACTGGAATTTCCGGATAGTCGATCTTTACCTGCTTCAGTATTTCCTGGCCGGAAACATGGGGCATGTGCAGATCGAGAAGGATCAATGAACAGCCGGTGCGGGAGATCTGCGGGAGCACCTCCTCCGCCTCCGGAAAAAGAAGCAGATCGGTTATCCCGTGATGCTCGAGAACTGTCTTGTACAGTGCAAGGGCGACCTGTTCGTCGTCGACAAGATATACCGGAGTTCTTTTTTGCTTCATAGATACCTTTACCAATGAGTGTACTTCAAAGTGCATTTTCAGTAAATTGAACAACACCGAAATCCAAGGTTCGAGGAACAGCCCAATGAACGAAGAAACTCTCGATCCCAAAGACTGGAGTTCCGTGACCGAGCTTGGTCACCGCATGGTCGACGACATGGTCGAGTACCTGAAATCGGTACGTGATCGTCCCGCATGGACCCATATCCCCGAACCGGTCAAGGCTCGATTCACAAAATCCCTTCCCCTCGACCCTCAGCCCCTAGAAGATGTGTACGAGGAGTTTTTGAAATACGTGCTCCCCTACCCGGCCGGGAATATCCATCCCCGCTTCTGGGGTTGGGTGATCGGCACGGGAACCGTATCGGGGGCCTTCGCCGAGTTTCTTTCCGCATCCATGAACACCAACACCGGCGGCCTGGATCATCACAGCGCCAATCACGTCGAAAAACAACTGATGCTCTGGCTCCAGGAAATCTTCCACTTTCCCGCCTCCGCAAGCGGAGTGCTGACCAGCGGCTGCTCCGCCGCTAATCTGATCGCCCTGGCGGTGGCAAGAAACGCCAAGGCGGATGGGGATATCCGCCGCCGCGGCCTTCAGGGGACCGCTAGGATGATGACCCTGTACGGATCGGAGGAAATCCACAGCTCCCTTCCCAAGGCCGTGGAACTTCTCGGATTGGGCAGCGATGCCCTGCGGCGGATCCCCGTGAACGATGGTTTCCAGATCGACATCGAAAAACTCCGCGAAGCGATTTCCAAAGACCGCAGCCGGGGCCATCTGCCGTTCTGCGTGATCGGGGCGGCGGGTACTACCAATACCGGAGCCAGCGATGACCTGAACGCACTGGCCGAGCTCTGCGAACAGGAAGGGCTCTGGTTTCACGTGGACGGTGCCTTTGGTGCCTGGGCGATATTGGCCCCCAGCGGCAAAGACCAAGTCGCGGGAATCGAACGGGCGGACTCCCTGGCCCTCGATCTGCACAAATGGATGTATATGCCCTACGAGATCGGCTGTGTGCTGGTGCGCAGCGAGCAGGAGCACCGCAGCACTTTTTCCCTGACCCCGGCCTACCTGGCCCATGGCGAGGGGGGATCCGGCCTAACCGGGGGTGATCTGCCCTGGTTCAGCGACTACGGCTTCCAGCTGTCCCGGGGGTTCCGGGCCTTAAAGGCCTGGATGTCTCTCAAGGAGCACGGGATCCGCAAGTACGGCCGCCTGATCGAACAAAACATTCTCCAGGCCCGCTACCTGGCGGACCTGGTAGAGGCCAAGCCCGAGCTGGAACTGGTCCGGCCGGTACCGCTGAACGTCGTGTGCTTTCGCTACATCGGAGAGACCCGGAATCGATCGGAACGGGAGGAGACCCGGTTGGACGCTCTGAACAAAGAGATCCTGATCGAGCTGCAGGAGGGGGGAACCGCCGTGCCCTCGGGAACCATGGTCAAAGACCGGTACTACTTCCACCTGGCGATCACCAATCACCGGAGCCGGCGTGAGGATTTCGACCTTCTCCTCGAGGAAGTCCTCCGTATTGGTGAACGGCTGCAGCGGAGCGCTTGAGTCTTTCCGGGAATCCCCTCCAATACACAGATACCCTGATCCGTCGGGATGATCCGGTGCAGACAGAAACCCGCCGAG
>CAZBXU010000031.1:0-25201 GCA_964495755.1 uncultured Spirochaetaceae bacterium | reverse complement strand
TGCCACCTTAGCTCAGCTGGCAGAGCACGTGACTTGTAATCTCGGGGTCCCCGGTTCGAATCCGGGAGGTGGCTTTTGTATCTGGATAGTTGCGAAAGTTTGTTGATTATTTTTATCAGGAATTTATTCGATCAGGAGGTCGTCATGCTGAAGAAAATCGCCGTAATGTTCTGCGTATTATTTGTGGGATCAACCGCCGTCTTGTTTTCAAGCGGCGTAAATGAAGAGAAGGTATCGGATAGCCCGAGGAGTGTAAGTGTTGTAATCCAGCACTGTACCTCTTGAGCATACAAATCGGCAGCCGCCAGGTTGGCGGCAGAAATTGAGAAAGAACTAAATATCGACGTTGAGTTGAAACCGGGAGAACTTCATAGTTTTGATGTCCTTGTCGACGACAAAATGATATTTTCGAAGTTTGAAGAAGGTCGATTCCCGGAACCTGAAGAAATAATCGAAGCTATACGTAGTTATCTTGAGAATCGATAACTCCATTTCAAGACAGGAAAACAGAACTTGGTCTTGAAAAGAAAAAGCCCAAAAATTAGATATACAAGCCTGAGCGCAATATAGTATAGGTACAGAAATATATATCCAAGGAAGACTATATGAGCGACCAACTGAAAGATATTAACGAAACGGAACTTCAAGAAATTCTGAAAGCTATGAGCAAGATGTCACAACAAAAATCCCAGAAGAAGAAATTTCGGAAAAAACCTGTAGATTCCACCTCCACGAGCTATCAAAGCGAATCAGCGGATTCCTAGTGCCCCCGCATAAGCGGGTAAATATCAGGCGCACCTGGAAAACCTTTAGAAATCCCCATTTCCGCCAAATAGTACTTTTGTTGTACAGAGACGGAATGAAATCATAAAAATTTCCGATTGTGCTATTTGGTCAGCTGTGGATGATAGACCTACACAGCGCGTAGTACGTCAGAGTGTAGGAAATGCCACAAGCCTTCTTAGATACACAAGCTCTCAGAAGATACGACGAAAGAGCGCTGGGCGTTCTCTATCGCGGCATCGCGGATCTTCGAAACAAAAGTTTGAGCAAGCAAGAAGTCTTCAGTATCTATGAAGAAGGAGTGGTAGTTGTGTTCACCGGGCACGGCCTGAACTATGCGCCCGAGCTAAACTACGCTCTCTTTTACAGCAAAGCCCGTACCCGGTCACCGGCGGTATTGACCCTGAAGTGTTTAGCGGCGAGAAGCCAATCCCACGCTGAAGTTATCCAACACGGCGATCTTGATAAACTCATCGTTGCAGGCACCGTACACAACAGGAAATTCAGCGGCGTAAGTACAACGTGGATGAAGGGCATTCAACCGGAATCGGGCCAGCACTCTTTCGGTTTATTCATGAATGATCTCTTACTCGATTATTACTATATCGAGCGAGAGCTGAGTTGGGCGGATCAGAATTCCCAGATATGGGATTTTGCTTAAAAAGGCGAGAACCGATTCACAGGTGGTGAGGTAGCTGACAAAAATTCTATCTGTATTGGGTGTGTCGGTACTTGTCGAGGGCGCTGCTGATCTGTTATTATATTGCCAAGGTATAACCGTCCAAGGGATGTATATACTCACTCACAGGTAGTCATCAGCAAGAGGAGAATACGATGAAAAAACTGGTACTCGTGTTTGTGGTGGGAATTTTTCTGCTCGGTATTCCAGCGACCTTGTTTGCGCAAGACGTGGACTGGGAAGGGAATTTCGAGAAGGGCGATTTCTCGGTTTTCGCCGGAATCGGCTTCGGCGGCTATGGATTCTCGATCGTGCCCGGTGTTGAATACACGTTTGCCGAGTGGAAAGCCGGAGACGTGGTTCCGCTATCCTTCGGTATCACGGGGAAGGGCTCAATCAATATCTATTCGTCCTACTGGACGGCGTATGGAGGTGGCGCCCTGGTCACGGTCCATCTCGGATTCAGGGGTCTGGATATCCCCGAGTTCCTGCAGCGCTTCGACGTCTACGCCAGCGCTGGACTCGCAGCGTCGTTTTTTAAATACACGGGGGTTTTGAGTGGTTGGGACCAGAAGGACTCTTATTTCGGGTTTGCTACCGCGGATGGTGTCGCCTACCTCGTCAGCGATAAATTTGCCTTGTACGCGGAAGGGAACTATTGGGCCTATGGCGGAGGCGCAACGCTGGGCGTTCTGTTCAAGTTCTAGCGTTTCTCCAAAGCGGTGAGAGGGGTTCCCCGACACGATTCGCTTCCTTCCGAGCACCGTCGGGGAACGCCCTCGAGTTTTTTGTATCTCTGTCACATCGTTTGAATTCCAGAAATTCCAGTGAAATCTGCCTGAGTTCGCCTTGTTTCGGGTAAATCCGTCCGATATCTCGCTTAGATCTGGTTTGAGGCTTTAGACTAACGGCGGTGTGAAAATCGGTGATTAGAGATATTACGCGGATGGCCGTCTGGTGACCTGCGATCCGGATGCAGCAGGCGGCCGGAGTAAAAAAGATTGTGAGGAGGAACTCATGAAAAAAGCAGTTTTGGCTCTCATCGTCGTGGCCGGGCTATGCCTCGTCCCGGCTTCGGTATTCGCCCAGGAAGTAAACTGGGACGGCCTATATCACAAAGGGGATTTCAGCTTCGAGATCGGTGTCGGCTTCGGTTCTCACGGAGGTGACTACGGCTACAGTTTGGCCGGTCTACCTGGAGCTGAATGGACTGTGGCGGATTGGAAGATCGGGGAAGTGGTTCCCCTGGCCATGGGTGTCAGCGCCAAAGGCTTTGTTGAGTTTGCCCCTGGATACGGGCTCGGTATCGGGGGTGGTGGGTTCGTAGCCTTCCACATGGGCTTCAAAGGTTTGGATGCCCCCGAGTTTTTCCAGAATCTTGACGTATATGTAGCGATAGGCGGCGGCGCAGTTTTTGTTAGCTGGGATACCACGCCATTTGGTCTCGTTCTGCCAACGAGCTATAGTGGCGTGGCCTATTTTTTCAAGGAGAATCTCGCCGTCTATTTCGAATACATGTACTGGAACGGCTGGCAGGTTTCGGGGTATAATGGAGGTGTTGTCGGTCTTCGCTGGAAGAAGTAGAGGAGCGAAGGGGCGATCGGAGCAGCGACTATCATCTTGACAAGCTGTGGCGTATTTGCTATTTTTCACACGCAAATGGGGAGGTACCCGAGTGGTCAAAGGGGGCAGACTGTAAATCTGTTGGCTAAGCCTTCGAAGGTTCGAATCCTTCTCTCCCCATAAAACCTTCTCGCACGGGAGAAGGTTTTTTTCATCTTCAGGAACAGGGGCGCAAGGAGAACTTTATTTTTTCATTTAAGAGACCGACCGGGCAGCGCACCCAGGAAGGATCGGCGGGGCCGAATAAACCTTTTTACAGCAGAGGATTGCGCTTCGGATGTGTCCGCTGTTCCAACTGCTGTCGACACACTCCCGGATTCGTTTTCCTTATCCAAAAGGACATCGAACGGTTAACCTACGCCACAGGGCTGGATTGCGGGACCTTCCTGGAGCGTTACTGCCGCGAGGTCAACATCAGCGGGTTCCTCCGCGTCAGCCTTATCGAAAAGGCGAACTGCGACTGTGTGTTTTGGGAGCAGGCTGGGTGTACGGTGTATTGCTACAGGCCGATGCAATGTAGAACTTACCCCTTCTGGAGTGGTAATCTGGTTTCTCAACGTTCCTGGGAGCGTTTGAGAAGTTCCTGTCCCGGAGTCGGACGGGGACGGCTGCACTCGCAGAGGGAAATCGAAAGATGGCTTCGCCTGGCTGAAGTGAATCGCTTCATAGCAACCTTCGCAGAGATCGAATGAAAGTAAAGTTTTGGGGCGTTCGAGGCTCAATTCCCACACCACTTACACAAGACCAGTTGAGAAGCAGGATTGCCGCCGCGGTTGCCCGCATAAGGCCCGCCGATCTGGAGTCGGCCGAGACCCGAGAAGCGTTTCTGGCCAAGCTTCCGCCCTACATTTTCGGTTCTGTAGGCGGAAATACCACCTGCCTGAGTATTCACGCCGAGGGAACTCCTCTGGTGATCATCGACGCCGGTTCGGGTATTCGCGAGCTGGCGTCGATGGTGACCAAACAGAAGAAAAACACCAGAGAGTTTCATATCTTCTTCACCCATTTCCACTGGGACCATCTGCAGGGACTCCCGTTCTTCAGTCCTGTGGGCTACAAGAAGGACAACACCTTGTACTTCTACAGCCCGAAGGAAAATCTCGAAGAGATCGTCAGAGGACAGATGGTGCCTCCCTATTTCCCTGTCGATATGGACGCCATGGCAGCGAAGAAACGCTTTATCCGTTTGAAATCCCCCGCAACACGTCTCGGGAAATTAGAGATACGTTGGAAGAGCATGCGTCATCCTGGTGGTTGCATCGCCTACAAGATGTCCCACAACGGGAGGAGCATGATCTTCGCTACGGATACCGAGCTGTCGCCGGAAGACTTTAAGAGAACCCCGGAGAACAGCCGATTCTTTGAGAATGCGGACCTGCTTATTCTCGACTCCCAATACACCCTTGGGGAAGCCATCGAGAAGTACGATTGGGGTCACACCTCCTACAGCATGGCTGTGGACTTTGCAGCGGAGTGGAATATAAACACTTTGGCTCTGTTTCATCACGAGCCTCTGTACAACGACCGCAAGATCTACGGGATGCTCAACTCGGCTGAATGGTATCGAGCCCGCTTGGGCAAGAAACAGTTCCGTGTGATTTTGGCTGTAGAGGGGATGGAGCTTGAAATCTAAGGCTCTTTTCGAGGATGGGGATTTCCCGTTGCAGGGGCGCGAAGCCCTCGGTGTCTATTTCATGCTGAAAGACAGGGAGTCTGAGCTGGACGAGACGCTGTTGCAGCTCTTGGACAGACTGGAGCGTGCACTGTACCGGGAGCTCACGATCGACGAGTTCGAAAACATCAGGAATCTTTACGGCAAAAAGATTTGAATTTAAAGCTCCGGAGCTATAAATTTAGAGTGACCCGCCGGCTTGCGGGTTCCAAGAGGCTTATTCGGCCAAGAAAAAAACATCAGGGGGACGAAATGAAAAAGAAAGTGCATGTGCTGATCGTGCTTATCATTCTTTCAACCTTTCCCGCGTTCGCACAGTATAAACCGGCGCTCGGAAGCGTTGGCCTGTCATTCGACCTGTACTCGCCGGCCTTCCTGGCCGAGGGAGCCAATTCCGTTTCTGAAGGCTCCCCCGCTGCCTCGGTATTGAATCCAGCAGCCGCCGGGGATACCCAGCGGCTTACCTTCGACGCAAGTTATCTCGCCCTGATTGGGACCGATTCGGCGGACGCCGGTTGGGGCCACGCCATCAACGGGGGGGTCTCCTGGCCGACCCGGGCGGGTGTGCTCAGTGCCAGTGGACGCTTCATCTCGTCAGATGATTTCAACGCAGTTCAGTTGGGCAACTATTTCGCCGGGAACGTATCCTTTGCCAAGGACCTGTTCCCAAAACTGCTCGTAGGTTTGGGCGTGCAAGGTCAGTACGGCAGTCGTGACTGGGGTCTCGGTGCGGATTTGGGCTTCGTTCACCTGCCCGGGGATGTCCGTTTCATGAAAGACCTTCGTTGGGGAATCGCGCTGCGCGGGCTGGGTAAGGGAATGTCGCCCGTCGACGGATTCACCGCGTCCCCCGCTCCGTTCACTCCGGCAGCGGGGATCAGTTTCGACGTGCTGCAGCGCGAGAAGCTTATCTGGTCCTGGCATTCGGATGTGTCCCTACCGAGCGTTCAAGATCTGACCTTTAATCTGGGGACCGAACTGGCCATCGCCGACCGCGTTTTTCTGCTGCTTGGCAGTAGTTTCGCGCTGAGCGAGCTCGCCCCCGGCGAGATGCGGATCCCCGTTTCTTTCGGTGCTTCGTTTAAGTTCGGCACTTCGGTGAAGGAGAATCAGAGCGAGTTGAAGGTCACCGCCGCCGCCTCGCCCCTGCAGAACAATATATGGGCTGCCGGTGCCGGCGCCAATCTTGCGGTGGGTCTGATCGACAGCCAAGCTCCGGAGATCGGCCTCAACACCGACCAGGAGTACATCTCTCCGAATCTCGACGGAACCCAGGATGAACTGCTCAAAGCCTTGAGCATCACCGATCAGCGTTTTGTCAAGGGCTATCGGTTCCTGGTTCTCGACAGTCAGGGCAGCCGGGTACGGGAGATCGTCAACAAGGATGAGAGACCTGAGAATGTCACCTTTAAAAACGTACTTGCCCGTCTGGCCTACGTGAAGACCGGAATCACCGTGCCGGAGCAGATTCGCTGGGACGGGCGCTCGGACACAGGCAGCGTGGTACCGGATGGTACCTACACCTTCAAGGTCGAGGCCTGGGATGACAATGGAAATACCGGCGAGAGCCTGTCGGGGACGGTGATCGTAGACAACACAGCGCCGGAAATCACGACGCAAACCCCGTACCTCATCTTCTCACCGAATGGCGACGGCAACAAAGATACCCTTTCGATCGAGCAGGAGGGGTCCGAGGAGCTGCTCTGGAGCGCTTCGATCGTGGACGCAAGCGGCCAGGAAATCGCCGCCTTCGCTTGGGAAAACAGGCAGCCCGGCTCCTTCGAGTGGGACGGTACCAACGAAGAAGGAATTCTGGCAGCCGACGGGGTGTACTCCTACCGAATCAGCGCTACCGATCGGGCCGGCAACTCAAGCGGGACGAACATCGACAACATCTTGATCAACACTCAGGCAACGCCGATCAACATCACGATCACCGACAGTTACTTCTCCCCCAACGGCGATGGAAGCAAGGATTCCATCCAATTTACTCTCGACGTTCCCGTGACCACTGGAATCGAGAGCTGGAAGCTGGAAGTGGTAAATACGGCCAACCAGGGCGGCAGAACCTTCAGCGGTGAAAAAACGATCTCTAAAACCACCGTCTTCGACGGTCGGGACGACAACGGAAATGTGCTTGCCGAACAGACCTATTCGGGTCAGCTCGAGGTTCTGTATGAAAACGGCAACAACCCGACGGCAGTTTCTCCCCAGTTCACCATCGATTTGACGCCTCCCTCCGCATCTGTCAGCGCGGATCTGGCCATCTTCTCACCGGACGGTGACGGGAACAAGGATGCGGTTACCCTGTACCAGGAGACCTCAGAGGAAACCCTATGGTCCGGGGCCATCGAGGACATCGACGGCAGGAGCGTACGTACCTACTCCTGGCGCGGCCGAGCGGATGCCAAGATCCAGTGGGGCGGCCGCGCCGATGAGGGCGATCTGGTCACCGACGGTATCTATTTTTACTCCTTGAAGGCAACCGACAGAGCCGGAAACTCCGGCCAGTCGAAGAATGTCCGTTTCGAGATCAACACCCAGGCCACGGAGGTCTTTGTGTCCGCCGATCTGGGCGTGTTCAGTCCCAATGCCGACGGCTTGAAGGACAGAATCACGATTCAGCCGAAACTCAAGGTAACCGAAGGTGTTTCCCGTTACAGCTTGCGAATTCTCGATGCGGGAGGACAGATCCTGCGCAAGGTCGAGGGTCAGAACCGGGCTCCCCAAGATTTCGCCTGGGACGGCCTGGACGGAAGCGGGCGGCGCCTGCCGGACGGAGAATATCAGGCAGAGTTGATTCTCGATTACCAGAAAGGCGACCACCACGAGGTGCGTACTGCCTCCTTCTCTATCGATACCAAGGCTCCGACCATCGAGCTTTCCGCAGAGTACAGTCTGTTCAGTCCGGATGGAGATGAGCAGAAAGACAAGCTTCCCATTGCTCAGAGCTCGAGCCAGGAAGCGCTCTGGGAAGGAGAGTTCCGCAACGCCAAAGGCGAAGTCGTACGCAGTTATTACTGGAAGGGTCTGGCGACAGCGTTCCAGTGGGATGGGAAAGATGAAAACGGAAACAAGATCCCCGATGGCTCGTACAGCTACCTCATCAAGAGCACCGACCAGGCCGGCAACAGCGTTTCTAAGGCGCTTCGTGGCCTGCAGATAGACACCCGGGTAACCTCCGTGTTCGTTACCGCATCCAGTGACGGTTTCAGCCCGAATGGCGATGCCTTTGCCGATTCCATCGAGTTTAAAGCCTATGTGGGCCTCACCGATGGAATCCAGTCTTGGGTCCTGGAGATGGTGCATGAACAGGCGGGAGTGCAGAAATCCTTCAACGGCACCGGGCAGATCCCGGCCGCGATCACCTGGGACGGTCGAGGCAACGGCAGCCTGGGCAGAGAGGGTGCGTACACTGCGGTCATGACGGTGAGTTACTTCAAGGGAAACAAACCACAGGCCAAGAGCACCCCCTTCAAACTGGATGTATCGGCTCCGGATATTGATATATCCGTATCACCCCAGCCGTTTTCCCCGGACAACGACGGAGTGGATGACGAGCTGTTTATCATGATGAAGGTCTCGGACCTGTCCAGTATTGAGGAGTGGCGCTTGGAAATACTCGATCCGGTAGGCACAGCGTTCCTCTCGTACACGGGTCGGGGAATGCCTTCGGAGCGTATCCTCTGGGACGGTCTATCCGATACCGGAGAGCTGGTACAGTCTGCGGAAGATTATACGCTTCGGGTAACTATACGGGACAAGCTGCGGAATGCCGCTACGGTGGAAAACCTCATCCCCGTGGATGTTCTGGTGATTCGCGAAGGGGACAAGCTGAAGATCCGTATTGCCAGTATCACCTTTCCGGCTAACTCGGCGGATCTGTCGGCTGTGGCGGATATTGAAAAAGCAGCCAGGAACGACAAGACTCTGCAGCGGTTGTTCGAGATTTTCAAGAAGTACAGCGCCTATCAGATTCGCATCGAAGGCCACGCCAACATTACCCGGTATTGGAGTGAGAGCGAAGCG
Organism: uncultured Spirochaetaceae bacterium; assembly: GCA_964495755.1. GTDB lineage: Bacteria > Spirochaetota > Spirochaetia > SZUA-6 > DRHE01 > JAFGQJ01. The sequence goes on along the minus strand of CAZBXU010000031.1, from coordinate 16,415 downwards.
GAAAAGGAGAACAAGGAAGAGTTGATACCCCTGTCCTTGGCCCGCGCGGAAGCGGTCAAACAGGCATTGGTTAGATTCGGTCTTGACGGAAACCGCATCTCCGTAGTCGGTCTGGGAGGATCGAGTCCGCTCGTTCCCTTCGATGATGAGGAGAACCGGTGGAAAAACCGGCGTGTTGAGTTCATCCTGATCAAGAGATAGCACGCTCCGCACCTGAACGATGGCTGGAAGACTCGCAAGGGGAATATTCCTATTCCTGAGTGTGGCTGTGCTCCTGCTCATTGGAGCGGGAGCATATTTGTACTATCTCACTACCCCGTCTCCCCAGATACCCCAGGAAGGTTCGGTGTTCAAAGTGCTGAAGGGTGAAAATCTTTCCACCATCGCCGACAGGCTGGACCAGGAGGGATTGATCCGCTCGGGGTTGCTCCTGATCCTCTTCAGCCGGGTGAACAACACCGAGACAGCTTTCAAGAACGGATACTTCCAGATCCTGCCGGGAGATTCGATGATCGATGTCCACAATCTGCTGGTATCCGGGTATCAGGAGCAGGTCAAACTGACCATCCCGGAAGGTTGGACGCTGAAGAAAATTTCTCAGGTTGTTGAGGGCAAGGGGATTGCCACGAGGGAGGAATTCTTCGAGGCTGCCTCTTCCGCCTCGCTTCTCGACCAGTTTGGGATACCCGCAGAGAACCTCGAAGGATACCTGTTTCCCGATACCTACTTCTTCCCCCGCAGTTATCCCGCCTACGGGGTGGTGGAGGAGATGGTCGAGAACTTTTTCAGGCAGTTGGCCGAAATTGCGCCGGAGTCTCTGCAGTGGGACCGGAACAAGCTCCACCAAGCGGTGATCATGGCTTCGATCGTGGAACGGGAATATCGCAGGGCCGAAGAGGCGCCCCTGATCGCTTCGGTGTTTTACAATCGGATCGAGTACAATATCGGTTTGGAATCCTGTGCCACCTTGGGGTACATCATTACCGATATCCAGAACAAACCGCATCCGGCATTTCTCACCGTCGAGGACAAGAGGATCGACTCTCCCTACAATACGTACAAATGGGCCGGATTGCCTCCCGGCCCGATTTCCAGTCCGGGGAGGGTGGCTCTGGAGGCCGCTTTTCATCCTGCGGAAACGGAGTACTACTATTTTGTCCTGAAGAATCCCGACACAGGGGAGCACTACTTTTCGGAAGACCTGCAGGAGCACAACTGGGCTAAATACTACTATCTGAAACCAAGCTTATAAAATTACGCTATGAGAATACCAGATCATATCCTCGCTCAGATCACCGACCGTCTCGATATGCAGGCGGTGGTTTCGGAGTACGTCCATCTGGAAAAGAAGGGCGGCCGGCTGTGGGGATTATGTCCATTCCATACGGAGAAGACACCGTCCTTTACCATCACCCCGGATAAATCGGTGTTCTACTGCTTCGGCTGTCACAAGGGGGGCAGTCTGTTCACCTTCATTATGGAGGTGGAGAAACTGTCTTTTGTGGAAGCGGTGCGCCTGTTGGCGGAGAAGGCCGGTGTGGAGATCGAACTCGAAGAAGGGGACAGTAAGCGGAAAGGTGCCTATCTGGAGTTGTACCGGCGGGTCGCCGGGACGTTCCATCACCTCCTGCTGAATCATCCTGAAGGCTCCCGGGCGCGGTCTTACCTGAAGGGCAGGGCGGTGCCGGAGGACACCTGGAAGATCTTTCAACTGGGCTACGCGCCGGCAAACAGGCTCTGGCTGTACAAATTTCTTATCGAAAAGAAATTCTCCAAGGAGTTCCTCGCAAGTTCCGGGCTGTTCTCCGGTCAGGAACCTGTCGCTCTTTTTCGAGGCCGGATCGTCTTCCCCATCCTCAATCATCGAAACGAGATAACCGCTTTCGGGGCCCGCAGCCTGAGAGCGGATGTCCAGCCGAAATACCTGAACTCCCCGGAAACGCAAGTTTTCCGAAAGCGGGAAACCCTGTACGGGGCTTCGGGAGTGTTCCAGAAGATCCGCAGGGAAGACTCGTTTGTCCTGGTCGAAGGATATATGGATGTGCTGGCCCTCTGGCAGGCGGGGGTGGAAAACTGTGTGGCCCCGCTGGGAACAGCGGTAACAGCGGAACAGGTGCGACTTCTCAAACGATACGCCTCTCGGGGCGCGCTGTTGTTCGACACCGACGAAGCTGGGATTCGGGCGGCGGAACGGACGATCGTCCTCTGCGAGCAGCAGGATTTGGCCACGGAGGTGGTCCGCCTGGCGCGGGGCAGCGATCCGGCGGATATTCTTGAAAAAGAAGGTCCGGAAGCATTGAAACAAAAGCTCAAATCTACTATAAATAGCTTCCAGTTTTATCTGGGCACGGCGCATTCAAAATTTGATTCCAGGACACCGGATGGCAAGCGGGCGGTCATCAGACATCTGAGTCCTTATTTAACTTCTCTCGACTCACAGGTCAAAAGAGATGGATATTTCCGTCTCGTGGCGGAAGACCTTGGGGTTGACTTTGAGTCCGTGCGTAGCGATCTTTTACGGGGGGCGGAAAGATCCATAACGAGGAACAACTCACATCGGGCAGCGGAGGTGCAGGGTATCTCTGCCGATCTTTTTTTTCTTCTCGCAGTCGCAGTCAATCGCGAATTTTTCCCAGAGGTCAGGAAAACCGTCGTTGTAGACGATCTTGAGGATCTACGGGCAAGAAAATATTTCGTAGCCCTCGAGGAGTGCTACAGGCAGGGGGAAACGACAGAAGAAGCGCTGCTGCGGCGTTTGGAGGATGAGGAGTTAAGGGATCTGCTTCTTGGGAAAACGGCCTCGGGGGAGTTCACAATCAACCCCGAAGGCCTGGTTCACGACGGTCTGCGGGAGATACGGCGCCGCAGCCTGGAGAAACGAAGGCGATCCGTCGTATCCGCCCTGACTCGATCCAAGGACCAGGATCCGAGGAAGCTCAAGGAGCTCTTGGCCGAAAAAATGTATCTGGACGAGGAACTGCAGAAGCTTGCGAAAGGTAGTTGTTGATGAGCGACCTTCAGAATGATCCGGCGATTCTAAAACTACTCGAGTTTGCAAAGAAGAAGAAAACCATCACCTACGACGAGGTGAATGATTTTTTGCCCGACAACATCGTAAACTCCGATCGGATCGAAGAGGTCATGTCGCTTCTCGAAAAGAACAACGTCAAGCTCGAGGAGGAGGACGTTGATCTTTCGGATGTGGAGGAGGAGCGCAAAGCTCCTCCCAGCAAGAAGAAGCTGGTATACGATGAGAAAGAAACAGCGATCGATGACCCGATTCGTCTCTATCTTCGCGAGATCGGCAAAGAAAACCTTCTGACCGCGGAGCAGGAGGTCTATCTGTCCCAGAAGATGGAGGAAGGGGAGAACATCATCAAGCGGGTCATTCGCAACTCCGGTGTGTTTATACCGGAGCTGCACAGGTTGGCAACGAATATCGGTACCCGGATCGACCCGCGCGAGCTCAGCCTGACCAAGAAGGAAATGTCGGAGTATCTGGCGGAACTGCGCAGGGTGACCCAGTTTTACAAAGAGCCTCTGCGCCTTCATGTCGTGCTGATTCGCCAGTTTATGGAGACCAAGAGGAAGTACGAAGCCGACGAGGGCAGCATTGTCGACAACGAGGAGCTGCGGCAGCGCAAGGATGAACTGGTCAAGCGGGTCCAGGATATCGACTTGCACCCCGAAGAGATCAGTTCGATAACCGACAAGTTCATCTCCGCAGCCAATCGTATCCGCAAGATCCAGAAGGAGAATCTGAAGATAAAAAAGAGGCTCAACGTTGCCAGTCAGAGGGATCTACGCGGCCTGGGGCGTGGGCTGGCGCTTCGTTCGGACCGCACCCGTATCGAGGGCGAGCTGGGATTGGAGGCGGATCAGATAAAAGAGCTCATCCGCCAGATCCAGACAAACGACAAGCGACTCATGAAGTTGGAAAACGAGTTCCACAACAGTACCGCCGAGATCCTGGAAATGGCCGAGGAAATCGGACGGGGCCGCTTCATGATGAAGTCTGCCAAGGATCGTCTGATCAAGGCAAACCTGCGATTGGTAGTCAGTATCGCTAAGAAATACACGAACAGAGGTTTGCATTTCTTCGATCTGGTGCAGGAGGGCAACATCGGTTTGATCAAAGCCGTTGAAAAGTTTGAGTACCGGAAAGGCTACAAGTTCTCGACCTATGCGACCTGGTGGATCCGGCAGGCAATTACCCGTTCCATTTCCGATCAGGCACGAACGATCCGGGTGCCCGTGCATATGATCGAGCAGATCAACAAGGTCGTGCGGGAGTCCCGGCAGCTGATGCAGGTGCTCGGCCGCGAGCCCACGGATGCAGAGGTAGCGGGGAAGCTCGGCTGGACAACCCAACGGGTGAAGTCCGTCAAAAGTGTAGCCCGAGAACCGATTTCCTTGGAAACTCCCATCGGGGAGGAGGATGATTCTCTGCTTGGTGACTTCATAGAGGACAAGGAAATCGAGAACCCGGCCAGCCAGACCGCCTTCAAGCTGCTCCAAGAGCAGCTTGAAGATGTTCTGTATACACTTCCTCCGAGAGAGCAGGAGGTGCTGAAAATGCGCTTCGGTCTGGAGGACGGCTACTCTCTCACCCTGGAGGAGGTTGGGTTGTATTTCAACGTTACCAGGGAACGAATCCGACAGATAGAAGCTAAAGCACTACGGCGGCTTCGCCATCCAAAGAGGAGTCGTCGATTGAAGGATTATTTGGAGCACTAAGGGGAAGAATACATGACCATGGAAGAAGTTTTTAAAAAACTGCGTTCACTTCAAGAGATCCTGTCACAGAAGTTCGGGATCGAACGGGAGGTGGAGGAGATACCGAAGATCCTTGCGACACGCACTGAGCTGCTCAACAGGATGAAAAAGTCCTATTTGGAAAAAACCCAGGAGTACGAGACCAAGAGTCGCTATATAGATGAGCTGAGAAACAAGGCCATCGAGGCGGAGCGGGCCCGCGAGGGTTTTGAAAAGCAGATGGACATGATCCAAACCCAGCGGGAATACGAGGCTCTGGACAAAGAGATCAAAGACTCTGGAGAGAAAGAGCAGGATCTGCGCAGGGATCTGCAACGGGATGAGCAGCTATTGAGCGAGATGAAGGTAAACCTCGAAAAAGATGAATCCATGATCAGCAAGCAGGAAGAAGAGGTTCAAAAAGAGAAGTCCCGCATCAAAGAAGCTGTTCAGGAGAAGAGCAAGGGCTTGAAAACCCTCGAGAAGAAAGAAAAATTAATAACTCCCGGTCTCGATGAGGAGATACTTTTCAAGTTCGAGAGAATCATCAAGAGCAAGGCAGGACTTGGTATTGTGCCGATAGAACACGGTGTGTGCAGCGGTTGCCACATGATTCTTGCCGTCCAGTTTGTCAACGACGTGCATAGAGGCGAAGGAATCATGTTCTGCCCCAACTGCAGCCGCATCCTCTTCTATCAGCCCGAAGATGTAGAGGAACAGGGCGAGGAGGAAGACGAGGAATCCGAAGGCGATGAGGCTGAGGACGACAACTAACCTCGGGGCTGTTGTGTTCTTCGATTTTTTACGATAATAAGTATAGGGGTAGGTCTGGCCATCGCTGAGGGTGTTTATAAAGGCAACCTCAGAGGAAAGTCCGGGCTCCACAGAGCATGATGCCGGGTAACCCCCGGGTGGCGCGGTTTTTAAAGTGAGAGACCGTGCCAACAGATAGCGCCACAGAAAATATACCGCTGGAGTTTCAGCTTCGCCTTGAGCGAGGGCGCTCCAGTAAGGGTGAAAAGGTGGGGTAAGAGCCCACCACCCGAAATGCGGCAACGCACGGGGTACGGCAAGCCTCATCAGGAGCAAAGTCAAGCAGCGGGGCAAAGGGTGCTCTGCCCTCAAAAGCGCCCGCGGGTAGACTGCAGGAACGAGACGGCAACGTCCCAGAGTCCAGATAGATGATGGCCCTTTGACAGAACCCGGCTTATCGACCTACCTCTTTTTTCTATTCCGATCGATCTCGTGGGAGGGGAAATCTGATTCTAAATGTAGAACGGTATCGGAACAAACGGCGAAAGAATTCTAAGCGGGGATGGATCGTCATTCTGGTGGTACTGATGCTGGCCGCCGTCGCAGTCCTTGCCTGGAGGCTGGATTGGATTCCTCGTCTTTCCGGCAGGCTCCGGCCGGAGCAGGAGTTACAGTCCTTGAGCGATCTGTGGCAGAATCGGCTGTACGACGAGGTGATCAACCGCTGTGATGCCCAGCTTAGGGAGAATCCCCTGGAGCCGATATCGTTGGCCTACAGAGGATTCGCTTATTTCTACAAAGCTGTTTCAGAGGTGACCCTGGAGGAGCGAATACCGTACCTCGATGAAGCGATTGTTTCTCTCCGGCGTTCGAAACTAGATCCGGCGGGCAGCTGGATTGGAGAAACCGATTATATCCTGGGAAAGGCCTATTATCACAAGGGCAAGTATTACTACGACCTGACCCTGCACTACCTTCAGGCAGCCCTTGCTGCAGGGTATCAGCGGGAGGATATCTACGATTACCTCGGTCTGGCGGCCACTCAACTCGATCTGCTCGAGGAAGGATTGGGGTACTTTCAAACAGCCCTGGGGATCAATCCGACGGATTTGCTGTTGCTCACCGTCGGAAAGAGCTATCTGCAGTTGGAACGGACCAAAGAGGCGGAGGAGTATCTGCTGCGATCCGTCAATAAGACTGAAGATACGGCTGTTGAGATCCGGGCCAGGTTTTTGCTGGGCCAGATGTATTTTGAGCGTGAGGACTACTTCAAAGCGGAGGATCAGTACACAGAGATTCTATCGAATGATCCGAACTCAAGCGATGCCCACTATTATTTAGGGGAAATCTATTCTAAGATGAATGATCCTATCAGAGCCCGGGCGCAGTGGCGGAAAGCGTTGGTGATCGATCCGTCTCACTACGGCGCCCGGTTGCGATATTATCGTTAGAGCAGCAATTTTCGATGGAGGAACCATATGGGGCTTGGCGGAATGTTTGAAGCCTTTTCAGCAGATATCGGAATCGATCTGGGCACCTGCAACACTCTGGTGCATGTAAAGGGCAAGGGTATCGTCCTTTCCGAGCCGTCGGTTGTCGCGATAGAACGCGGAACCAAGCGGGTCGTGGCTGTGGGCACGGAAGCTAAGAGGATGCTCTGGAAAACCCCCGGGGATATAATTGCGATTCGTCCCATGCGCGACGGGGTGATAGCCGATTTCGAGACCACCGAGAAAATGATACGGTACTTCATTTCCAAAGTCATCCAACGGCGATGGCTGGTCAAACCACGCATGGTCATCGGTGTGCCCTCCTGCATTACCGAGGTGGAGAAACGAGCCGTTCGTGAGAGCGCCGAGCAAGCCGGCGCCCGGGAAGTGTATCTTATCGAGGAATCCATGGCGGCGGCTTTGGGGGCAAATATCCCCATCCTCGAACCGGCGGGACACATGATCTGTGACGTCGGCGGAGGAACAACGGAAATATCCGTGATCTCCCTTGGGGGAATCGTCGTAGCCAATGCCATACGACTTGGCGGGGACGAGTTTGATGAAGCTATCATCAAGCACGTGCGCAGCATACACAACCTCATCATCGGAGAGCATACGGCGGAGAATGTGAAGATCACAATCGGCAACGCCTCGCCGGAGAAGACGATCGAAAAGATGGAGATCAAGGGTACCGACGCCATCACCGGGTTGCCTCGACGTCTGGAAATGGACTCTGTTGAGGTGCGGGAAGCCCTGAAAGAACCCACCTATGAGGTGATCGAAGAGATCAAAAAGACTTTAGGGGAAACCCCGCCGGAGCTCGCCGCCGATATTGTCGAGAGAGGAATCGTGATGACCGGTGGAGGTTCTCTACTAAAGGGATTCCCGAAACTGGTATCCAAGGAAACCGGAGTGCCGGTTATTCTGGCGGAGAACCCTCTGCTCTGTGTGGCCATGGGAGCGGGGGCGTTCTTGGAAAATCTCAAAGACATGGGCAAACGATTCTACAACATACGGCGCTAAAGTAGGATTGATGTAACAGGCTATGCCGGGTATTCCCAGCTTTGTCCGCAAGAACAAAAACGGCGTTACCTTTACCGCAATTCTTGTTCTCTGCCTGCTGATGATGCTGTTCTCCAATAGCAACGTGGTGCTCCAACCGAAGAAGGTGGGGCAGTCCTTTTTCTCCCTGTTTCAGCTCTCCATTCACGCAGTCGCGGATTGGTTCTCAGGTACCTGGAACTCCATCGGCGAGCTTAAACGCTTGCGCAGCGAGCTCGACGAGGCGCGGGAAAGACTTGTGGAATACGAGCGGGTATTCCGGAATCTTACCGAGCTTCGGCGGGAAAACCAGGTGCTGAGAGAGCAGCTGGGCTTCTCTCAGGCGTTGTCCTTCCGCTACATCTCCGCCCAGGTGATCGCCCGCGATCCCGGCAATCAGTTCTCCACGATCATGGTCAACCGGGGCAGTGTTCACGGCATGCGCCAAGGCATGCCTGTTATCGCCTTCCAGGGAGGGCTTCAAGGTCTGGTGGGTCGGGTGGTAGTCGTGTCTCTGAGCACGGCCATTGTCCAACCGATCACCGATCCCAACTCTTTCGTAGCCGCCCGTCTGCAAACCTCAAGATTCGACGGGTTGGTGGCGGGGAGCCAGGGGGTCCCAGGTTTGCTCACGATGAGTTACGTGAAGAAGCTGGCTCTGAATGAGGTTCAGTACGGTGAACTGGTCATCACCTCGGGTATGGGACAGCTCTTTCCTGAAGGCATTCATATAGGGCGGGTCAGGGAGATGACTGCTAAAGGATACGAAGCTTCACTCGAGCTGGAGGTTGAGCCGATTGTCGATTTCAGCCGCCTGGAGTACGCTTTCATCATCGATACGGAGGAGAAATGAGCCGGGACCTCAAAGCATTTCTTCTGTCCTCCGGGTTGATTGCGCTGGCGGTCGTGCTGCAGAGCACGTTGTTGCACTGGATAGCTGTTCGCGGAGTGATCCCGGATCTGGGTTTGATTGTTTTGGTATTCGTTGCCATTCGTAGAGGGAGCATGACGGCTCAGCTCAGCGGCTTTGTCTCCGGTGTGGTCGAGGATGTGTTGAGTCTGTCCCCCCTCGGGTTTCACGCCTTTATTCGTACAGTGGTTGGTTTTCTCTACGGGCTGACCGAGGGAGGTATTTTTGTAGACCCGATTCTTATGCCTGTGATTCTGATAATTATAGCCACAATATTTAAGGCTCTGATCTCCTCCCTCCTGGTGGTGTTTCTATCGATACCCGCAGCGGGGTTTGGCGTGTTCACCGGTCCTCTGTGGATCGAGCTGGGGTACAACGCCGTTCTGGCGCCCTTCCTGTTTGCGGCTCTGGGCCTGCTCAAAGCATTCAAATCACGGGATAAGGAGCGAATATGAGAGCGGATCGAACCTCGGCTTCCTCCGCAAAGTCGAGTGTCCGGGTAAAGCGCCGGGCTATCGCCCTGGGGGTGATGGTTTCTATTGTATTCGCATTGCTCGTGGGACAATTGTTTTACCTGCAGGTTATCCACGGCCGGGAGTTCAAACGAAGAGCACGAGCCGTGGCACGGCGCGAACTGCCGATCCCCGCGCAGCGGGGGGAGATCTTTGACCGCCACTACGATTTCCCACTGGTTGTCAACCAGGACTCCTTCGCTGTGGATGTGATTCCCGCCGAGGTACCGGAGGAGAGCCGAAAAGAACTTTTCGAGCGGATCGCTTCAACACTTGATATATCCGTAGAGGACATCGAAAAGAAGGTCCAGCCGAAGTACTATCACCTCTATCAGCCGATAGAACTCAAAGGGGGAGTGGGTTTCGAAACTGTCGCCTATTTGGCCGAGCACCTGGCCAGTTACCCCGGAGTAACTTGGCACAACAAGCCTATTCGTAGCTACCTGGCCACGGGATCCTTGTCCCACGTGATCGGATATGTTGGCGACATCAATCGCGAAGAAATCCAGGTGCTGTACAACAAGGGGTACGGCTTCGGTACCGTGCTCGGCAAAAGCGGGGTGGAGAAGCAGTACGATCTTCTTCTACGGGGGACAGGCGGTACACGTTTCCGAGTGGTCGACGTCCGGGAGAAGTATCTAAAGGGTAGACCGGAGGAGGATATCCCTCCCGAGCCCGGGAAGAATCTGGTGCTGACAATCGACAGGAGGCTTCAGCTTCTCTGTGAGGAAGCTCTGGGGAAGAGGATCGGGTCGGTGGTGGTCCTGAAACCTACCACCGGAGAAATATTGGCCATGGTCTCATACCCCTACTACGATGCGAATCTGTTTTTCTCCGAGAAAGGATCCCGGGAATTCACACGGTTGTCCCTGGATCCTACTTTTCCATTCATCAACAGGGCCATCCAATCCTCCTACCCTCCCGCTTCGGCTTTCAAGATGGTCATGTCCACCGCGCTGGTCGCGGAGGAGGTGTTTCCCCTTACCCGGAAGATCACCTGCAACGGGCAGATCTTCTACGGAGATCGGATCTTTCACTGTCATCTGCGCAAGACCGGGCACGGACCGCTGGATTTTTTTGGCGGCCTTGCCGAGTCCTGCGATGTCTATTTCTACACCGTCGGGGACGAACTGGGGGTCGAGCGGATCGTGTACTACTCCCGGGAGTTCGGTTTGGGACAGCTCAGCGGCATCGATCTTCCCGGGGAAACTAAAGGATTTCTCCCCACTCCCGAGTGGAAGCAGCGTACTCAAGCCATGATTTGGCTCGGCGGCGATACTCTGAACATGTCCATCGGGCAGGGCTATCTCCTGGTCACTCCCATTCAGATGGCCAACATCGTATCCATGATCGTGAACGAGGGAAAGGTGTTTCGACCTCACGTACTCAAGGAGGTCCGGGATCCCGTGACCGGCAACCTGATCCGGGAGGCCGAACCTGAACTCCTGCGAGTTACCCCCATCCGCAGGGAAACCTTTGCAATCGTTCAACAGGCGCTGCGCGGAGTTGTGACCGAGGGAACCGCGAAGGTGGTGCTTACCACCGAGGCGGTAGAGGTCGCCGGTAAGACGGGAACCGGAGAGGTGGGTTTTGAAGACCGATGGCATTCCTGGTTCGCCGCCTACGCCCCGTATCAGACCGACGATCCCGATGAGCGAGTGGTGGTCGTTGTTATGGTAGAGGCGGAGAATGAGTGGGAGTGGTGGGCACCCAAGGCAGCCAATGTGATCTTCCAGGGAATTTTTGCAGACCAAACCTACGAAGAGGCGGTGGAAACGATTAGACCGTGGTGGTACATCCTGCAGCAGCGGGAAACTGAAAACGCCGCCATCCCTGGCTCTGCCGGCACTTCGCCATCCTTGCCCCAGGCCGGCAGTGACGCCATCCCTGGCTCTGCCGGCACTTCGGCATCCTTGCCTCAGCAAACACGATGAAGCGGGTATCCCTTTTCGCCTTCGATTTCATTCTTCTGGGCGCGACCCTGGTCCTGGTGATCGTGGGATCGCTTTTTATCTTTTCCAGCGGGATGAGCTTCACGGGAATGCAGCTCTCCAGTGAGTACATCAAGCAATTGATCTGGGCCGGCAGCGGTCTGATTCTGATGATCGGCACGATCCTCATCGACTATCACCGTTTGCGGAGCATCTCCGCCTACCTGTACGGGCTGACTGTACTTCTGCTGCTGGTCACGCCCTTTGTCGGCCGGGAAGTCCACGGCGCCCATTCCTGGATTGGAGTCGGAGAGTTCGGGATCCAACCATCGGAGTTTGCCAAAGTCACTACAATCATCTTCCTGGCCGGCTACTTCACCGGTATAGGGAAGGGCGTACGGGAGCTTCCCCGCTTCCTGCTCGGGCTGGCCATCGTGCTGCTGCCGATCGGCCTGATTCTGCTTCAACCGGACATGGGCACAGCCCTTGTGTACATCCCCATTTTTGTCTTCATGGCGTTCGTTGCGGGGGCCAAACTGCGTCATATTCTGTTCTTGATAACAGCGGGTGTGCTCGCAATCGTGCTCGCCGTGCTGCCCCTATACGAAAAGTGGATTCTCGGCAGGGAGGCGAGCCTACTGTCCATGATCACCAACTTCCAGGTAGCCAAGTTTTTTCTAGCAGCCCTGCTGTCGATCACGCTGCTCTCCGCCTGGGGATTCTGGGGATTCAAACGAAGGTACTTCTACTGGATCCTGTATCTCAGCTCACTGCTGCTGGCCGTCAATGTGGGAGCACTCCTGGTCGCGCGGGCGCTCAGGGAATACCAGATCATGCGTTTCATCGTGTTTCTCAACCCACGGGTGGACCCGCAGGGAGCGGGGTGGAACCTGATCCAGTCGATAACCGCCGTGGGTTCGGGCGGATTTGCGGGTAAGGGGTTCCTTCACGGTACGCAGAGCCACTATCAGTTCCTTCCCCAGCAGAGCACGGATTTCATCTTTTCTATCTTGGCGGAAGAGTGGGGGTTCCTCGGCGGCCTGCTGGTATTCTCTTTGTTTCTGGTGATCCTGCTCAGGGGGATTCGCATCCTGTACATCGCCCGGGATGATTACGCCATGTGTGTCGGTGCGGGGATTGTCGGGATGATCTTCTTTCACGTTGTCGTGAACATCGGCATGGCCATGGGGATCATGCCGATCACTGGCATCCCCCTGTTCTTTCTCTCCTACGGGGGCTCGTCTCTCTGGACCGGACTGATCTCCATCGGTTTGCTGCTCAACATCTACTTCAGACGTTACGGCCGCTAAAAAAGGAGAGGAGTGTAATAGCCAAGCTGCCGAGGGAAATAGTGTATGATGATGGATAATCCTCTTTTAGCGAAGATCGAAACCTCGAAAAGTCTGCCCACGCTGCCCCATATCCTGTTGCAGCTGATCGATATCTGCAACAGAGAAGACAAGGGGATCAGGGATCTTATCAAGATCATCAACCAGGATCCGTCGATCAGCGAGCGATTGCTGCGCCTGGTCAACTCCGCTTACTACAGCCTGAAACAGAAGATCACCTCGATCGATCAGGCCTTGGTTCTTCTGGGCACCGAGGCGGTGAAGAACATTGCCATCAGCTCTTCGGTGTATCAGGTTTTTCACCGGCCGAGCAAGAAATCCGCCTTCAACCTCAAGCTGTTCTGGTGGCACTCCTTTAGCTGCGGCGCGGTTGCGCGCAGGTTGGCGCTCAGAATGAAGTACCCGAGCCCGGATGAAGCCTTTCTGTCCGGATTGATGCACGACATCGGCAAGATCGTACTTTTGGTCAATTTTGAAGAGGAGTATGGAAAGATTCTGAAAGCTTCCGCCTACAGAACGGTAGAGCTCCTGAAAGGCGAGCAAGCCCTGGGGCTGACCCACGCAGAAGCAGGGGCTTGGCTGATTCGCCGCTGGGATCTTCACTCCTTCATGCCGGACGCCCTTTTGTATCATCACGACCCTCCGGATCGGGTGATCCACTCCTCTCCGCTCGTCCAAATCGTGTATGTGGCAAATCGTCTCTGCCCGATCGTTTCGCAGGAGCAGGATGAAGGACTGACCGTCGGCATGCAGGTGTTGGGACTGAAGAGGCGGGAATTGGAGGAGCTCCTCGAGCAGGCGGAGGAGGAAGTTCAAGGAATTGCCCGCTCCTTGGACATCGAAATCACCTCGCCCGAGGAGGAGCCTCAAGGGATCACCCCCCAGGACCGGGAGAAGTACGAGGAGCTCGCCGGTTGGGTACGGGATATTTCCCTTCTCCAGAGCTCGTCGGAAGCATTCTTGAAGGCGGGAGAGCGAAGCGGAATTCTACAGATAACCCGGCAGGGCCTGCAGCTTCTCTTTGACGTGAAGTACATATTCTTCTTTCAATACAGAGAGGACAGTCTGATCGGTGTGGCCATGGGAAGCGAGGATCGGGAGGACGTCATCCGGGAACTGACCGTGCCGTTTCGCGAACAGAGCAGCTTGCTGGTGAAAGCCCTGGTACAACAGCGGATCTTGGACACCTTCGACACGAAATCTGCTCTGAGTATTCTTGACGAGCAGCTGGTTCGCTTTCTCGGCGGGGAAGGGATGGTCTGTCTACCGATGCAGGTCGGCAAGGAGCGGCTCGGTGTGCTGATTCTGGGTATCCGGAGCGGCAAACGGGATGTGCTGCTGACAAAGAGAAAGCTATTGACCATGTTCCTCAATCTTTCCGCGCTCGCCCTGCACCGCTTTCAGGCCCGGGAGACGCAGACGGAGCGCATTCGGGAAGAGAGGTTGTCCGCCACTTCGATGCTCGCCAAAAAAGTGGTTCATGAAGCCCATAATCCACTCGGAATCATCAACAACTATCTGAGCATTCTGGCCAAGAAACTGTCCGACAATGAATCGGCCCAAGAGGATCTGCGCATCGTACGGGAGGAGATCCGGCGTGTAACCCGGATCATCGGTGAACTGTCCAGTTTCTCTCAAGCGCCGGAGAGCGTGAAGGAACCTGTGGATATCAATGGGATTCTTCGGGACCTGGCCCGGATATCTCAGGAATCACTCGAGCAGAAATCGGGGATCAATCTCGATCTGAAACTCGAGCAGAACCTTCCTCTGATCAACTCGGACCCCAACAAGCTGAAACAGGTGTTCATCAACCTGTTGAAAAACGCAGCCGAGGCGATGCCCAGTGGAGGTGGGATGAATCTTGAAACCCGGTACCGTGACGGCGAGCCGCCGAGCATCGAGATCCTGGTGCGCGACCAGGGAGGGGGGATCCCCAAGGCCGTACAAGCCACTCTTTTTGAGCCCTTCACCAGCTCGAAAGGCCATGAGGGTTTGGGACTTTCCATCGTGCATGGCATCATCACGGAGTTGGGCGGCCGGCTGACCTACGATACGGGGAAATCGGGAACGACCTTCTTGGTCCGCCTTCCTGTATAGGCGGCAGGCTCGAAAGTCATGCAGCGGGTAACGGCGGCCCTGATCGAAAAACACGGAAAAATCCTCCTGGCCCGGCGCAAAGCGGGAAAACACATGGGCGAGAAGTGGGAGTTCCCAGGCGGAAAAATCGATCCTGGGGAAAGCCCGCAGGAAGCCTTGAGCCGCGAATTGGCCGAGGAGTTTTCGATCGAAGCGCAGATCGGGGAGTTCCTGGGTTCCACTCAGTTCCGTCAGGGCGAGATCGAGCTTGAAATTCAGCTCTACCGGGCTAAGCATCTCAGCGGGAAGTTCACCCTCCATGATCACGAGGAGATCCACTGGGTCGCTCCCCAGGAGGTAGAATCCTACGATTTGGTTGACTCGGACCGAAAGCTCTTCAGGGATTACATCGGTATGTTGACATAGTGCATCCATAATACTAAACTAATGTTTAGTATTATGGATGCAGATTCTTCTTATCCACTTCTTCATTTCACCTCCTGCTTTTCTCTCGGATACGGCTTTCTTACTCCCGAGACCATCTGTCGCCGGGCGAAGCAGCGGGGGTACGGGGCCGTCGGGCTGGTGGACCGACACAACTTCTACGGATTGGTTCGTTTCTTGAAGGCCGCCGAGCGGGAAGGTGTCCGCCCGATAGTCGGAATGGCCTTGCGCCGGGAAGGGAGCCGGTCCTTCACCGCCTATGTTCTGGACAGGCGGGGTTTTGTCAGGTTGAACCAGATTGTCTCCCACCGGGGAGAGAGCGATCTTCTGGAGGACCTGCTGACCGCGGGGTGGTCCGGGCTTGCCCTGGCCAGTGAAGATCCCGGGTTTCTGCAAAGTTTGAGCCGGAGGCAACGCAAGGGATTGTACGTGAAGCTCACCTACGGCCTGCCCTTCAGCGAGCTGCTCCGGTTCTCCCGATCGAGCGGCCTGCCGGCTCTGGCGGTGAACGATGCCCTGAGCATGGACGGGGAAGACGATTGGATCGGCGACTTGCTCCGCAGCATCTCCCGATGCTGTTCGGTCGAGGAACTGCCCGCCTCTCAGCGCATCCAGTCCCATCAGCACCTCGTGGACCCCTGTGAGATGGCACGCTATTTCTCCGCCGTGCCGGAAGCCCTGGAGGCAGCCTGCAGAATCGCAGAACAGGCGGAAAGCGGAACCCTCCTGCCCGCAGAATACGTCTTTCCCAGGTACCGGGGTTTGTCCGAGTCCGAGTCCTTCGGCCTGCTTCGACGGCTTTGTTGGCTGGGCGCCGGCAGACTTTACGCAGAACATCCCCAATCTCAAGGCAATAGCGCGGGTTTGAGGTCGGCCTCCGCCGCGGCACAACCGCCGCCCCTGTGGAAACAGCGTTTGGATCACGAGCTTCAAGTGATCCGCTGCAAGGGTTTTGCCGGGTACTTCCTGGTGGTACGGGATATTGTCGGCCGTTGTTCGAGGACCTGCGGCCGGGGGAGTTCCGCCGCCAGTCTGGTCAGCTATCTGTTGGGAATCACCCACGTGGATCCGCTGCGCCATAATCTCGACTTCGATCGCTTTCTCAACTACCAGAGAAGCGATCCACCGGATATAGACGTGGACTTTCCCTGGGA
>CAZBXU010000030.1:0-25381 GCA_964495755.1 uncultured Spirochaetaceae bacterium | reverse complement strand
GAGAACTGCTCACCACAACATATTGTACTATGTGGAGCTAAATGGATACCCCCCTCCGCTAAAACCGCTGATCCTCTTTGCTCTTGATACAACACAGTCACGAACCGGGCGGGGACGCGGCCCTCCTTTTTATATATGAGCTGGGGAGTGGCGATTTTTTCAGAGTAGGCGTAGGATACCCAGCCGCCTTTAGGTTCGAGACTCCCTGCAAGCACCTCTGTTGCAAGCCCCTGTTTCAGCAGGGGCAGGCATCGGACCCGAATTTTATTACCGGCGTATGTATATGTTTCCGGATCCCCGTCTATCGCTTCCAGCTGCCCCGGCGCGAAATTGAAGTACAGCCGGTATTCATGAGCTCCCAACCCCGTTATTAGGTCGTCTATAAGCCACAGGCTGGGCTTGAAGTAAAAAACACGCCGCAGATGAAAAACCGGTTCGGGTAAGAAAGCGTAGCCGTTCTGTGAGACTTCGACCAGGTCTATCTTAGGAAAAGATTCAAACCGGTGACAGAATGTGCGCAGACATCGAACTTCCGGGGAGGTATCGGGAACGATCCCCATAGGACGGCTGTCCACTTCCATAGTGTTGTGGGCCCGTGTCGACCGGAAGTACTGCCACCAATCAAGGCGGCTGCAGTTTCCGTAGAGATATCGGCCCGTATCTACGAGCACATCCTCTCCTTCAACATGAAGTTCCCGGTGGCCTGCGTCCGAGTGGGAGTGAGCACCGTTCGAGCCTCTTTCAACCTGTGTTCCTGTCACGAGAAAATAGGAATCCGTCTCCTGCCATCCGGTCCTGAATATATAAAATCCCGGGTCCGGTAAAGAGAAACAGAGCTGTTGAGGCGGACTTCCTCGATTGCGACCCGTGGCAAAGTAGGCGAAATCTTCTCTGCCCGTAAGCTCCGCCATATTGGTGAAGAAGGCCCGGATTTCGTTGAGATCCACAGGATCGGTGGTCAGATTCATCCCCTCATATGGCGCTTCGTCTGCCTTACGGGAGAAAAGGGATATTCTGTCGGCATCTCCTACCATGGGCAGGGTGAAGTCCGGCTTGACCAGCTTCATCAGGAATTCCGCGCTTCTCTCGAGTATCGGCAGCATATAGGGCGGAACCGGGATGCCGTTCAAAACGGCAAGGCGATAGGCTTGAAAAAATGCCAAAACGGATACCAAGTGATACACGGGCGTACGCTCCATGTGTACACCATAATGGTCGAACTGATACCGGACCTCATGGCAAATCCTCTGATACCCGAGCTTCTTCCACTCGGAGGCCCGTTGGAATTCAGGGAATATGACTCCCATTTGGAAAAGAGCCGAGCACTCCATGGTCAGCCAGTTGCTGCAGCGGGTGTGGTTGCTGTATTGAGTGCACAGAAACTCAGCGTGTTGGCAGACTGAGAACAAGAAATAAAACCATCCCTCTTCATCCCAGGATGGGGAGTTCTGAAACTAGGCCATTGCCGGAAGCCATGCGGCGTAGATTCGTATCGCCGCGTCGATGGAGCGCCAGGCGTCTCCAGGATATTTCATGTTGGCTTGAAAGGTATCCATATGCGGCTCCACCGGCCAGGCCGCTACAAAACTCTTCAATTGACTGACAAACTCTCGGGCGTATTTCTCCTGTTTTGTGAGCCTATACGCTCTGGCCAGCGGCATCCAAAAGTTGTGCCTGACCAGAGACCAGGTCCACTCCGAATCTCTGGGCGTCTCTGCGGTCGCGTTGAAATGCCAGTCAATCTGCTCTCCAAAAGAGTAGCCCAATATCTCGTGGTCACAAACTCTTTCCGCCTCCGCAATTAAGGATGGATCGTCGAACTTGGATATATCAGATTCGTCAAACAGATAGACCGGCATCGATCTGTTTCGAAAATGCGCAACAAGCTCCCCTAGTGCCTTGGATATATTTCCATTCTCTTTCTCCCTTCTGACTTTGGCCAAGCCGGGGCAAGCACCATCCAGATCCGTCAACAGTGCATTCACATCCCAATCTTCCATTCTATCATCCTTTTTTTCGAGAATGCGGGCTCATCTGTTACAGGTCAATTGTATTGATTTTCTCTTTATAGAGAAGCATAAATCCATCCTGATTCCGCCTGTTCTATATGCTCCGTGTCAGGCTGTGCCAGCGCTTGACCAAAGCAGACTTCTCCTCGCTGCCTTGGGGATGGACCTCCGACACCAGGATCAGTCTGGTCTGATGGCGCCTGCAAAGATCGGCCAGACGGTCGAGGTAGCTCTGCCCGTCCTCCCCTTCTAGCAGAGGCAGGTGTCCGAAATAGACGGTCCCGCTGCGGCCGCACAGGGAGAAGAGCTCCTCCAGGTCGTACATCTCCGGATTTCCCAGGTTTAGGGTGGAGATTTCCTCCATCTGGCAGAGCATCTGCAGAAAGCCGGGGTGATGCCCGCAGTAGTGCATAAATAATCGACTGAAGGGTTTAGCCGCCCTCTCGATAAAGGGCAGGCAAAACTCCAGGATCATGCCGCCGGAAATCAGGGTGGCACTGTCTTCGGAGATGCGCGCCCCGGTGTCGGGAAACCAAACGCCGATCGGCATGCCGTGACCGTGCACCATGGAACCATGCTGTTCGCCGAGAAGATCCTTGAACATCCTGGTGGCGACCATAAATATATCGAAGCTGCGCTCCTGAATCGCCAGAACCTGATCGCCCTGGCCGCTGAGCAGGTAGAGAAGATCCGTACCAATTATTAGGTGGGAGAGGTCGAAGATCCCTTGAGTGTCGGGAACGTAGGGGAATATTTCTGCCGGGACCAAGCCCTGCTCTTTGCGCTGGAGGAACAGCTCGTAGAAACGCTGGGAGAAAAGCATCTCTTTCTGCAGCAGATCCTGGGGCGAGATAGGGCTTCTAAGCTCGACGTGCTGCTCAGGTGTAAGGTGCTCGGCCAGCCAGGGATGCAGCTCCGGCTGCACCTCGATCTGCAACCCCAAACCGCTGGGCAGCAGGGTCGTGCCCAGGTCGGAGCGAACCGTGGGAATGCCATCATCGATCAGCTCCAGATGGGGCTCGATCTCGAGGAGGCGCTCTTCGAGGTGCTTCTCCGGATGCCGATGCTGCTCCACCAGGTCGTGGCGAATGTAGGGCTTGCCCTTGGCCAGATGGGGTTCCGTGAAAAGAATGGGAAACGGTCCATCCCCCTTCCAGAACTCCTCGTAGAACCGAAACTTTCTTCGAATGGCGTTTTTACGAAGCGCGTTCCTATCGGTCATCTATCCCGTTATCTTTCTTGACACTGAAACCATATGCCCGACAATATTTATAGTCATGAAGGCGACCATGATTAATATCAACGCAGCCAAGACCCATCTCTCCGAATATACCCGACGGGTAAAAAAGGGAGAGCGCTTCATCCTCTGCGACAGAAACAAGCCCTTTGCGGAAATCAGACCACTTGCCCTCACCCCGGAACAGCGGCGTCCCTTCGGCCTATCCAGGGAAAAATCCACCTGCCCGAGAGATTCAACGAACCGGATCCGGAAATCGAAGCCCTGTTTAACTCCGGTGATTGACCCGTGCGTTTTCTACTTGATACCTGCGTTGTCATTTGGTACTTCGAGGGAAGCGACCAAATAACCGAAAGCGTGCGGGACCTGCTTACAGATCCCGAGAACGAAGATACTGCCCACACAAGCTGAAAAGCACTCGCTCGCTTGCCTACCCCTGCTGCAGGAAGCTATACTCCGGCTGGAATCTCTGCCGCCGCTGCACCGCGATCCCTTCGATCGTTTGTTGATTGCCCAATCGTTGGAACACGGCTTGACTCTGATCACTCCCGATCTGCAAATCAGGCAGTACGAACTGTCGACTCTGTGGGAATAGCTCATCCAATCCGAACTTTGACCACCACCTTGCGAACCCGCTGTGGACCGTTCCAGGTGCAGTTAGGTTTGTGGGCGTCCTCCGGGTAGAAAACGGCGAAACTACCCGACGTCAGCTGCAACCGCGCCCGAGCATCCCCTGAGAAAAATCCAATATCCTTCTCCGGCGAATAGTCTCCCATCGGCGACAGCTCGTCCGTGGGAGCCCAGAAAATGATCTCCCGACCCTGCAGGATAAATTGAACATCGAGATATTTTCGATGGGCTTCGAAGCTCCGCTCGCTCTCCGGTTCAGTACTGTAGGTCATGATCAGGGCATAGATTCCTTCCCCGTCGATCGATTGCTTTCCGTCCTCCAGGGCGGTGAAATCCACACTCGATAGGTAGTCCAAAGCCCTATCGATTCCGGGACTCATCCTCCCGTATCTTCCGCGGTTTGTAAGTGTGTCCAGAATCAACTGTCTCCTCCTCGAGGTGCCGACGCCCACAGCACGGTTGCTCTATTACGCCGGCTCAGGTTTTACTCACAGTCTACCGCCGTTTCTGTTTGTAAGCCAACACATTGATTCGCCTAAATGTTTCATAGCATGTCCCATCTGACTGTTTCGTGCGTACAATCATCCTACCCGCAACAAGGTCTCTAAATGTCTTCCCTTTGTCGGTTGGAAGGTGTTTCAGGAATGGAACGATAGCGGGCTGATCTATCCATCGGATTATTGCATCTTCGTCAGGAAAATAACGATCCGCATTCTCAAGCCATACTTTTATATCCCTGAAGCGTGCCTGCTCTACCAGCCTCCTGCAGGTCTGCACTGGAGGCATGTACCAGGGCCAAGAAAAATCACAAAAATACTCTTTATAATCCTCCATCTCCATGGCTTCTCGAACAACTGCATAGAAGTTGGCGCAATTGCCCTCGCCCGCAAAATTAAACCGTACTGAACCGCCTGGGCAAAGGGCACGAGAACAGTTTTCGAGCAGGCTTTCGTGATCCAATATCCAGTGCAAAGCTGCGTTCGAGAAGATCAGGTCGAATTCTTCTTCGAAAGCTATCGCGTTAATGTCGAGCAGGAGGAATTCCAAATTGGATTTCCTGATCTGCTTGGCTGTTTGAATCATCCCAGAGGATGCATCGATTCCAAGGACCCGTCCATCTGGGACGAGGTCTGCCAATTGGGAAGTAATGCTTCCATCCCCACAACCCAAGTCCAGTACCTTTTCAGTTCCAAAGAAATGAATTTCTGAGATAAGCTTTTGACCCCACTCCTTTTGGTGGGAGGAAGCTTTCTTGTACTTTTTCCCATCAAACTCATATGAAGTCATTCTATTTTCCCGCTGCGTGACCGACAAAGATACGCCCTATATCTCATCCCACTCTGCTAGGGATATTTCACGGTTGAGAACAAGCTGATCCAGAATAACTCCGAGTTTAGCGCTGACCTGCATGTAGTCGGGAAGCTCGGCCCGGTTCCTCTTCTCCAGGGGATCCTCCTGGTAATCGAAGAGCTCCCTGTACAACCGTCTGCCCTGTCCGTCTAGGTAAACGGTGTAGCGGTAGCGCTGGGTGCGCATGGTGTGGGCGATGTCGTACGCCTGTAGCCGGTCGTGCCACATGTGCTTGCGGTGACTGAAAACGGCCCTTTTCCAGGCTCTTTCCGGATCATCGAGCAGGGGAACCAGGCTGTCCCCCTCCAACCACTGCGGTTTCTCCAAACCGCATAGATCGCAGAGCGTCGGATAGAGATCCACGTGCTCCGTCAGTGCGGGTATCCGCAACCCGGCTTTTTGGTTATCCCCAATCTGCTCACCCCCGGGCGAACGGATCAGCAGGGGTACGGCCAGGGAGGTGTCCCAGAGATTGTGTTTGCCCCAGTAGCCGTGCTCTCCGTCATGAAAGCCATGGTCGCTGGTCAGCACAACCAGGGTATTGTCGAACAGGCCTCGGCTGCGCAGCGCCGCCAGAATCCGCTCGACCAGGGCGTCGATGTAGCTGATGGCAGCGTAGCGGCCGTGGAGGAGCTCGAGGGACTGCTGCTCATCAGCCCGCCAGGGCTGCTCGTAGCCGTTCTGGGTGTAGTACTGCACGGCTTCGGAGTCCCCTTCGGCCCACTCGGGTCTGTCAGCCGGCGGTTCCCGGTTCTCCGGAAGCCTCAAGGAGGGGCGATCGTAGAGCTCCCAGTACTTGCGCGGGCTGCAGAAGGGCAGGTGCCCGGCGGTAAAACCAACAGCCAGGAAGAAGGGAACCTGATCGTCGTAGCTATCGATCCACTCCACAGCCTTTTCCGCGGTCTGCCCGTCGAAGTAGGTTTCATCAGTTACCTCTCCCGCTTCCACGGCGGGCCCCCGAAACTTGCGTAAGTTTTCCGGACGCTGCAGCTCCTCCGCTTCCAGACCGCCGGCTCGCAGGCGGCGCAAGCGCTCTTCGATCAATCGCAGGGAATCATCGTTGAACCAGGGATTGGGGGAGGCCTCCTGAGCAATCCGGATCCAACGCCGCTCCTGCGCCGGGAGAGCGGGTCTCCAGAAGGGCTCGCTCCAGGAGAGTGGATCATCCACGTCGTGGTAGACCAACCCGGCGCCAAAGGTCCGGTAACCGTGAAGTCGAAACAGCTCCGGGAGGGGGTGGAAACCCGATCCCCGCCGTTTCCGAAAACCGGGGAAGAAGGGCTGATTGTTGTAGCGCCCCGTGCTCAGAGGTCGACAGCCGGTAAAGACATTGGCCCGGGAGGGACCGCAGAGCGGCCATTGGCAGAAATGGCTGTCGAAGCGAATCGATTCGGAAGCCAGGGCGTCGATGTTCGGGCTGATGACGGCACGGTTTCCATAGCAACCGTAGCGCCGTCCGATGTCGTGCATGATGAAAAACAGTACGTTCGCTTTCGATCTGTCCCCCGCCATTATTACTCCTTTCTACAACCGCTGCTCCCGTGACTGCCGGCAGAGCTCGATCGCCCGGCGGATCAACTCCCCGGCCGCTCTCTCATGCACCTCATCGAAGGGCAGGATCGGCTGGCGTACCCGGGGCGTGGAGTAGATACCCTGCCTGTGCAGGAGTCGCTTGAAGAAGTGAACCGAGATATCGAGATGCTGATTGGCAAAGGCCAGCACCGGCAACACCTGCTCGAACAGGACCCGGGCCTCTTCCCGCTGCCCCGCTTGGTACAGGCTGTAGATGCGGTTGTACAACTCGTGCATCCCTGTGGGCATGAAGGCGTGAACCCCCCGATCGAGGGCTTTGATGATCTGCATCACCGCCCAGCCGCCCGACACGTGCAGTTTCCCCTCGGTCGCCTCCAGGACCTTGGAGCACTTCACCCCGGCCGGTACCACCTCCACCTTGCGGCAGCGGAAGCTCTCCACCTTGTCGAACAGTCTGGAGATCAGGGAGATCGGAAGACCGTAGCCCTGGAAGTCCCAGTCCTGGAGCATCAGGAAGCCCGGTTTCAGGGCATCCAGATCCCGCACGTCCCGCTCGTACTGAACTTCGCCCTGGAAAGGGATGCCGGCCAGAACACCGTCGCAGCCCAGTTCGATCAGGGTTGCAGTGTATTGCCTTCGCTGTTCCGCCGTTGCGGCGGAGGCGCCGCCGATCACCGGCACCCGCCCTCCGTTCTCCTCCAGAACCGCTTCTACAATTTGCTGCCTCTCCTCTTGGGAAAGCTTGTCCACCTCGCTGGCCATGGCCGGGACAAGAATACCCGCTACTCCGGAATCGAGGGCGTAGCTGACGTTCCTCCGCAGAGAGGGCAGATCCACCGCATCGCCATCGGTGAAAGGGGTATTCAGCACCGTGATGATCCCGCGTAGTTCGAGTAGTGGTTTGTCCATCGAAAGTTCCAGCCTGCCATTAAATCACAATCCTCGCTTCGCAACCGAAAGGAGGATTGTGATGTTCTCAACCAGTGCGAAAAATCGTGTTAAGAAAACAAGATTTTCGCACTGTCTTCGTAATAATATCATCCGGGATTTTTTGTACAAGGGAGTCGTGGCCTGCTCCTCCCCTGAAATCCAGGAGCAGTCCCTGGAACTCATCGGTCTGTACGGAAAAGTCCTGTATTTTGCCGGCCTTCCTCCGAACCACCTGGCCATGGAGATGATCGCCTCGGGTTTCACTGAAAGGTTGTGCGACAGTTGATACCCTCTCGACAAATCTCGGAGGCCTTTCAAAGAGCCGGCGAGGGGCGGGCGTTGAAAACCGTTATCGAACCGTAGGGCATTGGCGAGTGACTGCGCCGCCGGGGGAAAGACGGGCTATAGATGTATGCCCGCCTCGTATGACCCTTCGGCAGCTTCCTATCCTCCCGACCGCCCTAGTTATGCCTGAAAGGACGGAGTTTGGCGGCGGGGGCAGCATATATGAAAAAAGCCCCGGCCCCTTGGCATCTGCGATGAGGCTGAAGAATCACTTCACCTGTTCGGCATAGCTCTTCCAGTGCTCTCGCGAGCGCACTTCCCCGGTATCATCATCAAACATCACCAGGTCCTGCTCTCCGTGAACGGTAAAGCGGAGTTCCTTGTCAAGGACAGCGCACATAAACCCAAGGGGTCCATCGGGCCCTGCAATAAAACGGTGAACATCGTCGCTTTCGATAAAGATGGAATCTCCGGTGCCGATCTCGTGAACCACCTCTCCCAGCTGCACAGTTCCGCTTCCGCGGAGGATTAGGACGGCATGCTCGTAGTTGTGCTTTTCAAAGTTGCTGCATGCCCCCGGCTGGAGTTCGAAGTAGCGGATCTCCATATTGTTCGAGTTATCCTGCCGGCTGATAAACCTCCGGACTGTTAGGCCCGGACGTGCCGCACCGTAGTCACTGATGGGCACTCCCTCCCAGGCCCAGCTGCCGTCCTTTCCCTGAAACCGGTGTATCGCTCCCATGGATCGCTTTCCTCCCGTTGTTCTGTTTTCTATTCTGCGAATATCACCATCTTAAAATCAGGCATTTCTGTCAAGGTGGGGTAATTTATTTTGCGTATTTGCATTTATAATCCAAAAGATATTTTGGATAACTCTGATAAATAGGCAATAAAACGCAATTAACAGCCGTATATACCCAAAATATGTGCAGATAAAAGTAAAAAAACGGAATATTGAGTTGACAGATCGGTAGGAGTGCGATAGTTTCAACCAAACCAGGAATAAGGAAGAGGATTTGTTCATAGAAGAGCGGCTGGAAAAGATTTTGGAACTTGTTCATCAAAACAGGAAGGTGACGGTGGATGAGGCGATGGGGGTGTGCAATGTGTCGGCGGATACGATCCGGCGTGATTTTACGCGGCTTGCGAAAAACGACGTGATCATACGCACACACGGCGGGATCATGGTGAAGAGGAGCGCAATGTATGATTCGAGTACCAGCGAACGCAGGGTCAAAAACAAGGAGCTTAAGGAGCGTATCGGAAGGCGCGCTGCGGAGTTGATTCCGGATGGCGGAACTATTGCGGTGGATGCCGGAACCACCACTGTTGAGCTCCTGCAATACCTCAATACTGTTCAGAACCTCACCCTTCTCTGTTACAGCCTCGATATTGCCAATGAGGCGGTGAAATACGATCAGGTCACAACCATGATTCTCGGGGGTATCATCCGGAACAAGACCTCCAGTATTGTAGGCCCGGATACCGCAGAAATGGTACGCAAGCTGCATGCGGATGTCCTTTTCCTCGGGGCGACTGCCTTTGACAGTATCCGGGGTCTTATGACATCAAACCGGATGGAAGCCGATGTCAAGGAATCTTTTATATCCATCGCCGACACCGTAGTTCTTCTGCTGGATTCGTCCAAGATACGACAACGTTCCCTGTTTGCCTTCTGTCCCACGGAAAATCTGGACATTTTCATCACCGATTCCGAAACGGACAGGGGATTCATAGAGGAAATTGCCGAGCACGGTGTTGAAACCATCGTAGTCTGAAACAAAAAAATATTGGAGTTGAAACATACATGAAAACCGCACTTCAATTTGGGGCTGGAAATATAGGCAGAGGATTTATGGGTCAACTGTTCTACGAGGCGGGTTACCGAATCTGTTTTGTCGACGCTGTCGCCGCTTTAGTGGATTCGTTGAAAGAGGCGGGGGCGTACCCCCTCCGGCTTCTCGACGCCAAGACTCGGAAAGAGATCGAGATGACCATCGACAGGATCGACGCGTATTCTACCGGGGAACCGGAAAAGGTCGCGGGGGAGATAGCCCGGTGCGATGTTGTGGGTACCGCTGTGGGGGTAAAGAACCTTGCAGGCATCGCGCCGCTTCTTGCCGAAGGGATCGTCCGGCGCAGAACGGAAAGCGGCGATCCCCTCGATATCTATCTGTGTGAGAACATGCTCGATGCGGCAGAACAGCTGAAAGGCCACGTGTTCGCCCTTCTGTCGGAAGAGGATGCCGCCTGGGCGGAGGATCATATCGGTTTCGTAGGCACCACGGTTGCCCGGATGGTGCCGCAGGCACGGCCCGAGGTCCTGAAGGAAAACCCCCTCATGGTGATTGCAGATTCCTACCACAAGCTTCCATACAATGGAAAGGCGACACGGGCAACTCCCCCCCCTATAGAAGGGCTCTACCCGGTATCCAATTTTCGTGCCGAGGTGGAAATGAAACTTTTTGTTTACAATCTCGGCCATGCGGCCCTGGCGTACCTGGGCAACCTGAAGGGGTACACTTATGTACACGAAACCATGGAAAATGAAGAGCTTAAGGAAGTTTTTTCTGGTGCCCTTGAGGAAACCTGCGCCGCCCTAATGAAACGCTACCCCGATGACATCACGCGGGAGGCCATCGCCCGTGTCAGGGCGGATATCGACCTCCGCTTCGGCAACCCCCTTATCCAGGATACGGTGAAGCGGGTAGGCCGGGATCCCCTGCGTAAGCTGGGCAGGGAAGACAGGCTTATCGGAAGCGCCCTTTTCTGCCAGTCCCTCGGCATCGAACCCAGGTTCATCGCCCGGGTTGCAGGTGCCGCCCTGCGCTACCATCAGCCGGAGGATGGGGAGGCAATGAAGCTTCAGGGAAAGATTGCCGACAGCGGTGTTGCAACTGTCGTTCGGGAACTGACATCCCTAGATCTGGATTCACACCTGTTCCAGTGGATCCTTGAAGCTTATGCGTCCTGGGGAAATTTCACTTGATCACTATTCATTGAGAAGAGGAATCCAACATGAAATCAGTAATGACTTCGAAGGAGCGCGTTCAGACCGCCCTTGCACACCAGGAACCGGACCGGGTGCCCCTTGCCCTGTGGGGAAGCTACTATACCTTAAACGATGACACCTATTTCCGGGTACTCGAACACTTTGGCCTCGGAGACCCGGTTCCACCTTTCAGAAAGCTAAAACCGAGGGCCTCCAACTATTACGACGACAGGGTCCTGGATTATCTCGATACCGACATACGCTATGTCTGGAGCGGGTTTACAGATCTGGGGGGTGCCCGGATGGACGGAGATCGGAAGGATGCCTGGGGTGTCGAATGGGTCAGGAACGGTCCGACTGTTACCAGCACCGGCGCCCCCTTAAAGGACGTCTCACTCGAACAGATCGCCGATTACACCTGGCCCGATCCGGAGAAGTATCTCGATTTTAATCTGATGAAGGATCGTCTTGCCTTCCTTGCGAAGAACTATCCCGACAAGGCGATCGCAGCCCGCGCGGTCAACTCCTACGGTCCCTTCGAACAGGCGTCGGAGCTCCGGGGACGTGAAAATTTCTACATGGACATGATAGCCGAGCCTGAAATCGCGAACCTCATTGTCGAGAAATGCACCGACGTCATTCTCCGAACCCAGGAGATATATCTCGACATCGTCGGGAAGCATATCGACTTTTTCGAGGTCCCCGGGGACGATTACGGCGGGACCCAGGACCTGATGATTTCGCCGGACAGCTTCGAGATCATGTTCCGTCCTCAGCTTGCCAGGATCGTGGGCATTGTCAAGCAGTACCGGCAGGACCTGCCTGTGGCGTTCCATTCCGACGGCGCTATCACAAAGATCGTCGGGAGCCTGGCTGATTGCGGGATAGATATCCTGAATCCCCTGGAACCCCTTGCCTCCACCGACTGGAAGGCGATCAAGAAGGAGTACGGAGACCGTCTCTGTTTTATGGGCGGAGTCGACCTGAAAGAGGCCTTGACAGGTACGGTTCAGGACGTAGAGGATGATGTCCGCCGCTGTCTTGAAACCTTTGGTGAAGGGGGCGGATACCTTCTTACATCAGCGAACCATATGCCCCCGGACATTCCCCCGGAGAACGTTGCTGCGCTGTTCGAATCAGGAAAACGGCTTGGCACATATCCGCTTAACCTGTAATCGAAAAGAGGAGAGTTATGTCTGTCAGAATTTCCGTAATGGGGTGTTGTCTCGTCGATTATCTCTACTCTCCCGTGGATTTTACCGGCGATGCGTTCCTGAGCTATGCCTCCCGGGTCCCGGGGGACGGGGGGCTTGAACCGGGGAAGTTGGTATTTGTAGAGGACCTCGAGGCCTTTTCAGGGGCGGGAGAGGATAAATTCCTTGCTGATCTCTCGGGATGCGGCGATCCTGTGACGGTCAACGTGGGTGGACCTGCCATCGTTGCCGCAATAAACGCGGCCCAGATCCTCGGGGATGACGGCAAGGTTTCCTTTTTCGGGGTATATGGTGACGACCATGTCGGGGACACTCTTAGAAAACTGCTTGCAGGTTTCCCCGTCGACCTTGACCGGTTCAGCAGGATCAAGGGATCATCGCCCTGTACCTTCGTTCTCTCCGATCCCGGTTACAACGACGGATTCGGAGAGAGGACCTTCATAAACCGGATCGGGACCTCCTGGTCCATAAAGCCGCAGGATATCCCGGATGATTTCTTCGCTTCTGACATCCTTTTCTTCGGCGCCACCGCCGTGCTTCCCCACATCCACCAAGCCCTGGACATCCTGCTAAAGATGGGAAGGGATGCAGGGGCGATCAACATTGTCAGCACTGTGTTCGATTTTATCAATGAGAAGAAGGATCCTGCCTCCCGCTGGCCCCTGGGGTCGGGAGACGGATCCTACACCCTGACGGACCTCCTAGTAACCGACAGGGAAGAAGCTCTTCGTCTGAGCGGCCGCTCTTCCCTTACCGCGGCGGGGGAGTTTTTCATCGAGAAGGGGCTTAAGGCGTTTGTCATCACCCAGGGAGCGGAGGATGTATACCTGTACTCCTCCGGTGCCAGGTTCCGGCAAACGAGACCGCGGTATTTACCGGTATCCGAAAGGGTGAAGCGGGAGATCCGAGAAGGAAAGGCCGTGTGCGGTGACACAACCGGGTGCGGCGACAATTTCGCGGGGGGCGTCCTCGCCTCTGTAGCCATGCAGCTGGGGGATGACGGGACGGGGAAACCCGATCTTACGGAGGCCTGTGCCTGGGGAACAGCTTCCGGAGGGTTTGCCTGTTTTTCAATGGGTGGCGCTTTTCCGGAGAGCGAACCAGGTGAGAAGCGGAAGCTACTCGAAGATTATTTCGGTAATTATCTTGCTCAGATCGGAACTGTGGGGGGGGAACAGGAGAAAATAGGATGAAAAACAATGAGATTCCAAAAGCCATGAAGGCGGTCGTTGCCTTTGGAAACGACATCGATCACGTAGAAGTCCGGGAACTGCCTGTACCCGAACCCGGGCCAAACCAGCTTCTCTGCAGGGTCGAGGCTGCCGGTGTTTGTACTTCCATCCTGAAATTGGTGGCCCAGGGAAAAAACCACACCTTCCTGAACGGATGGGACCCGACGGTGTATCCCATCATCCTCGGAGACGAAGGGTCGCTTATCGTCATAAAGGCGGGAAAAAATCTTGAAAAGGAATACCTTCCCGGAACACGTTACGGGATTCAGCCTGCGGCGGACGTGGGACCGATCAACCATCGGGAGAGATACAACAATAACGCAGAGGGGATGACAAAAACCGGGGTGGGATACACCCTGCCGGGGAATCTGGCGGAGTACATCCTGATCCAGGAAGAAATTCTGGAGAGCGGCTGCATGCTCAAGCTTCCTTCCGACGATATTCCCCACTACGCAGTTTCCATGGCGGAACCGGTATCCTGCGTTTTTTCCTCCCAGGACAGACAGGTTCACATCGTGAAGAAAGACCGCTTTTCTCCCAGAGAGGCGAGGATCGGTCTGCTCGAGGGTGGCGTCACCGTCGTCATCGGCGCCGGCACCATGGGGAGAATCCATGTGGAAATGGCAATGCGGTTCCGACCCCGGGTCCTGATCGTTTCAGACCTGGTGGAATCACGCCTCGAAACCATCAGGAAACTATTCGGGAAAAAGTCGGAGCAGCTTTCGATACGTCTCGATACCGTACAGCCCTATGCGCTTTCCGAAGCTCTCGCCCGGGCCTCCGACGGAAAGGGTGCGGACGACGTTATCGTGGCGGTAGGCATCCAGGCGGTGCAGCAGTCGGCATTTTCGCTCCTTGCAAAGGGGGGTGTTGTAAACCTGTTCGGCGGTCTTCCGAAGGGAAAGAGCATGCTCCAGGTGGATGCCATCGACGTTCACTACCGGGACACCCGGATTGTGGGTTCCAGCGGGGGCGACGCCTACGACATGATGGCCACCATCGATCTTATCGCCAAGGGTCAAATCGACGCGGGAAACTACATCTATGGCATCGGTTCGCTGGAGCATGTTCCCGAGGTGCTCCGCGCCATGAAGGAGGGAAAGGTGGAAGGCCGAGCAATCATCTATCCTCACGCGGGGCCCCAAACCTTCGCCACCGTGGACTACTGGAGCCCGGAGGACGAAAAGAAGCTCCTTTCATGAGACTGACGTGCCATCCGGTGCTGCACCCTGAACAACTGGACAAAATATGTGTTTTCAACCCTCTGCATAAAGCCTCCCAAGTAGATGCGGGACGTGTATCCAAAGATCGCTCCGGGGTTCTATGAACCTCCCGACTACTCGGACCGCAGGACTGTCCGCTTTCTAAAGCGCCGGGATGTCCTGGTAACTCCTCACATGGCCGGTACAGTGGGGACAGTGCGAGGGCAACAGGAGTTCCGGTATGAGGCGAATGAAAAACTTGCAGGGGGTGCTCGTCCCCATCATCATTCCCATGTTCGAGGATGGGTCCCTCGATCTTGAGGGCAGCCGGCGGCTGGCAGAAACCTTCCTCTCCCTTCCATCGTGCAGCGGTCTGTTCGCCCTTGGGGCCACCAGCGAGTTCATGCATCTGCCCTTCGAAGAGCGTAAAGCCCTGATCGAAGGGTTTGGTACGATCGACAGAGACGAAAATGTCATCATGGTGAACACAGGGGGGCTTCCTCTCGATCAGGTCATCGAACTGACACTCTTGGTCATGTCGGCGGGTCTGGACGGGGTGGCGGTGGTTGTCCCCTCCGATGTACCGACGGAAGTGGGAGCGGTGGAGCAGTACTTTCGCAAGATCGGCGACACCGGCGCTGCTTTCGCCGGGTACTGGTCCCCCGTGGTCAGCGAGCACCGGCCATCCCTCGCCTTGGTCAGCTCGCTGATGAAGATGAAGAACTTCGTCGGGCTGAAGGACAGCTCCCAGGATATGGTGACCTTCACGGATATCTGCACTCACTATGGATCGGAGATCAGCTCCTTCCAGGGGGTGGAGATGCTCCATCTGGCTTCCCTGGCCGTGGGCAGCGTCGGCTTGCTCGGCGGGGGCTTGAACCTGTATCCGCGGCTTCTGGCCCAGATCAGCACGGCTTTCGCCGCCCGGGACCTCCGGAAAACCCGGAGCCTGCAGCAACGTGTGAATGAGAGCTGGGACTATCTCGCCCAGGGAAAGGGCTTCCGCAGCCTGTGCAAGCACTACTGGAAGGAGCGGGGCGTGATCCAGGGCACCTTCTGCCGGGAAGGGGCGAATCTGACACCCACGGCGGAACAGATGGAAAAGCTGCGGGCGATTGCGGCGGTCTAGACGGAATCGTCGCGGGAGGTTGTATGAAGATCTACGGAGCCGGTTCGCTTGAGGACATCAAGCTATGCAGTAAACTGGGGCAGCGGGAATTCTGACCAACCCGCAGGGTTTCGAGCAGTACTTCGAGGGGAAAATGACCCTTGCGGATATCACCCGGGCGATCTTGGAAACCACCGATTTGCCCGTTTTTATCCAGATCCACGGGGACAGCTCGGGCGCTCTGGTGGAGAACGCCCAAAGCCTGCACGAGATCTCCCCGCGGGTAGGGTTCAAAATCATTGCCGATGAAAAAGGGTTTCATGCTATTGCTGAGCTTCAGAAACAGGGCATCAACTGCATCGCCACCACGCTGTTCAGCATCTCTCAGGCCGCGGTGTCGTGCCTTCGGCATCTGCCCCTTTGTTTCCCGGGGTCTGCACATCGGTCTGAACATGTTTGAGATCCTTTCGGCGATCCGGAAGGGCTACGATCGACTGGACAACTCTCCCCAGATCATCGCCGTCAGTTTGAAGAACCCGGCCGACGTGGAGCTGGCCCTGTCCGCCGGGGTGGATGCGGTAGGGATGCGCTATCCCCTGCTCAAGCAGATGATGGAACACCCCTTGAGCCAAAAGGCGGAGCTTCTCTTCGCCAAGAACTGGGCGCGGGTTAGGGCTGAGGACATCTCCTATCTGAACCACGCCCTGGAACTGGAAGGAAGCGCCGAAGATTCAGGCAGCTGAATACCATGGCACCGGCACGCGTCATCGGCTTCGGAACCGCCACCCTGGACTATCGGATCCGCACCGCCGATCTCGGCATCGGCTATACCGAGAAGCTGCTGGCTCGAGAGGTCGACGTGCTCGGCGGCGGGGCGATCGTCGGGCAACTCGAGGCCGAAGGTATCGACTGCTCCCGGGTGCTCTACGATCCTTCGACAAGCTCCCCCTTCAACCTGGCCGTCTACGCCGGCGAGGAGCGCAGGCGGGTGGGAGGGTACCTGCTTGCCAACAGTCTGGCCCGTTTGAGTGAAGGGGAGATAGCCGCTCAGGGTTCAGCGGTGAGACAGGGAGATTGGGTCATCGTGGAGATCGGGGAGATTCCGTTGGAATCGGTGCTCTTGTTCTGCCGGCAGGCGAAGAGCCGGTTGTCAAGACAATCCTCTTCCACTGTTTCCGGGGAATATAGAGCACTGATCGATGAGCTACGCAGGCCGGTAAGAAATAAAACCTATGATGAAGAGGCATTGCAGGAATTGAACTCGGTAGCAGTCCCATAAAGTCGCAATCAAGTTGCGGTGGCCGTGAACACCAGCCGTCAGGGGATATCGAGGGACAGGATGTAGCGGTCCAGCTCCTCCCGCTGCCGCTGTTCCTTGATCCGCAGATCCTCTATGCGCTCCAGGGCTTCCTCCAGCTGATCCTCCTGCTCATCCAAAAGGGAGACGTAGCGCTTGTAGAGGTCCGAGTCCTTTTCCAAACGGGCCATGTTATCCCGGATGCGGCTCTGCTCCCTGTGGATCGTGTTGATCCGGCGCTCCTCCCCCTGCCGCTGATTCACAGTCTGGGACAGGGCGGTTTTGCGCTCAGCCAGCCCCTCGAGAGCCTGCTTGACCCGCCGGTCCACATTTCGGGCACTGAGAAAAAAGGTGATCTGGTTGTCATTAATGTTCGTTAGGAGCACGGACCGGTCGATCTGCCGCTCCTGGGCAACGAGGAGCTCTTCGGTTTCACCGGCGGCTACCTCCACCAGGAAACGGTAGGAACTCCGAGTGGTCTCCTCGGCCTTGACGGGGGAGATCAGATCCCAGTCGGGGCTCAAGGGATGTTCGACCAGTACCGATCGGGAACGGTTGTCGGAGTTCTTAATCCTGTAGGTGGATTCGGTGCGCATGGACAAGGTGCTGATCAGGGTCCCTTTGACGATGCGCACCGAAAACAAGGTCTCAGGAACGCTCCGGGAGTTGACGGCGATTTCCGTGTCCAGATCGATGGCAAAACTGATCAACCGTTCCGCTCCCGCGCTGAGGGTGTCGATCTGGGCGTCTCCGGCGTAGCTTCCCTGTTCAAACACGGTAAGAGGTCCACCCATGAGGTCGAATCCGGTTGAATTTTTGAGCCTCAGGCCATGCAGGGGATGTTTGGTCTGAACGTTTCGGTTGTAGATGGAGACCCGCAGGCCCTTTACATTCTGATTCACGATGGGAATCATTGCCGACTCCTGCCGAGGAATCGTCACCGGATGCTGGATCAGGTAGCGAAAGAAATTCCCCGCCTCTAGAGCCTGAGCAGCCGTGGCAATACCCTGACTCAGATCGAAATCCTCTTCTTCGTACATCGGCTCCGCACTGGGCATGGCTTTGGATTCGGCCATACGCTGCGTGGCCATCGGCGCCTCCGGCACCGCACCGGCCAAGCCGAGGTCTTCATCGTAGCGCTGCGGTCTTATGGAGGAGTACATCTCCATCTCGACCTTTGGTCGGGGAACGTACAGAGGCCGGTACAGATCCATGATGAAGGAAATCGGACGCCCGGACACCAGGCTCAAAGATACATTCCGCCAATCCTCGTCGGTGGTGTTTTCCACGATCGCCCAGCCCTGCAGGAAATGCTCCTCCTCGCCAAGGACCAGGCGGTAGCTGGTCTTCCAGAGTGGCGCTTCCAGGAGATATCCCACCCGAACCCTCCGGTTCCCCTCTCCGAAAAATCCGAAGGTGACCCGCTTCTTTTCCGCGCTGCGGCTTTCCGCCAATAGGGACAGGGCTTGATCCAGCTCCCCCTGCAGCTGCGGGTTGAGGAAGCTCAAGCTCCGAACCTCGGCCAGATTGATGCTCCGCATCCTCCCGTCGGTCAGCAGGTTGAGGTAGGTGTCAGCGGTGTGCTCGCCGCTGGGCTTGGTTTCCACCCCCACGACGGTTCCGGTAATCCGTTGGGAGGTAAGCAGCTCCACCGCCTCTCCCCGCACCTGGGCCAGGATTTGAGCCACACTGGGATGTCCCGTCAGGTCGATGGCGAAACTCTTCAGAGTTCGGGTCAGAGGATCTCGAGAGGAATAGGTCACCTCCGTGACCCGGCCGCCGTCCAGGTCCTGGACCACCAGGCTCTTGAGAAGATCGTTGATGTCTTTTGTCTCGAAAGACAGGTCCAGGTCGACGCTGCCGGCAACGGTGCCCTCCCGCTGGAAATAGCCTACCCCGCTGGTGAAGAGCACCACCTTCGAGAGGGGAAGCCGCCCTTCTGCTCCGGATCCACCGGCGCCTCCCTCCCACTGTCCCTGAGCCGTCAGGGTACCGCCAACAAGAAACACGACAACGGCCAGCCTTGAGATAAACGAACTCGTTCTGGTCTTCATACCTTTAACACTACAGCGGGCTGAGGTGGAATTCAAGCTCGCCGGGTGAGCCTGAGCGAGCAGAGCGCCCCAAGCCCACCCAACGGTACTATTGATTTTTCTCTCGCGCCCGGTCATGGTATGCAGACAACAAATGACGGAAAAACAACACATGGTTCTCTACGCCGCCGCTGTCTTTCTCTTCTGGTTTGCACAGTACGTATTCTTTCCTACTCTCCCTGAATACCTGCGGGCCAGAGTGGGCAGCCTGGCCGTGGTCGGAGCGGTGCTTTCGATGTACGGGCTTTGGCAGGTTGTAATACGCCTGCCCCTCGGGATTCTGGTGGACACGGTGGGGCGGCAGAAACTGTTCATCCTCGGAGGTTTCTTTGCATGTGCTGCCGGATCTCTGCTCCTCGGAACTACCGATACAACCTTCGGGCTGTATCTCGGCCGCTCCCTGACGGGATTGGCCATGGGGATCTGGGTGCCCTTGGTTGTCGTGTTCAGCACCTTCTTTCCCGCAGAGCAATCGGTACGGGCGAGCGCGATCCTGACTCTGGTCACCGCAGCCGCTAGAATCACCGCAACGGCCCTGAACGGCTACCTTAACGAGTGGGGAGGCTACATCCTGGCCTTTGTGGTAGCTATCGGGGCAACTATCTTGGCGGCTCTGCTCGTGCTGCCCGTACCCGTCAACAGTCAACCCGCCGGGGCCCCTAAGCCGCGTTCATTGCTTCGGCTCTTCCGTCGCCGCAATGTGCTTCTTCCCTCTCTACTGGCCGCAGTCAACCAGTACGTCGTTTTCGGCGTATCCCTTGGATTCATACCGGTTCTGGCCAAACAGCTCGGGGCCGGGGATGTTACCATCGGGCTTTTGGCAACGGTCAACCTGCTTCTTTTTCTTTTGGGGAACTTGAGCTCCACTTCGTCCGGTTCCCACCTCAAGTCGGAATCAATGCTGCTGGGGACATACGTTGTCTTCGCCTTGGCCATTGCCGCTGCCGCCCTGGCCAAGAGCATTCCTCTCCTCTTTCTGATCCAAGGGCTGCTCGGGATCGCCCACGGCATCGGGTATCCGGTGCTGATGGGCTTGAGTATTCGAGATGTTCCCACGAATCAGCGTACCGCGGCCATGGGGCTCCATCAGTCGGTCTACGCTGCGGGGATTTTCATCGGCCCCTGGGCCAGCGGGGTCTTGGCCGATGCCATCGGGATTCGTCCGATGTTTGTGGTGAACGCAGTTCTGTGTCTGGCCCTTGGTCTTCCCGGCGCTATCGTTCTATCCCGCAGGCCCTGCCGTAGGTCCGCACCTTAGGGAAGGGAGGAGAGCAGATGGGCAAAAACCGTGTCATCCTTTACATCGCTACCGGGTCTGGGCAAACATTCTAATCGCTGTAGGAACGGTGGTCATTGCCGCAGCTGGAGCTCGGGCCAGAGCGGGTCAGACCGCCGGACTGTATCCTGCGGAGATGATAGGAGCCGCACTGCTGCTCTGGGGATTTTTAAAAGCCGGTACCCTCGATAAAGGAGCCAAAACCGGTTCCGGCATTCACACCCCACACAAGCCGGTATCTTGATTTCAATACGTTTGGAGCATAGAATTTGGACTGATGGTTCCGAGTGGTTGTATAAAGATCAACGACACCCTGTGGGAGATCCCCCGAACCTATAAGGAGGGAATGCAGGTCCCGGCCCGCATCTATGCCAGCAAACGGCTGCTGGACAGCATGGACAGCTCCGTGTTCGAGCAGGTGACAAACGTGGCTACCCTACCCGGGATCGCCGGTTACTCCTTCTGTATGCCCGACGGGCACAGCGGCTACGGGTTTCCCATCGGGGGAATGGCCGCCTTCGACACCGAGACCGGGGTGATCTCCCCGGGAGGGATCGGCTTCGACATCAACTGCGGCATGCGCCTCGTGGCCACCTCTCTCACTTGGGAGGAAGTCCAGCCCAGAGTTCAGCAGATCGTCGACCGCCTGTTCGTCCGTATTCCCGCCGGCGTCGGTGGCAAAGGATCCATGAAGCTGTCCCAGAGCGAGTTTCGCACTCTCTCGGAGCAGGGCATGAAGTGGTGCCTGAAGAAGGGATACGCCATCCAGGAGGATCTGGATCGAACCGAGGAAAACGGCTGCGTCCGGCAGGCCGACGCTTCCAAGGTCAGTGAACGGGCCGTTGAACGGGGCTACAAACAGATCGGCACGCTGGGATCGGGCAACCACTACCTGGAGATCCAGGTGGCGAGGCCGGAGAACATCTTCGATCAGAAGATCGCCCGCGCTTATGGCATTGACCGCCCCAACCAGGTGGTGCTGATGTTCCACTGCGGCAGCCGGGGCTTCGGACACCAGATCGCCACCGATTATCTGCAGAGATTTCTCAAGGTGATGCAGTCCAGGTACGGCATCCCCGTCCGGGACCGGCAGCTGGCCTGCGCGCCCTTCGCCTCGCAGGAAGGACAGGATTACTACAAGGCCATGAACTGCGCCATCAATATGTCCTTCGTCAACCGCCAGGTGATTCTGCACCGGATCCGGGAGGTGTTTTCGGAAATCTTCGGTAAGGACCCGATGGAGCTCGGTCTTCATCAGATCTACGACGTGACCCACAACACCGCCAAAGTGGAGCGCCACCGTATCGACGGCAAAAAACGAAAGCTGCTGGTGCACCGCAAGGGAGCCACCCGAGCCTTCGCCGCCGGCATGGGAGGGATCCCTTCGGAGTATCGCAAAGTTGGACAGCCGGTGATCATCGGCGGCAGTATGGAGACCGGATCATACCTGCTGGCCGGAGTGCAAAGCGGCGAGCAGAGCTTTTACACCACCGCCCATGGCAGCGGCCGCACGATGGGACGAAACCAGGCCAAGAAACAGTTTCGAGGACAGGATCTGGAGAAGCGACTGCGGGAGCGGGGGATCTACATCCGCTGTGCGTCCTACGCCGGCCTGGCCGAGGAGGCCGGCGCCGCCTACAAGGACATCGACGAGGTGGTTCTGGCCACCGAGGCTGCCGGCTTGAGCCGGGCGGTGGCAAAACTCATT
The DNA here is from genome assembly GCA_964495755.1 of uncultured Spirochaetaceae bacterium. Classification (GTDB taxonomy): domain Bacteria; phylum Spirochaetota; class Spirochaetia; order SZUA-6; family DRHE01; genus JAFGQJ01. The sequence goes on along the minus strand of CAZBXU010000030.1, from coordinate 3,285 downwards.
CCGGTGGGCAACATCAAGGGCTGAGGGGATTTAAGAACAAGAAATGTCCTATCGATATCGGGATGACCTTTCAGTAGCCGATGTGGCCTTCGAGGCTGAAGGGACATCTCTTGAAGAATTATTTACCTCCGCCTGGGATGCCACTCTGCGGGTTATGATCGAAAACCCTTCCGCACTCGACAGCAAATCCAGAAAAAGCATCGCCATAGAAGACCAGAGCGTCGATCTTCTGCTTTACAACTTCCTCCAGGAACTGATCTACTACAAGGATGCGGAGTCGCTGCTGCTGAGACTCGAGCATTGCCGGATCGACGCGGGAAGAACACCTGCAAAACTCGAGGCTCTGGCGGCCGGGGAAACGATCGATTCAAAGCGTCACCACCTTGGGGTAGACGTGAAAGCGGTAACCTTTCACAGGTTTTCCCTTAAAAAAGAGGGAAAGCTCTGGCGAACCACGGTGGTCCTTGACGTATGAGCCAGATCTACTCCTGGGGAATCCAGTTCATCCAAGGAATGCAGGCTCTGGGAGGACCGGTCCTCGACGGCTTTTTCAAGGGCATCACCTTTCTCGGAGACGAAGAGTTCTATCTTCTGCTCTTTCCCTTTCTGTTCTGGTGCCTGGACACAAAATTCGGCGCTAAGCTCGTATATGTTCTGCTCATAACAGGTCTCATCAACTATGGGTTGAAGGATCTCTTTACCCAGCCTCGCCCCTTCGTTCTCCAGCCGGGGATCAATCTCATCGAAGCGACCGGATACGGGCTGCCCAGCGGACATTCCCAGTCCGCTGTCGTCATTTGGGGCGCCCTGGCCTTGAGGATGAAGAAAATATGGGGCTGGATCGTTGCTGTGCTCGTTATGCTCCTGATCGGGGTATCGAGGATTTACCTCGGAGTGCACTTTCCCACCGACGTCCTGGCCGGCTGGGCGATTGGTGCGGTTCTTCTAACTCTGGTTGTCTGGATCGTACCTGGTATTATCCGCCGGGCCGGTAAAATCAGCCTGTTCCTATCTTTGATACTGATCTCCGGTGTTACTTCTGCCGTTCTCGGCTTGAATCCGTCCAAGGATTTGGTTTCCGTAGTGGCCATCTTCTGGGGCTTCTCCCACGGGCTTCTCTTTCTTTCCCGGTTTCTCTCCCTCTCCTGCTCGGGCACCTGGGGCAAACGAATCGCTCGCTACCCGATCGGCCTGCTGGTGACCCTGGCTCTGTATCTGGGGTTGAAAACGCTGTTCCCGGAGGAAGGGGAAAAACTCTATCTGCTCTTCCGCTTTATCCGCTACGCCCTGCTCGGTCTGTGGATCGGCTTGGGAGCACCCCTGGTGTTTCGATTGCTGCGGCTTATCGAGAGCGATCCGGTCGATAGAACCAATTCCAATTTCTCCGTTTGACAATCTTACCGATTGTCTGTAAGAATAGCTGCAGCGAGGAGTAGAATGAATGTCTGAACCTCTCGAGGTCGTCCCGGTCGCGAACAAACGACAGCTTGAAACATTTATCAAGGTCCCCTGGAAGATGTACAAAGGAGATCCCAACTGGGTGCCTCCGCTGCTTATAGAGCAAAGAGCGGTGCTCGATACGAAAAAGAATCCCTTTTTCCTTCACAGCGAGATCCAGAACTACCTCGCCTACAGAGGCAAAGAGCTGGTCGGTCGCATCTCTGCCATCATTGATAACAACTACAACGACTTCCAGAAGCAGAAAACAGGATTCTTTGGTTTTTTCGAATCGATCAACGATAGAGCCGTATCCCGGGCTTTATTTGCCAAGGCGGAGAACTGGATCCGCGAGAAGGGCATGAATCGGATGCTGGGACCAGCCAACCCCTCCACGAACTACGTCCTTGGCCTGCTCATCGACACCTTCGACAGACCGCCTGTCCTGCAGATGCCTTACAACCCGGATTACTACGTAGACCTGGTCGAAGATTTTGGATTAACCAAAGCCCACGACCTGTACGCCTACTACATGGAAGACATCATCCCCATCTCCGACAAAATTCAGCGGGTGGCCGAACTGGTGCGCAAGCGAAAAAAAGTGACGGTTCGACCGATCAATATGAAGAACCTCAAAGAGGAAATTAAGCTGATCAAGATCGTCTATAACGATGCCTGGGAGCGAAACTGGGGCTTCGTCCCCTGGACCGATGAGGAGCTGGAGCATACGGCGGAAGACCTCAAGATGGCCGCCGTACCCGACCTGGTGCTCTTCGCCTATGTGGACGGCGAGCTGGCGGGCTGGTCTCTGGCTCTTCCCGACCTCAATCAGGCCATGAAGCACATCAACGGCCGCCTGTTCCCCTTCGGTCTGCCAAAGTTGCTTTGGTATTCCCGCAAAGTAAACATGCTACGGGTCTTGAACCTCGGGGTACGCAAGAAGTTCCAGGGAATCGGGCTGGATGCTGTTTTCTACTACGAAACCTACACCCGCGGAAACAAGCACGGATTTCATCGGGGGGAGTTCTCCTGGATTCTGGAGGACAACCATCCGATGCGCAACGCCATGGAGAATTGGGGCGCTAAGATCTACAAGACCTACCGCCTGTACGGAAAAGAAATCTAAAGAAAGCTCTACCAGTCCCGGACCGGTACTCCAAGAAGCATACGGATATCCACGAACTGCCCGATGTGATAGGAGTTGTGATCGATAATCTGGATTGCCTCCTGCAACAGGTTCTGACCGCTGCCGTGGGGGAAAGGGGCAAGGAGATCGTTGCCTGGATCCTTGACCAGGTCGACCATGGCCTGCAGCTCGGTTAAAAAAGAAGAAACCGTCCGCTTCCACTGCTCTTCATCCTTCGGTGCTTCCGTCTCCGGCCAATACCCCGACGGATACTCCGGAGATACGTGCTTTGGGTCCGTACAGAAGGCCAACATGTCCCACTGAGCTATTTGGAGATGAAAGACCAACTGCCAGGCCGTATGGGCCAGATTGGGCACATGTTTTCCCGCCAGATCGAAGGGAAAACCCTCGACCGCTGCAGCGAAATCGATATGCGCCCCATGACCGGAGAGGTGATAGAGTAACTGCTCCCTCAAGTTGCCATCATCGCGCATAATTGCCTCCTGTGCAGTCCAATCTTAAACCACTGTGTGGGGCTTGTAGCCCACTGTCAAGCCACACTATGATGGGGCTCGTGGATCGAGTAGATATTGTGATCATCGGCGCCGGGGTTGTAGGTCTGGCCATCGCCGAGCGCCTGTCCCATTCCAAAGAGGGTTCGGAGATCGTTGTCGTTGAACGGCACGACGGTTTCGGCCGGGAAACCTCCTCCCGAAACAGCG
>CAZBXU010000029.1:0-25384 GCA_964495755.1 uncultured Spirochaetaceae bacterium | reverse complement strand
GGCCTCCCATGGAGATGGTGGACGAGAACAAGGAGATCGTGGGTTTCGACATCGATCTGATGAAAGCGGTGGCGGAAAAGGGCGGTTTCACAGTTGAGTTTCAGAACACCGCCTGGGACGGCATCTTCGCCGGCTTGGCCGCCGGAGGGTACGATGCGGTCATGTCGTCAGTCACCATTACCGAAGAGCGCAAGGAAACCATGGATTTCTCCGTGCCCTACATCAACGCCGGTCAGATTCTGGTAGTACCCCAGGCAACCAGCGGTGTGACCACGCTGGCCGATCTGAAGGGAAAGTCTGCGGGTGCTCAGATCGGGACCACCGGGTCCTTCGAGATCGAGAAAGTCTCCGGAATAGAGCTCCGGACCTACGACGAGATCGGTCTGGCCTTCGAAGATTTGGCCAACGGCAGAATCGACTCTCTTGTTGCCGACACTCCTGTTGCTGCTGATTTCGCCCTGCTGAATCCCAACTATAAGGGTAAATTCAAGATCGTAGGCGAGCCTTTCACAGACGAGTTCTACGGCGTCGTTGTCAAGAAGGGCAACAAAGAGATCCTCGATGCGGTCAACAAGGGCCTCAATGCGGTCCTGAACACGAGTACCTACGATAAAATCGAGGACGAGTGGCTCCGATAGACAAGTTTTCGTCGCGGAAAACTCGGATCGAAGTATCGGACGGAGCTTTAATTCCTGAGAAGGAGCAGCGCGCCACCTTTACTGCGTGGCGCATCTCCTTCTTCGGGGCGATCGCCCTGCTGGTGCTGCTGCCCTTAATATCCCCGGAGCCGTACCGGCGCATCATCACCTTCCTGCCCGACGGGATTATGATGACCTTCATCGTTACGGTCCTGTCCATCGTCTTCGCCTTGATCGTCGGTCTGTTCACCGGCCTGGGGCGTATCTCCCGCATCAAGATCATCAACCGTATCGCTACGGTCTACGTAGAAGTGGTCAGGGGCATCCCCCTGCTGGTGCAGCTGTTCTACATCTACTACGCTCTCGGAAAGATCGTTCGAGTGCCCCGTCTGGTGGCCGCGGTTACAGCCATGACGTTTTGCTACGGCGCCTATCTGGGGGAGATCTTCCGGGCCGGGATTCAGGCGATTCCCAAGGGACAAATGGAAGCGGCCCTGGCTATCGGTATGTCTCGGAGCCAGGCCATGCGCCGCATCATCCTGCCACAAACAATTCGGGTCGTACTTCCGCCGGTGGGCAACGAGTTCATCGCCCTGCTCAAGGATTCCTCCCTGGTGTCGATCCTGGCCGTGGCCGACCTACTGCGCCGCGGACGGGAGTTTGCTTCCAAAACCTTCTACTACTTCGAGACCTACACCGTGGTGGCTTTGGTCTATCTGGTCATCACCCTGTTTTTCTCGAAACTGGTATCCCTGATGGAAGAGAGGCTCAATCGCCGTGAGTAGCAACAGACCACGGGTCAAGATTGTCGACGCCTGCAAGAGTTTCGGGAAGATCGAGGCTGTGAATAACGCCAATATCACCGTGGAAAAGGGAGAGGTGGTGCTGATCATCGGTCCATCGGGGAGCGGCAAGAGCACCCTCTTACGTTGCGTGAACCGGCTGGAGAAGCTGACCTCCGGTGAGATCTGGATCGACGAGGATCGTCTTACCGCTCACCATGCAGACATCCGCCGAATTCGCGAAGAGGTCGGCATGGTCTTCCAATCCTTCAACCTTTTCCCCCATCTGTCGGCGCTGGGTAACGTCACCATTGGACCGCGCATCGTCAAGAAGACCCCGCTAAACGAGGCGGAGGATCAGGGACGAGCCCTATTGGATCGAGTCGGGCTTGCCGACAAGGTCAGCGCCTATCCGGAACAGCTGTCCGGAGGCCAACAGCAGCGGGTGGCCATAGCCCGGGCTTTGGCCATGAACCCTAAGGTCATGCTCTTCGACGAGCCCACCTCCGCCCTCGATCCGGAGATGATCAAAGAGGTGCTGGACGTGATGCTGCTGCTCGCCAAAGACGGAATGACCATGCTGGTCGTATCTCATGAAATGGGTTTCGCCAAGGCGGCGGCTCACAAGGTCGTGTTCATGGACAACGGTGAGGTGATCGAGACGGCTCCGCCGGAGGTTCTGTTCAACAATCCACAGTTGGAACGAACTCAGAAATTCCTCGCCCACATCCTGTAGCGGTTGATTTTGCCATTAAAGTGGAGGGAGCCGCCTCAGAGGAGCCGATCGAGCTCCTCATCGTAGCTGGAGATCAGTTTCTGCCAGCTGAAACGGTTCATGGACAGGGCTAAACGGCGCAGCTTGTCCGCCCAAATGTGATCCGGGCGAGGCAGCTCCACCAGCAGACGGGAGAGCTTTTCGACCAGCTCCTCTCGATTCCCGTACAGGACATCGTCGTGGAACTCTTCGGGAATCAGCTCCGGATAAGATAGGTTTCGGGGCAGAAGTGGAAAGCAGCCGTGACGCACGGCCTCCACCACGGAGATGCCGAAGTTCTCCTGGTCCGCGGTGCTGATCACGATCCCTCCCCGCTTCAGCCAGGACAGGTAGCCTTCGCGGGAGGCCACGTATCCATACTGCTCAACCCGCCCCGGCCAGCGCCGGCGGGCTGCGATAAAGGCTTTGGGGACTTTCTGGTAGTTCTCCCCCAGCAGGGCCAGACGGAAGCCGAGACCAGATTCCTCCACCTCCTCCAGCGCCCAGAAGAACAGCTCGGGATTCTTGTCGAACTCCCAGCGATGGTTCCATATGATCAGTGGTTCCACCTCGGAGCGGGGCAGACTGATTTCCTCCTCGGGGGAAAAGCGGCAGCCCGGGTACAGGACCGAAGATTTCCTCCGTATCTCCTCTATAACCCAGCGGGGCCGGTATTCGGGCATCCTGCTCAAGAAGCGGGGAAGCTCCTCGAAGAAGGCCTGGAAATGACTGAAGGAATTGAAGAGCACTCGATCGGCGGAGAGCGCCGTAGTTACGTTGGTGAATCCATACTGGAGATCGAGCTGCTCCCCGGGTGCCAATGGATAGGTCAGCTGGTTTTCATGAACGTACACGAGTGTGGGCGGACAGGAGCAACCCCACAGAGCTTTAAGATCCGCCAGGCTCATGAGATCCGTGACGACAAGGCCGGAAAACTCGCCTGGGTTTTGGATCTTATGGGCAAAATACAGCGCCGCACCGCGCATTCGCCACTTCCAGAAACGGGCTGGAAGGGTGTGAAGTTCCAGGGTATGCCTGGAGCTCTGCTTCCACCCTTCGGCAAATTCCCGGTGAGAGCCGCCGTAAAAAGGTTCTAGGAATAGAAAGGGCTTGTTCTCCACGCTCATAGGCTCAGGGGGAGCATAACGGGATGCAGGTTTTATGGGAAGGCGGGAGTGACAGGACATGCTGGACAGCTCGGGAGCATCCCTATAAAATCTTCTCACCCGGAGGGAAGGAAACATGAAGGGACACGCCATATTAACCGCTATTGGGAGCGATCGGGTCGGGATTGTCGACGACCTGACCACGTCGATCCTGGACAAACGGTGCAATATCGAAGAAAGCCGAATGGCCGTCCTCGGCGGGGAGTTCGCAGTGATGCTGTTGCTGTCCGGTGATTCCGGCGATATCGAATCCCTGATCGAGGAAACACCGAAGATGGCGGAACTTCTGGATCTCCACATCTCCATGAAGGAGACCGTAGCGCCAAAAGCAGACTCGAACCTGAGGCCGTACATGATCGAATCGGTTTCTCTCGATATTCCCGGCATCGTTCATTCAATCACCTCGCTGTTGCGTCGTCACGGAATCAACATCGAAGATTTGGAGACCGACACCACGGCCGCACCGTGGACGGGGGCGCCGATGTTCGTGATGCGGGTGCGGATCAGTGTCCCCCCCTCGGTGTCCCTGGCATCGCTGCGGGAAGAGATCGAAACGCTGGAGGCGGAACAGAACCTGGACGTTAAATTGACCCCCATCACGGTAACCCAGGTGGAGTTCTAATCGAGGCAGCTGGATAGAATCCCGACAGCCATGGATATCGGCAACCTTTCGAAAGCGGACAAATATCTCCTCTACGGTCTGCTGTTGAAGAAGAAGCGCGCTGCGGCGGAGCAACGCAAACTGGTCCCGATAATGCGCAGTTCCCTCGATCTTGACGAGAAGATCGAGGCGGTCATGGCTCTTGGTGATGAAACCGATAAACGAACCGCCCGGAGAGGCAGAGGGGACAAGCGACCTGCGATAGAGGGCTCCGGGCGCAGGGGAAGGAAGCGAACCAGCGCGCTGGTCGTGGATATTCATCCGGAACTTACGAAGTTGTTGAAGAAATGCTCCTTGAAGAGACGATTCGTATTTACCCGAATCGGGGAGAGTTTTGACGCGGTACACCTTCTGCGGCGATTGGGAACCAAGCTCATCATCATCAACGAAAATCTATCCGACGAGGACTATCCCCGCTATTTCGAGATCTGCCGGGCGATCGAACCGGGTGTGAAGATCATCTACCTCGGTTCGCCGCCCCGCTCCCTTCCAGCGAATCCATACTTTAGAAAATCAACCCGTTTCGTGCCGAAACCGATCAGCATCAATCGCCTCGAGGAAACCGCGCGGGAACTGCTGGGACCGGTTTATTGATACCGGGAGACGAGATCCGAATAACGATCGGGATCCATTAGGTTTTTCAGGAACTTCGTCTGAGCCTGAAGCTTCATCTCGTATCTTCTCTCGTTGCCCAGAAAGAAGAAAACGAAGCGGTCGCGGAAAAGCATTCCTGCGGTAAAACAGAGCGACACCGCATCGGAGAGGGCTTCTGAAACGATCTTTCCCTCCAGGTAGGAACGGTCCCGGATCCGCTGCTCGGCGTAGGGCAGGGAGTACGGCTTTCCCTGGAAAATCACAAGTTCGAGGGGTTCGACTTTTTCGGCCTTCAGAGTTCCCACGCCCGAGCCGAGCACCTTGGCCAGACTCTTACCCAGATCAGCCAAGCCGGCGATGCCCTCGTCTATGAGCTGGATCAACTCCCCTTCATTTCCTATAGCTCCAATCCTGGCTTCCTTGACCTGCAGATACTGGGACAGGGGAAAATTGCTGAAATGGAACGGTCCTTTTTTCAGCTTCTCCACAACCGCTCCCAGCCTGGCCATCTCCAACTCGTAGAAGGAACGCGAAAAAACAGCGGCTCGGCCGATCCCTCCGATCTGTACTTTTCCGTTCAGTAAAGGCAGAAAGGTACTGTAAAATGCCTGGAACAGGCGCTGAGCGAACAGTAGCACATTCTCCTGATCTACATCGTAGTCGCCTTCGTCCTCGCCAACCGTCTTTCTGTACAATCGACGCAGGTTCCCTGTATCGATATTGCCCTGATCATCATAGCCCAGGTAACTGTTTAGACGGCGCACCTCGTGCAATTGACTGTGAAGCTTCTTAATGGAATCGAGGGACTTCTGAACATAGGCATCGATGCGTTGTCGCACATCGGCGCTGCAGTTAAACTCTTTTGAGCTCACCGTCTCGCCCAGCCCCGGCCGCATCAGGTCGGCAAGGGTGAGAAAGCACCGGTTTTTTACCATATTGAAACCGACGATACAATTGTACAGCGATGGAAGGGAGGCTTCTTTTGTCAGAATACGCACGGCTAGGTTCCGAGTCTCGCTGCCCTCCTCCTCTTTTTTGCCCTGCTTTTTATAGACGGTCAGGACAGAACTGAGGACGCTGTCCACGTACTCCGGCCGATAGTGCAGCATGAGGAAGAGGCTTTCGATCCGCTTCACTTTGTCGATCAGGTTTCGATCCCGGTAGTTCAAGTGAACAAAGTCAAAAACGAGCAGTTTATCCGTCAAAGCTTTGAGCAAAACAACCAGGTTGTACTGTAGCGGTGTGAGGTGCAGCCATCCCTGTTCGGTGATCAGGTTTAGCCGCGGGGAAAGATCCGCCGCCCAATTCTGAAGAGATCGCACGAAGTAATCGCGCAGCTCCCGATTCACCCGTATGCCCGGCGGGAGAAAGCGTGTCTCCAGAACATGGGTTTCCTTGCCAAACTCGCGTACCCGTTTCCTTTCTTTTAGCAGGTAGGGAAGATAGGAAACGCTTTTCTGCGGCACTTTGACGGCATCTCGGATTTTGACGAACTGTCGTCGTACAGCCTGCAAGTAGGCTCGCTGTACGATTCGCTCGACCTCCTCTCCTTCCTTCTCGTCGATCTCCTGGATCTTCTCGATCTTCTGCGGGATGCGAAGGTCGGTGGACAGAATCCGCTCTACAGCCTTTGTCTTCTCTTCCTCCCGGTCTTTTCGCAGAAGCCTGCCAAGGGCTATATTGTCGTCCGCTTCTTTCTCAATCTCTCTGTGTGAAACCGCTATCGCCATATTCTCAATCCCACGAGGTCATCTCTGTGCACATCGAATCTAATCCGCTGCGGATCGCTGCTATCTGAGGCTCTGTGTCCTCAAGTAGGTTCGAGCGGGCCTTCTCTTCGATTGCCAGCGCCGCCTCCGTGATAACGGTCAGCTCCAGGTTGCTCGCGGCCCCCTTGATGTGATGGGCAAGTTTTCTCACTTGGTCGGCGTCCTGATCGGCAAAGGCCCGCTCCAAAAGGAGAAGATCCTGTTCGGTCGTCTCGATGAATATCTGTACAAGTCGCAGGGCGTCATTTTCTTCCAGGCCAAGCTGTTCCGCCAAGGCTTTGATATCCGTATCCAATCCTTTCTACGCTTCCGGCCCCACGATATCGTTGATGCTCCGGCCCAGGCTGCGAAGGCTGAAAGGCTTCTGTATGAAGCCACTCGCACCTGTACCGATCAGCTGGTCAGCCTCGCCCTGAATACTGTACCCGCTGCACAAAAGAACCTTAACGTTGGGGTCCAGCCCGCGAAGCTCACGAAAAACCTCGCTCCCCCCCATTGCCGGCATGACAATATCAAGGATTACCAACACGATATCCTCGCGATGCTCCCGAAACAGCTGTAACGCTCCCTCGCCGGTGTCGACAGCCAGTACGTCGAAATGTAGTTTCCGGAGGATTTCGACGGCCACCTTGCGAACGGCCTGTTCGTCGTCAACAAGCAGGATCGTCCCGCGGCTCGCCGGTTCCGGCGCGCTTTGTTCCTTTTGGAGGTCGTCCTCCCTTCCCTCCCCCAGCAGCGCAGGTTTTACCGGCAGATAGATGCGGAAGGTGGTTCCCCGACCGATCTCGGATTCTACATCGATATACCCCCCGTGCCCCTTGACCGTGCCGTACACCGAAGCGAGGCCCAAGCCCGTGCCCCGGCCCATCTCCTTGGTAGTGAAGAAGGGTTCAAATATGCGTTCCCTGGTTCCAGAGTCCATTCCGGTTCCCGTGTCGTGCACGGAGATCAACACGTACTTCCCTTCCTTGGGAGTGAAGACTTCACTTGATATCTCTTCGTGACCTACGTTTCGGGCTTGTATATCCAGCGCACCCTGACTCGGCATCGCGTCTCCGGCGTTGAGGAGCAGATTCAGGATCATCTGCTCGATCTGCCCGGCATCCCCTTCAAAAATCTCCAGTTCCGGATCGAGCTCTACGTTGATCGAGATCTCCTTGCGGGTTCGGCCGAAAGTTTCGACGGTTTCACGAATCAGCTGATTGAAATCGAGCAGGCGAACCTCGAAGCGTCCCTTCCGGGCATAGCCTAGGAGCTGACCGGTCAGACGCTTCGCGCTCTGCACCTGCCGCAGGATCTCCTGCAGCCTCTCGTAGTGGGGATGGGTCTGCTGGAGATCCATAGCCATAATATCCGTATTGCCCTGTATGACGGTCAGCAGATTGTTAAAATCATGGGCAACTCCGGCGGCCAGGGTTCCGATCGATTCCAACCGCTGGGAACGACGCAGCTGATCCTCAAAGCGCTTCCGCTCGGTGATATCCATCAGAAGGACGATTGATTTTTGTCCGTCTTCACGAATGGGGTACACCCGCAGCTCCAGCTCTTTATCCCCCAATTGAACCTCGACACCGGGTGACGGCGGGCTGCCATTGGCTGCCCCGACCGCCTCGAGGTAGGATACGACTCTGTCGCGAAAAGCTTCCTCGAACAGATCGACAAAGTTAGCGGAAAGCAGCTTCTCCTCGACCCGCCCGATGATCCCAATCGCCGCCCCGTTTACATAGACGATCCTGCCTTCCCCGTTAATCTCCAAGATGCCTTCGTTCATGCTGGCCAGGACCACTTCGAAGTGATGCTTCAGCTGGAGTAGTTCTTTGGTAATTTCTCGGGCATGGATGTCTTCCAATCCCCGAACTTCGGTTTCCACCGCCTTGAAATCGCTCTTCTTTGCCAGCTCTATCACATCGAGTATATGAACGGACATCTTCTTGAACGGTCCTTTGGCGATATAGGCATTGGCACTGCATTCTTTCACGGGCATGGACATTTCCGCAGCTGTGGCTGAAAGAACAACCAGGAAGGAATCCTTGTGCCCGGGCATGCGGCGAACGATACGGCAGAGAGCCTGCCCATCGATATTGGGCATGATCAGGTCGACAAAGATCACCTTGGGATGATGCTCGCGCAGGATATCCACTGCAGCCAGCCCGTCTTCCGCGCTAAGTACGGTGTACCCTTCCTTTCCGAGCAGGGTTGATACGTATTCCCGGATAAGGGGATGGTTGTCTACAACAAGAACTTCAAACATCCGATACCTCTAGCTGTTACTATGATCGGCATGGAACCCCTTTAGCCCAAAGGCAGGATTTTCGACAACCGGATTTTGGAAAAATAGTTTCCGGTCGGCGACGACAACACAGATCGCTGCGGCGAAAAACAGAATCCCGGCGATGACCTTCGTCTGCTGACCGATAGCTAGGGCTTCCCCCATGAAGTTGATGGTGAAGTGAAACAGGATCGCCGAAATCACGCTTCGATTGGTATGAAAAAAGATCCAGTTCATGATCACCGTCTGTGGCAGCATTCCGGCCAGAAAGAAAACCAGCGGGATCGGCTGTACGAGCAGGACGTGCTGATACGTCCCGTCTATAAAAAACAGAGGCAGGTGCCACAGCGGCCAGATAATACCGAAAAGCACGGTGGTCCAGAATCCGTTCATACGGCTGACTAGGCTGTCGATTCCGTATCCCCGCCAGCCCAATTCTTCCGGAATCGGCCCATAGATCAGAGTGAGGAGGAAAAAACCGAGGGGTGCTGCGAGAAAGCGCGGATTCGGCCGCAGCTGGGAAAGAAGACCTTCGAAACCGGTGGATATCACCACGGCAACAGTCATCAGGAGCGGGACGAACAAAAGGATGATCGGCAACCAGCGGAGAGGTATCAACCGAGGATCCAGGACGCGGTGCCAAAAGTCCCGCCTCAGTTTCTTGTGCCGGGAGGTGTAGATCATGATCAAAGCGGAAAAAGTCGGGCTGATCCCGCCCACGGCGACGGGCAGGAAGCTCATGGCGAACCACCCCCGATTCAACCCGATTGCCAGGAGCCACAGGGGTATCCAGGTCAGGGCAAACACGATCAGGAAAAATGGCAGCGGCCTGTAAATCGTTCCGGATCGACTCATGATTCTCCAACGTCAGATACAGATATGGACTCGATCAAAACCGGAAAAAAACGGGGAGCCTGCCCGAACACGACAAGCTCCCCCGATACATTCAGTTCGCCGGACCCGGCGACCTACTTGGGTACGTCGCCCACGACGTTGTCCACGTAGTAATCGATGCTGAGCAGCTCGCCTTTGCTGCCCATAGCCCCGCCAGCGATCCGAACCGTGCCCTTGTTGTCGGAGATTGGACCGGCAAAGGGATCGAAGGCATCCCTGCCCTGCTTCATCTGCTCGTAGCGCTTCATGACCAGGTCATAGGCACTCAATATTCCCAGATCCGGCGTAGTGATGGACACAGCTTTCAGATCATCGACGAACTTCGGATTGATCTCATGGTCTAAGCTGCCGCCGAGCAGAGCCGCCTTCTCTTTGGCCAGCCACCATAGGTCCTCTTTGCTCCAGGTGCCGTTGTAGATGTCGCTGAGAATCCGCTCGTACATCACACCCCAGTCAACGAGCTGTCCGGAGACCGCAGAGTCCGGACCGAAGGCTTCCATCGGGCTGTAGTGACTGAAGCTGTAGACGGTTTCACCCTTCTCCATGTGCTCCTGTCCCACCTCGATCACCGCCGGTGAATCCTCTGTGAAGGCCAGGGCGTCGATGCCGTCGGCCACGAGGGCTTCCGCAGCTTCCCGGGCCTTGGCCGGATCGTACCAGGAGAAGATCCAGCGTACGTGCACCCGGGCGTCGGGGTTGGCATCTTTCACTCCGAGGGCATAGGCGTTGATATGGCGTACAACCTCGGGAATAGGGAAGGCGCCCACATACCCGACCTTATTGCTCTTGGTCAATGCACCGGCCATCAGACCGTTGAGGTAGTACATCTGGTACAACTCGGCGAAATAGGTGCCCACGTTCTCCGAGTTCTTGAATCCTGAGCAATGCATGAACAGCTGGTCAGGGTACTTGGCCCCGGCCGCTACCGTGTCATCCATGTAACCGAAGCTGGTGGTAAAAACCACGTCACACTTCTCCTCGACAACGAGTCTGTCGATGATTCGAGCGGCATCGCCTTCCGGAACGGATTCCACATACACCGTCTCCAGCCAGTCAAGCTTTGACTCCACATATTTTCGCCCGACCTCGTGGGCGTGGGACCAGCCGTAGTCCCCGACCGGGCCGACGTAGACGAAGCCCGCCTTGATCGTCTTGGCCTCTTTTACTTCCTCCTTCTTCTTGCAGCCGACCATCACAAGTGTCGCTCCGAGCAGCAGTACGACCAACACTGCCAGAACCGTTTTTGTAGCTTTCATAGCTCCCTCCGTGGATTGTTTTGAGTTCTTTTCCCGTATTGGGGATAGACACCATAGTACAACACCGGCAGGGTCTGTCAAGAATATCCGTATTGATTCAGGTAATATTGGGAAGAAAGATCAGTACCCTTCATTGTGGTTACGTGGAAAATTAGAAGGCAAACGGATAATATTCTAGTTATCCAATGTCGACGTCCCCTCAATGATGCACATGGGTTATAATGACCCGGTTTAGCTCAGAGTTCGTCGATCTTCTTCAGCTTGATCATATCAGGCCGCGGGACCTGTTCCTGCTTCACCCAGACATCCCGAGCGCAGAAGGTCGCTCAGCGACCAGAGCGTGAAGACAGGAACGGTTGCTCTAGCTCGACGATTCCCGCAGGGATTGGTATATCTTCAGTCGTTTCTTCACGATCTTCTTCCAGGAGTACTCGTGGGCCCGCCTGTAGGCCTGGTCGCAAAGCTTTTGATACGCCCTCTCGGGTAAAGCCAGGATTCTCAAGGCTTGCCTGGCGATTTCCCGGTAATCTCCGATAGCTACCAATCCTCCGACCACGAGCTTTCCCAAGCCTCCGGTTCGGGAAGCCACCATCGGCAGGCCGCAGCCCATGGCCTCGAGAGCCGCGATGCCGAATCCTTCCGAACGCGAGGGAAGCACGCTGAGTTTGGCGATGTTGTGAAAGGCCGCAAGAACTTCGGGGGTCTTGTGGCCCATCATGACTACGTTTTTCATCTCGTAGGCATCCGGGGAACCGCCTGACAGGACATCCTCGAGATCGCCGGCCCCGAACACCACGATAGCGGCTTCCCGCTGTTTCTGAATAATCCTGTTCGCTCTCAGGAGATAATCGATGCCCTTTGTTTTCGATATTTTCCCGGCAAAGGTAATGATCGGGGTGTTCTGGTAGCGCTCCAGGCCGAAACGGGCAAGCAGCTCCAAACGATCCACCTCATCACGATAAAACACACGCTGATCATACCCATTGGGCAGAACCGCCACCCGCTCCGGATCTACGGGATAGAGCTCGAGAACCTCTTCCTTGACACTCTCCGAGATCGCAATAATGCAGGAAGCGTGTCTGGCTGCCCTGCGGGCGTACCTGCGCATCCGCCTGTCATAGCGAAACCCGAGTTGATCGCTGTGATGAGCAACGGAGATGTATTTATGCCCTTTTTTCCCCAGCACGTAGTCCATGACCCAGATATGCTGGCACTCGATGACATCCGGTTGGAACTCCTCGATGACCTTTTCGGTGAGCTCACCATAGTAGTCCATATAGGCCTGGAGTTGAGATTGGCTCAAGTCCCTGAAGGTCCAGGCGTGGCGAAAATTCCGGGGGTGGGGATCGGTGATGATGAGCGGAAAGGTGTAGAGGTGCTCACCGTTGTAAGTTACGGGGAATTTCAAGATGCTGAACCTATCGGGATTTTCGTAGTACCTGTTGAAATCCGGGGATTCAAAGCCGCTGTCGGGGAAGATGACCCGGACTTCATGACCCTTTCGGATCAGCTCGTTCATCACGCCATTCACTACGGTTGCGCTCCCCGTGCCCCACGGCCCGGTATTGGTAAACAGGACCCTCACGGTTTTTCCTTCACCCCTTCCTGCGTATAGTTCGATACGTACGTTTCAGCGATACTCTCCCAGCTGAAGTGATCCACGGTCAGCTGCCGGAACTTCTGCTTCAGCGCGGGATTGCGGAGATTCCCCCCTTCGATATTCTGGATGATGTTTTCGGCGATGTTGAAGATCATATCCTCGTCGATATTCACCCGGGGAGAATTGTTCACTTCGTACACGCTCCCCGAGACCAGGTCGACGATCTCTTTAAAACCGGTCTGGTTGGAGATGATCGGCAGAACTCCACAGGCCAGGGCTTCGATAGAAACCATGCCGAAGGCTTCCGGGCACACCGAGGCGGCGACGAAGCCGTCGGCGCAGGGCAGCAGACGGCCCAGCTCCGAGTGGCTGAGCGCTCCCAAAAAATGAACGTGCCGGGAGATATCGTTCCGTTCCGCGGAATCGAAGTAGCTCTTGACCTGATTCCTCCTG
Organism: uncultured Spirochaetaceae bacterium; assembly: GCA_964495755.1. Lineage (GTDB taxonomy): Bacteria > Spirochaetota > Spirochaetia > SZUA-6 > DRHE01 > JAFGQJ01. The sequence goes on along the minus strand of CAZBXU010000029.1, from coordinate 12,548 downwards.
GCCAGGGCGTCCAAAAACTTGAACGGTCTCTCAACACAGGGCTCGTTCCCCGGCTGCATCTGGGAGATGCTTTTTTCGATCAGATAACGAAACAGCTCCCGGCGTCCGGAGCCCAGGGAGTAGACCAGGGCTTCGAGCTCCTCCCGGTAGCTTCCAAATCCGACCAGAAGCAGTTGGAGATCGGGGACGGTGTCCAGCACGATGGGAAGAGCGCTGATCACCATCTGGATCCCCTTGGTCCAAAGATACTTGCCGACGAACAGGAGAACCCAGCTCTTCTTCCAGTCGATTCGGCCCAGGGTCCCTATAATATCTCGATCCGGGTGCCCCTGGGAATACTCGGCGTTGTGCTTGGTCACCAGGGCATCCGCTTCATCTACGGAGGAGGTCTCCTCAAGTTGGCCAATAAACCTGCGCTTCTGCTCCGGCGTTTTGCCGTTGGGAAGGAGCTTTAGCCGCTCCGTTAAAATCGACTGCAGCTCGCCGATCGATTTCTGCTTGGAGTCTTCGAGGATGTGAAACAGATCGGTGTCAACCCCCGCCGGGATCACTGTAAATTTCTGTTCGATCCTGGATGCGATTCTCTTGAAAAAGGTGATAGCCTCCAAGCGGTTGTGATTGCTGACGGCAAAGATCTTGGTTGCACCGAGCAGGGCTTTGGTTGCGTAGGGACGCAGACGCATGTCGTTTCTCACACTGAAGTTGAGGGCGCTGCCGTGAAGAGTAACGTAGTAGGGAATGTCGTACATCTTCCACATCACCCTGGCGATATACGGAGACATGATGACGTGGTTGGTTTGGATGAGATCGAACTTGTTTTCCAAATAAACGGTTTCTACGGCTTTTACATTCCAGCGAATATAATCCTCGATTTCGCCGACTTTCATCTTGGGAAAGGTCTTGACCGTGAAGCCCTCGTATTCATCGTAGACGTAGACCGGAAGAAGACCTTTTATCTCCGGGTTGAAGAGGGTACATTTCCCGGCGTAGGGGGTCTCCCTGGACATCAGGGTTCGGTACTCCCTGTTTCCCGGCTCGAAGACCGAATACTGGGATATGAAATCCATACTGCCGGGGTTCTTTTCCTGGCAGAAGAGGAACACCTCATGGCCGAGACGGCAGAAGTTGCGCACCAGGTTGTTGACGAAGATATTACTGCCCGTTCCGGTGAGCTGGTATCCGTGGATCATGCAGATCTGAAATTTCGACATGGTGAGCCCGCTACCTTTCCTGAAAGGATTTCCAGTGGGGCGAGAGCACCCGGCGCACCTCCTCTGTAACCTGCCGGGTTTCATCCCCCACACCGTCCATGGACTCTGAGTATGCGAGCCTGCCGTTGATGAGTGTTTGCAGCACATCGGCCACACCCTCGGACAGGGCGGTATGGTCGTAGCCGCCTTCCAGGGTGAAAGCGATCCGTCCCGGGCAGCATTTTTCGGCCAGATCCTGTAGTACCGCGGTGAGCAGACCGTAGCCGCTGCTGGACACACCCATGGAGGCGAGTGGATCGTTGCGGTGGGTGTCGAAACCCGCCGACACCAGGATCAGCTCGGGGTTGTACTCCCGGGCCACCGGGACTAGAATTTCCCGGAACACGAAGAGGTAGTCTGCGTCGCCCTGTCCCCCGTGCAAGGGAACGTTCACCGTGTAACCTTGCCCCGCTCCCCGGCCGATCTCATCGATTCTCCCCGTACCGGGGTAGTGGGGATACTGGTGAACGGAGAAGTAGAGCACGCCGTCCGTGTCGTAGAAGGAATGCATAGTCCCATTGCCGTGATGCACGTCCCAATCCACGATCAGCACCCGCTTCAAATCGTGCCGGCGCAGAGCGTACGCCGCGGCAACCGCCACATTGTTGAACAGGCAGAAACCCATGGCTCGCCCCGCCTCGGCATGATGCCCGGGGGGACGGACAAAGGCGAAGGCCGCCGGAAAGCGCCCGCTCAGCACCGCTGCCGCCGCCTCCATCGTACCCCCTGCGGCTCGAATCGCGGCGGCGTAGGAATCTGAGGTTGCCGAGGTATCCGGATCGAGAACCGTGAACTTGCTCTCCCGGGTTTGTTCGATCCGCCGAATGTAATTCTCATCATGGATCCAGGCCAGCTCTTCGAAAGCGGCGTCACGGGGAGGAATGTCGGTAAGCTGCTCTTTGAGAGGAAACTCCGAGAGCATACCGTCGATAACCAGCAGGCGTTCCGGTCCTTCCGGATGCATCGGGCCGTTGGAGTGTTTCAGATAGATCGGATCACGGACAATGGCAATTGTATTCATACCCACCCACTATAGAAAAGGATCCCATAATTTGCAATTGAAGCTGCCTCCTAACCAGTAAGAATTTCCCGACAAGCCTCTATTCCTTGACTTTTTCACAACTCGTCCATATTCTTGTTTTCACGCCTATGGGCAGATTCTCTACCCTCGTACGGTTCCTGACCGCCATCTTTCTCCTGGTTCTCCTGATTGTGATAGGGACCGCAGGCTACAGGCTGATCGAAGGCTGGTCCGTCCAGGACAGTCTGTACATGACCTTCATCACAATTACGACCGTAGGTTTCGGCGAGGTAAAACCCCTGTCCGCTGCGGGACAGCACTTCACGATCATATTTCTCGTGCTGAGTATAGGAACCGTTGGGTATTCGGTAACCGTGCTCATCACCTACGTGTTCGAGGGACAGATCCTCCACGCAATGAGGGAGCGAAGCATGAAACGAGCGATCCGACATTTAAAAGAACACTTTATTATCGTCGGCGGCGGAGACGTGGGCCGGGAAGCGGCCTACGAGTTCAGGCGGTCCAAGAAAAAATTCGTTATCGTGGATAAGGATCCCTCCCAGTCGGATCTGTCCCGGGATGAGTCTATCCTGTTCCTGGAGGGGGATGCGATCAACGACGAGGTTCTGGTGGAAGCGGGGATCGAGAAGGCTTCCGGTCTGATCTCCGCCCTTCCCGACGACGAGTCCAATGTTTTCGTTGTGCTCACCGCCCGCCAGCTGAATCCGCTTCTGCTCATCGTCAGCCAGGCTGCCGAGGAGAGAACCACCCGCAAGCTGATCAAGGCCGGAGCGAACCGGGTTATCTCGCCGAAAAAAATCGCCGGCCGGCGACTGGCCGCCTTGGTCCTAAGGCCGAGCCTACTCAACTTTCTCGACGTGATCGTCGAGGGCGGTGAGCTGGCCATGCGCATAGAGGAGGTGGGGCTGGCCTCCGGTTCCCCCCTGATCGAAAAAAGCCTCAAAGAGACGGGAATCGGACAGCGCACCGGGGCGATCATTGTGGGCATCAACGACCCGGATGGGAGAGTGCGGATCAACCCATCCACCACCTCTACCCTTTCCTCGGTGATTCTCGGCGAAGGGGACGTGCTCATAGCCTTGGGAAACGAGGATCAGCTTATACGACTGCGGGAGTTCGTACGCAAGGGCCGTTGAAACTCCTCTTTTACTCTACACTACGCAAGGTTCTCATTCCGTCCAATCCAGCACCACCTTTCCCGACATACCTGAGCGCATAACTTCGAAGCCCTTCTGGTACTCGGTGTAATGAAAACGGTGGGTAATGATTGGGGTGATATCCAATCCGGTTTGGATCATCATGGTCATCTTGTACCAGGTCTCGTACATCTCTCGACCGTATATCCCCTTGATGGTTAGACTGTTGAACACCACCAGATCCCAGTCTACAGAGGTGTGCGGGGGAAGGATTCCCAGCAGCGCGATTTTCCCCCCGTGACACATGTTTAAAAGCATCTCATTGAAGGCCTCGGCGGAGCCTGACATCTCCAATCCTACGTCGTAGCCTTCCTTCATTCCCAACTCCGCTTGGGTCGAGGCGACGGACTGTTCCGGCACTTTCACCAATTTGGTCGCGCCCATACGCGCCGCCAACTCCAGCCGGTACGGGTTGACATCGCTGACCGTGACATAACGGGCTCCGGCGTGTTTCACGATGGCCGTGGCCATCATGCCGATAGGCCCGGCACCGGTGATCAGCACATCCTCGCCGAGAACGTCGAAGGACAGGGCGGAATGGGTGGCGTTTCCCAGAGGATCGAAACAGGAGAGCACCTCCATAGAGATGCGGGGATCCGCGTGCCAGACGTTGGTCTGGGGGATGCACAAATACTCTGCAAAGCAGCCGGGGCGGTCGACGCCGACGCCGCTGGTGCCGGCGCACAGGTGCCTGCGCCCGGCCAGGCAGTTGCGGCAGTGGCCGCAGACCAGATGCCCCTCGCCGCTGACCACATCTCCGGGATAGAAATCCTTGACCAGCTCACCCACCGCCTCGACCGTGCCGGCAAACTCATGCCCTATGACCATGGGAACCGGAACATGCTTCTGTGACCAGGGATCCCAGTTGTAGATATGAACATCCGTACCACAGATCGAGGCTTTATGGATCTTGATCAGAACATCGGTCAGCCCGACCTCCGGCTCGGGAACCTCCTCTAACCAAAGGCCAGGTTCTGCGTTCTTCTTTACCAGCGCCTTCATGCTCGAAGTACCTTCGAATTACAGCCCCGGCAGATCGAAACTCGGATCTTCGAGCTGATCGGGGCTCACCGATTTTCCCGCCTCGAGCAACTGTCCCAGTCGAATCAGCTCCCGAGCCCGGCCCACACTGGCCGCAGCTCTCAAGGTCCCATCGGCATAGAAACCGGCCAGGAAGGTCTTGTCACTCACATCTCCCCGAAACACCACCTGGTCGAACTTCGGCGCGTGGCCGATGAAGCGGAGCGAACTGCCGTACTGCTTGCTCCAGAAAAAGGGCACCTCCCTGTAGCTGTCCTTGGCGCCGAGCATGCAGCGGGCCGCGTGCATGCCCTGGCGACCCGCTTCCGCCCAGTGCTCCACCCGGCGGAGCTCTCCGCTGCGCCCGTCTGGAACCAGGGCGATATCTCCGGCGGCAAAGAGGCCTTTTGCAGCCGTCTCCAGCCGGCCGTTCACCGGCACAGCGCCGTCTTTCACCAGCCCGCTCGCCTCCAGGAACTCCACGGCCGGCCGGATTCCCACACCGATGATCACACAATCCGTTTTCAGACGGCTGCCGTCCTCCAGGAGAACCTCACGAACCCTATCCTGACCCGCGAACTCCTTTACCGTCTGCCCGAGATGGAAGGTGACCCCGTTCTCCTCGTGGGTCTTCTTGATCCGCCGGCCGATCTGCTCACCGAACACGGCAGCCAGGGGCACCGCCTCCGGAGCAACCACGTGGACATCGATCTCCCGCGTGCGCAGGGAGCAGGCGACCTCCAGCCCAATGAAGCTCGCTCCTACGACCACCACGGTTTTGGCCTGCTCTAAAGCGGCAAGGATCGCCTCGGCGTCCTTGCGGGAACGCAAGCGGAAGCAGCCCGGCTTGTCCGCACCGGGCAGATCGAGGGTCCGGGGCGTTCCCCCGGTGGCCAGCAGGATCCTTTCGGCCTTCATCGTGGTTCCGTCGGCAAAGGTCACACTGCGCCTGGAGGGATCCACGGCGGTGACCAGCTTCTCAGGCCTAACTTCGATGTTCAGACGATCGTAGAACTTCTGTCCCCGCAGGGGAAGCCACTTGGCAGGCGCTTCGCCGGACAGCAGATCCTTGGAAAGCATGGTTCTGTCGTAGGGTCCGTGGGCTTCCCCGGTAACCATCACGATACGGCCGGCAAAGCCCTCCCGGCGCAGGGTCTCCGCCGCCGAGTTGCCCGCCGCTCCGGCTCCCACGATCAGAAAGGTACGGTCATCTTGGCCCTCGGGCATCGGGATCGTTCCTTTACCGACCTGCCGTACCCATACCTGCCCATTGTCCACCTTGGTTTCGTATGTAGCCAGATTGTTCAGCCCCGGGGGAGCATCCAGGCGTCCATCCCGAATGTCGAAGCGGGCGTTGTGCCACGGACAGGTGACGATGTGTCCGACGACAAGTCCATCGCTCAGAGGGGCATGGTAGTGGCTGCACTCATTCCCGCAGGCGTAGATCTTGCCTTCAGCCCGGACGATCAGTATCTTTTTCTCCTCCACCTCGGCTACGACGGGAACGCCCTCTTTCAGCTCGCTCTCCGCAAGTACCACGATCCAACCGTTACTTTCCATATTATCTCTTCGCTATCCGCGGGCCCTGGATGTGACTGCACCCAATACCAGACCGAGCCCGGCTCCGGCCACCCCGCAGATCAGGATGTTTTGGCGCATCTTCTTGATTCCTGTGACCGATTTCACCAGATCATCGAGGACGTTCTTCGAGGGGCTGATCAATGCCTGGATGCTTACATAACCGCTCGAGGTTCGGGCAAAGATCAGGTAGCCCACGGCCAGGCCGATGATCCCGACGATAATCAGCAGCAGGATGATTCTTTTCACGTTTCTATTCTCCTTGGCAGGTGATCTTTGAGATAGATATACAGCTTGGCATCGAGGATTCGCCGGTCCCGTTCACATTCGGTTAGAAAGCTCCCGAACTCTTCGGGTCGAATCGTCAGGACCCGAATTCGTTCCGAGCCCTCGAGTTGCGGCTTGGACGCCGGCGCCTCCCCCACGCGCATATAGACCATATGAACGATCTCCGTTGAAAGACCGGCGGTACTGCAGACTCCGGGACCAACACTGAGGACATCCCCCTTAAAGCCGGTCTCTTCGGCGAGCTCCCGGCGGGCGGCCTGCTCCGGCGTTTCCCCCGGATCGATCAGGCCGGCGGGAAACTCGAAGATTTCAGCTTCAAAGGGAATCCTGAACTGCTCGATCAGGACAAGAGAGCCGCTTTTCTCCGTAGTGGCCACGATGACCGCCGCTTTCCGCCGTTCCCGGCGTTCAATATAGGTCCAGCGCCCCTCTCTGCCCCCGGTGTCGAGATAACTCTTCTCCTTCAGCAGGGTCCAGGTCTGTTCGTGCAGCACCCGCTCGCCTAAGATCTTCAACCTATGCATTACCCGAGGTGTTGGGCCAGATGCTCGAAGGATTGGTAGACCAAACGGTACACCTCCTGGAAGTCATCCGCCGCCTTCTGGGCCTGCTCCAGTGTGAAAAACTCATACGGAGTACCGTCGGGCAAGGCGTAGGGGTAGCGGGTGGGGATGTAGAGAACGTCGAGCTCGGTGCAGGGCCGGCTGACGGTTGAGTAGCTATTGTCGTAGCGCTCGCAGGATCGAGCGAGCTTGTAGGTGGAATGACCGGAAACGATCCGCTCACCCTGCAGAATCAGGTAGGCTTTGAGAATCTTCTCCGCGGCCTGCTGAAACAGAAAACAGGAGATCTCGAAATCTCCGGCCCGGGCGTTCTTCTCGGCGGTCTTGCTATCTTTGGCCCCCTGGAGGTACCACCTCAGGGCTTCCCGTTCATTATTGTTCATACACTACCCTTCCCTCCTCGAGTATCTGCCCGACGAGGGGATGTTCTTTGTCCCGTAGGGCATCGAACTCCCCCTCCGTGAAGATGTATGGATCTAGGGCTACCTCTACAGATCCGACGCTTTGCTTCAGCTCGGAGGCGCGGTACAGCCAACTCTTGGAAGGCCACTCCTCGAGAGGACGATCATCACTATTGGTAACAATGACGCAGAGATTGAGATCGCTGTGTTCGTGGGCGTCTCCCCTGGCGTAGGAGCCGAAAATCAGGATCCTGCGGACGGAGAAGGTGCCAGTTATTTTTTGGACGATTTCCTGGATCTGGTCTTCGGTAACCATAGCTTACACGATTAGTGTAGCCGTAATTGCTAAAGGTGTCAAAAGCTGTTCAGAGCGGCAGGCGTTCCTGCAGCAGGCGTTCCTGCTATTCGTTCAAACTCCAGTCGTACCCGTATCCGATACGACCCGAGAAACTCTCCAGCTTTCCGGCCAGATCCGGAGCGGCGTAACGGCGAAGGTGCCGCAGCACCCCTTCCTCGGATCCGTCGAAATCTTCTTGAAACCAATCGTAGATACCGGAAAGAACAAGCTTTTTCCCCTGGAAGGAAACAGCCCGCGAGTGGTTGATGTACTCCCGCGCTCCTTTTTCAAGAAGTGCTTCGATGTTCTCAGAGGTATAGGCTCGGTCCTGCAGGTTCAACTGGGACACAGGGATTTCCTGAAGGCTGTCCAGGTAGGATTCCAGGCGCTGCCGATCCTCCGCGTTCACACCGCCGTAGTTTAAAAGGTTGATCCCCGAGGGATGATTCGTGACCAGGTACTTATCCAGTAAACGGTCCCAGGCCGAATGATCTACTTCAGTGCTGCTCCCCGGATCGTGGGCCTTCCACCTGGGCCACAGATCCGCCTTCGGGGCTGCGGCAAGCGTTCCCGCCAGCAGCAACAGCCATACAGTGGTGATTATCATTAGTTTTTCTTTACTTATCATCAGAATTACTCCTCTCCTATAGAGAGCGCCCAAGCATGCCAATGCTTACTAAAAAAATGAGGATTTTTCAGGGGGAGTGTAAATTCCAGGGAGTTGGCCGGCGGCGGGGCCCGGCCGGGGCTCGGATGCTGCTACAACCCGTACCTGCGGGCGCAGTCTTCGAGAAAGCGCTTTGTCGCCAGGAACTTCTCCTTCAAGTTCGGCAGCTGTTCCAAATCAACCGAAAAGTACCCCTCGAAACCTCTGCGCTTGAGAAGGCGAAAAACTTCATCCCAGTCTACCGTACCATTTCCAGGCACAAAATGCCTGTTATCCCGGCCGTCGTTGTCGGCGATATGCACGTATTTCATATGCCGGCCCAGCTTTTCGATACTCAGGGGAATCAGCTCTTTCTGGGCATATTGATGCCCGATATCGAGGATCACGCCGAGGTTGTCGTCATTGACCTGTTCGATCATCCGCAGCATGGCGTCGCTGTTGGCTACGACTTCTCCAACCCGGGGCTCGACGAGTAAACCTATCCCATTGCTCCCGGCAATTTGGTTACAGTGACTGATTGCTGCGATGAAGGAATCCCAAAACTGCTGCCAGTCAAACCCGTCAGAAATCTTGACCCGGAACTCCTGCCCGTATACCAACCCATCTGTCGGAACAACACCTTTCTGGACTTCCAGCGGCGGGAAATAGCTGTCGATCCAGGTGTAGGGGCTGCCCAGGTACGCCGCTGTTTCAACGCCTCGTTCGAAGTAGGAGAAGGCTTTTTCCCGGACCTTCTGTTCCATGCTGATTACATCGGGGAGGAGCACGGCAAAGTTGGCCAGTTTCAATCCTTCGCCATCGCAGATCTTCTTGATTTCCCCTCGTTGATCGATCACCTGTTCTAGATTGTCGTACCCGATCCCCTCGGCTTCTATATACTCGAATCCCATCTCCTTCATCTCTCTGATCGCCCTCAGGACGTTTTGTATTTCCGGGGGGAATCCATACTGTCCGATGGCGTACATCCAGGCACAAACGATTTTCATGAGTTTGCTCCACCCAACTTTCAGTAACAGGCGCTAACGGCGGAACTCGTCGTCGAGCTCGTCGGTCTTGCGGTGAAAGACCTTGCGGCGGGGCTCGTCGGAAGGAGAGGTCGCCAGCCAGGCATCGACGATCTCCTTGGCCAATCCTTCGCCGGTGTAGCGCATAGAAAGCACCAGAACATTCGCATTGTTGGCCAGCTTGGCGATCTGCGCGGAATATACATCGACACAGAGAGCGGCTCGGCTTCCCGGAACCTTGTTGGCGATGATCGTCACACCCGTACCGGTGTTGCAGAAACACAGCCCCTGATCGCACTGCCCGGAGGCTACTTTCTCCGCAACCGCCCGGGCGGCATCCACATAGTCTGCCTTGTCGCCGGCCAGAGCGCCGCAGCGGACCAGCTCAACTCCCTTTGCTTCAAGGTATTCACTGATTGCTTCGGTGATTGCGCGCACACTGTCGCTTCCGATCGCCATTTTCATAACTTTACCCTCTTTCCCGAGCGAAAATTTCAAACATTTTTCAGCCGGTAATAGCCGGCGACCTTCTCCATCGCCCGAATCATCTCATCGATATCGTCACTCGTATAAAACTCGTTGATGTTAAGATTGAAGGTCTGCTCAAAGGCCAGCTCCGCGCGTGGGCACAATCCCCTTGGGTAGGAGATGTCAGAACCGAAATCTTTCGAGACAAAGGGAAACTCACTTTCCGGAAACGCGCTTCGGTTCTGGAAAATATCGTACAGATAGGTCGCCATACCGCCGGTTATCTTGTTCGGTTCGGCGGGTATGCCTTCGGCTTCGAGGGCTTCGCAGAACTGGGCAACCGTGGCCTGGATCACCTGAGGATCGAGCCGGACAACGAGCAGAAAGAAAGAGTGCTCGCAACCCTCGGGTACTTTCTGGGGAATCACCCCTTCTATGGACTTCAGACCCCGAATCAGATTCATTCCCAGGCGATTTCTCCGCTCCACGATCCCGGCGATCTTGTTGAGCTGCCCCTTGGCCACGGCTCCCTGAAGCTCGGTCATCTGATAGTTCGGCGCCAGGAAGTAGGGATTGCGCTTGCGCCCGTCCCGAAAGTAGCACTTGTCGATAAACAGCTTCACCAGTTCTTCCAGATCGTCCCTATTTGTCATCACCATACCTCCGGAGCCGGAAGTGATCAGCTTGAAGTGATTGAGGCTGAAAGTAGAGATGTCTCCAAAGGTACCGCAGAGCTGTCCCCGGTAATGGGTGTTCCAGACCTGGGCGCAGTCCTCTACGAGGGGAAGACCGTGTTTCTGAGCGATCGATTTCAACTCGTCGATTTCCGCGGGCAGACCGGCATGATGGACCACCACGATGGCGCCGGTTTTCTTGGTGATCAACTTCTCGACTTCGGCAGGATCCAGGTTGTAGGTTTCCGGATCTATGTCAGCGAAGCGGGGGATGAGACATTGGTAGAGGATCCCCGTGAGAGTTCCCATGTCGGTAATGGCCGAAGTGATCACCTCTTTTCCCGGAGCTATCTGCAGGGATCCCAGGGCGATGTGGACCGCTGCTGTTCCAGAGGAACAGCCGTTGCAGTGTTTCATCCCATACATGGCCCGCATCTTGGCTTCCATTTCCCGCACCTTGGTTCCTAAGACGTAGAAGAGGATGTCGCTGTCCAGCACCTCGAGGACTTCCCTCTTTTCCTCCTCACCGAATCTCTTACCGTCTCCAAAGGGTGTTGTTTTGGTTTTTGGACCGCCGAACAAGGCGAGCTTTTCCATAAACTGCTCCTCTCTTCTTACGTCTCGGGATTGTCCCGCCCTCGATGAGGCTAGAACTTCAATCCGGTTGTGGCGATGCCTTTAATGATGAATTTTTGCACGAACAGATAAACAACGATCGTGGGAACCGTCGCGATCGAGGCGGCGGCCATCAGCGGCCCGAAGCTGATCCTGTAGGGATCCTTGAAGAAAGCAATTCCGACGGGAAGAGTGCGCAGTCTTTCCGAATTGATCACGATGACCGGCCAGAGAAAATCATTCCAGGAATCGATAAACAGAATCAGTGCAACCGTCGCCATTACGCTCTTGACCAGTGGAGCGATGATAGTTGCGACGATACGAATCTCCCCAGCACCGTCGATGCGGGCCGCATCGATCAGATCGACGGGCATCCCTTTGATCGTCTGGCGCATGAAAAAGACACCGAAGGCACTGGCGAAATTGGGCGCCAAGATCCCCGGAAAAGTATCGATCCAGTGAAACCGGGCCATGAGAATGTACAGAGATACCGAGGTGACCTGGATGGGGACCATCAGTGTACTCAAAATCAGGATGAACAGGAAGTTCTGCAGGGGAAATCGATATACGGCAAAGGCGTATCCGGCAAACAGCCCGAACACGATCGAACAGGTTACCGAAATTGCCGCCACGATCAGACTGTTGCGGTAGTACAATAGAAACGGCGCTTGGTCAGTCGCCGCTTGAAAGTGCTCCAGCGTGGGGGGTTGGGGCCACCACTTCGGAGGGAAGGCTATGAGGTTTTCGGGGATCTGGAAAGAGGTGACGATCATCCAGTAGAAGGGCATCACCATCAGCACACCGAAAACAGCGAGGACAAGATAGAGGAGGGTTTTCGCAGCAATCCTGCCGACACTCTATGTACGTTCAGTTCAGAAAGCTGTTAAGGGTTTAATCAATGCGGATCTTTGACTGAGGGAACATCAACGCCGGAAAACTACATTTATTAGTTACCATGTTGACATATTTCTTTTAACCGATAACAGGCTCTCTCAATATCCTCTCTGCTAGCACAGACACTAAGACGAATATGCCGCCGATATCTTTCACCCCCAAAGGCGAAGCCGGGAACATAGAGCAGTGGTTCATCGCCCGCATGGGCAACTTTCCTGAACTCCTCCTCGTCTTGAAAGAAAGAGGGCAATTGGGAGAAAATATAGAAGCCGCCCTTGGGCCGTTCGAGTTGGAATGCCAACTTCTCCAGGGCATCGGCCAGTCGATTTGCCCGCTGCTCGTATTCCCCGGTATCTACCTTCACCGTCATGCCAATCCTCTGTAGTATCCGTTGCTGCAACGCCGGAGCGTTAACCACTTTTATTCTTAGGTGAATAGCCAAAGCGCTGAGCAAAATCTGCCATTCCTCTGTATCCTCCCCCAGATCCGGATGTACGGCGAAAAATCCGATCCGCTCTCCTGCTAATCCCAATGATTTGGAAAAGGAAGTA
>CAZBXU010000028.1:9013-25405 GCA_964495755.1 uncultured Spirochaetaceae bacterium | reverse complement strand
GACGCCCAAATTCCCGGGATCGACGCGCGGCAGTACCGGCAGGTTCTCTTCCAGGGCTACGGACCGGGCCTGCTCGAGAGTGGAGACCGGGGTGGGAGGCAGGCTCTTGAGCTTGTACAGCGGATAGAAGCGAGTCAGATGAAGCGGGGTGGCCAGATCTTGCTATCCCATAGATATTTCCCTTGGGTGGGTCAAAAATAAACCGTTGCCAACAACCGTAAGGATTCTCATGAACTGGGCAGAGGTACTTCCACTTCCTCGGACCGCCATGCGGCGTAGGCCAAAGCAGCTTTGATATCCTCAGGCTCAAGGTAGGGATACAGATCGAGGATGTCATCCCGGGTATGACCAGAAGCAAGAAGCCCCACGATGGTACCCAACCGCCATGGAGGGCTGCCGTGTCCTACGGGGTGCTCCAATGTGCGTTCGGAAATTACATTGTGCTTGATGTAACGGGCCCTGATTCCTCTTGAGTCGCCCAGACGGTAATATTCTGACGGCTAAGGCTGCCATCTTTTTTTCTTCTCAGCTTGAGATAACTTCCGGGAAAGGCCATGGTCGGCTCTCGAAACAGGGTTTCCCTGAGGGCGGTGCGTTGAAATTTTCCCGCAAACAGAATCACCTCCATTCGTTTGGCCAATAACACGTCGCGGGGACCGATGGTAACGGCAAAGGGAGGAATAATGGACCGATCGCCACACCCGGCCACCAGCGCGTCCATATCGACGGTAGAGCTTCTCACCAAAACAAGATGGGTCCGGTCTGCCAGGAACTCCTCTTCCGAAATATCGATGTGGCCGCTGTTCGGGTTTTCGTTAAAGGCGAAATGCCCTTCAGGACCGACCCCCGCCAAGCAGAGGTCTACACCATCCGGTGCATGTTTGTCAAACATTTGATCGATTAAGTCCATATTGTCGTGCCTTGGAAAAAACATCTGCTCAAGCGGCATTTTCAGTTCTGGCGGTATCAGATTGAAAAACTTTTCCATCATCTCTGCTTTGAAACTCAGTGGATGATTTTCGGGAATCGTCCGGCCCGTTCGATCGAGAAACTCATCCATGTTGAAAGTAAACAGATTGCGGCAATCGATATGTCTTTCTTTGACCTTTTTCGCGAACAAGGGATACTGTGCCGTTGGTCCGACCGGCAGGATCATGGTTGTCTTTTTCCCCTTTTGTGAGGTGATGGTCTCGATCATGATCTCGGCAATGGCGTCGTAGAGGGCAGCATGAGTCGGCATTATCTCAATTGGAATTGCCGTGTAATCCCGCAGCTTTTCCGAGGGAATCGTCCGCACCGCCTCCCTGCTAAGCGAATGTCCGTTTTTATCGATATAAATCCTGCTCATGACATCACCTGCCCGCCTGAAATATTTACTGCCTCGCCGGTGATGTAGGCTGATTCATCACTTGCCAGAAAAACAGCCACTCCGGCAATGTCCCCGGGTGTACACAATCTTCTCATCGGTATTCTCTTTTCAAGATACGGAATCACCTCTTCGGTTTTTATTCCCTTTTTCGAGGCGTAATCTTCTTTCATATCCTTCCAGAGGGTTGTCATAACAACGCCCGGGCACAAGGCATTTACCCGGATTCCGGACAAGGCAAACTCAACGGCCAGCGATTGAGTAAGGCCGATAATCCCGAACTTGCTGGCGCAGTAAGCCGCGTAATGGGAGCTGCCCTTTTTTCCTGACTGAGAAGACATGTTGAGGATCACGCCCTGCTTTCGCCGGCACATGCGCCCGATCGCTTCCCGGCAGCCGATGAATGTGCCCGTTAAATTGACCCGCAGCGTATTGTCCCACAATTCTTCAGTACAATCGAGGAAGGGCACGATATAAGAAACTCCGGCATTGTTGACCCAGATATCTATGGGGCCCAGTTCAATTTCAGTCCGGTCAGCCGCTTTTTCTGTTGCCCCAAGGTCGGTTACATCGAAGGAGAGAGCAATTGCCCGGCTCCCTGAACTGTTGATTTCAGCAGCAACTTTTTGAGCCGCATCAATATCGATATCGGTCACGGCAACCGAAGCACCTTCCTTGGCGAAAGAGGAACAGATTTCAGCGCCGATACCTCCGCCTCCCCCGGTGACGACAGCGATTTTGTTAAATAATCTAGTGCCCATAGCCACCACCCTTCCCTTGAGGACTGACCACAACTTTGAGGGTCTGCTTGTTCTTCATCAACTCGAGCCCTTCCAGGATGTTTTCCAGCGGTATTCTGTGGGTAACGATCGGTTCAAGCGCGATCTTTTTTTCCGACATCAGCTTGACGGCCCTGGATACATGCTCCGGTCTTGAATCGGAAGAACCGACGAGTCTAATCTCACCGTAATGTAATACCCTGCTGTCGATCGTCATTTCTGAAGATCCCTTGGCAAGACTGGCAAACAAGCTGACAGTGCCGCCCTTGCGCACGTACTTCAGGGAATCTTCATGAGCCTGGCGTGTCGGAGCGCATACGATTACAACGTCTGCCCCGATATGATCAGTGAGTTTTTCTACAATGGACAAGGGATTATCGTGCACACCATCGATTATGGTAATATCCTCTATTGCACGGAGCAGGGACAATCTCGGTTCCGACCGCTGAATAATCAAACTGTTTCTTGCTCCGTTCGCCTTGGCGAGCTCGGCATGAAGAGCGCCTAATGGTCCGCCTCCGATAACGAGCACCGTGTCGTTCTTTTTGACTCCGGCAAGCTCCTGGGCATTGATCGCGCAGCTCAAGGGTTCGCTCAAAGCCGCCTCTTCATCTGATACCTGGTCAGGTACTTTGATAACATTCCCCAAAGTCAGAGCTTCAGGAGGAACGGCCATGCGTTCGGCAAAAGCGCCGTCGATGTTGTAGCTGATCGGTCTGGCATTGGGACAGACATTGCCCAACCCGAGCCTGCAGTAGGCGCAGTTTCCGCAAGCTATCGTGGTTGCCAGGGTAACCCTCTCTCCCGGTGAAAAGCTCTTCACGGACGACCCGGCGTGGATAATGTGTCCGACCATTTCATGGCCGATTATTCTCGGCGGGATACAGCGCGGGTTCCCGATCGTTGCCAGTTTTAGATCGGTTCCGCAGATGGCGCACAAACGAACCTCTACGATTAGATTGTCATCCGTGGGTACAGGTTCGGGGCGGTCTTCCACCCTTATCTCACCCGGACCGTAATAAACTGCTGCTTTCAAATACACCCCTTTCAGTGGATTATAGCCAGATCGGTTGTCTTATATCGCCCTGACATTTCGCCTCCCGAAGTGCTTTCGCTTTCGCCAGGAGACTCTTCTTTACCGGTTTTTTAGCGGAGCTGCTCCCGGGGCCTTCATTGTCTCCAGATTTTTTGTTTTTTTCAAGCAGTATGTCCAGTGATGGCTGTAAAGGATGTGTCCTTGGAAATGGGTAAGGGGGAACTTTTCCTGCAGGCTCAACGACCAGGGTCACCGGCCGCGAAGGAGCGTAGCGGCTGAACGGTCATGTGCAGGTTCCTTTAGGCGATTTCCCACTTTGTTTCCACTCGTCAGTAATCCACTCAATCTTAATTTCATGCTCAAGCTTACGAAATTCCGGATCACCTGTAACAAGCAAGGCCTTCATCCTTAATGAAAGAGCAGCTGCGAAACAGTCAGCATATGCTACGGCGTATTTAGCCTTCAACTTCGCGGCTTGATAAGTAAGTTTCTTATCCACATCAATGAGTTGAATCTGATATTTGTTAAACTGGGTTATTATAGTTTCTGCCACCTCAATACCCTGCTCCCTCATGGTATTGTAGAAGATTTCCCCCCAATTCATTACAGACATGAATCCCTTAGCTTTTCGCTCTACTATTTCATTTAAAATCTTACTTACTCTATCTGCGCCTGATTCGTCCTCAAAAAAAGCAATCATGGCGTAACTATCCATGACATACTTTTTCACCGCTTTGCTTCTCTTTTTCTGTCTGCTCTTAGGGCTTTCAGAATACGTCCACCTGTCTTTAGCATGCCTCTTCCCTCTTCGACAGGGTTATTTTGAAGAGGTTCTGCGATGATTTTCTTTCCTTGCTCATAAACATTAAGACGTGTTCCTCTGACAATCCTAAATTTTTTTCTGATATCAGCAGGAATGACGATTTGCCCCTTCACTGTGGCTTTAACAATTGCCATATCAACCACCTCCGAGTATTACAAAACTATGTCATTATGTAATACGTTCGCATTGATTTGTCAACCCTATTTCACTCAAGTTTTTCAGTAATGGAAATCGCGACTAGAAGTGTTCATGCTCTTGGCCGATCTCGAACGCTTCCAGGAAACACGACCTCGACGGGATAATAAAGCAGCGGAGCCGGCGGTAGGATCCGGGAAGTGTTGAAGCATCCAGTGAAGCAGATCGATTATGTCGAGCCGGATCCCCTACTAACGAGACTAATCGGGGAGTATGGCTCCGGGCTGACCCGGCAGGAGCTCTACGATACACTGAAAAGCGTATTTCCCCATGTTCGGATCATCCCCGGGGATGTGAATCTATACTTGGCCTCCGCCTCGAAATCCCTGATGAGTGTAAGTGCCGCGGGCCTGGTCCGACGCCTCTAGAAACGGAGAATCCCCTCGAATCTGTTCACCGGCCCCCTATGCTATTGCTACCACCGAGTTCTGCGGTATGGTCTTCCTGGCCGGAGAGCGGCTAGGCAGCTTAGCCGTCACCCGTCGACTGATCAGATGACCAACACCGCATCTGTTTTCCTGCTGACCGAACTGTGTCTGGTTTGCTTTTCCCTTCTACTGCCCTTTGTCTTCCTGATCCCCTCCCGATCCCTGGACAAACCCTCCGTGTATGTGCTCCTCTACGTACTCTTCCTGAAAATGTCGTTTGTTTCAGGAATGCTGACGGGTGTTCAATTTCCCCTGGCCACTAGGTTGCACCTCCGCCGATCCTCAACCGCGGGCTCGAACCAGGAAATGGGCAAGACCAACCTGGCTCACACCGCGGGCCTGCTCTACGGCGGCGATCTTCTCGGCAGCCTGATCGAGAGTGTGCTTCTTCTGCCGAGTCTGGGTCTGAAAATCACCTGCTTCATCCTGGAGACGATCAAGGGAGGCAGTTTTATCCTGGTACTGCTGCACGCGAGGTACGCTAATAAACAGCGTTGAAGTGGACGTCCGGGACGTGCCTATATGTTCAGCGCCATCTTTCGAGGACCTGACCCGGCAATGGGTCGGCGTTGTCTATTTTGGAAAGACGAACCATCTCGGCTCGGGCGGCAGCTTGATTCAGCGACCTTGGCTTTTCAGCCACGATCCGCTCAAAGTTCTTTGAATATATCTTTACCAGCACATCATGCGGTAGCTCGATCCCTTTCATCGGAGCCCGAGAATCCGGCCACAGGTAGGGAATGTCGTGGGGCGGATCGAACACATCATCGGTTTCCATAAATCGGCGGACCATGGAAAGAATCGGAAAAGGATCCCTGTGCACGCTGCCGTAGGATCCGACCAGGATCCGGTCGGCGTACTCGAGAAAGAAGTCCTTCCCCGCCTCGCCTGCAGCGGTGAAGCCGAAGTACATCTCGATTCCCGGAGTAAGATCCAGGTACATATTCCCGTGTTTTCGAAAAAGCTTTTCCGCCCGGTCCAATTCGTAGCCCAGGAAAAAAAAGTGTGCAAAGACTATTTTCAGCGATGGGAACTTGAGCAGGACATCCACGGCTTCCTGCCGTAGACGTTCCAGCGTAGGATGGGTCTCATTGTAGACCCATTCCTTCAGCGCCCACTCAGGGATCAACGCTTCATCCCAGAACTCCGGCGGATCGCCGACATGAAAAAAAAGCGGAAGACCGAGCGCCTGAAGCTTTGCGTAAAATCCATCCAGCTGCGGAGCGTTGAGTGGCATCGAGTATCGCTCCGGCTTTCCAATCACCGATTTCCAGCCGTCGATACCGATTTCATCATAGAGCTCAACTAACTCTTCTATCGGCGGGTCAACTCCCTTGCGACCGCGAGGCAGAAGTAGCAGACCTTCACGAACGTAGTAATCGGAGCAAGCATAACAATACACGGTATTGGGAAAATTCCGCTTCAATAGGAAGCCCAACGGGTTTTGGGATCGGAGGCCCAACCGTGCACAGAAGTTGCTGCCCAAAAACGCCCACCGGGTCACACCGGCTTCGGCCAGCCGATCCTGGAGCTTCTCCACCGGATCATCGATCCCGTCGAGGTGCACGAAGCCATCGATCAGGGGAATCAAAACACGATCTCCACTTTGACGGTCTTGGTGTTCTCCTTGATCTTCTGATTGAAAGCTTCATTTATCTTGTCCAGCGGAAAGGTGTTGGTTATCAACTGCTTGGCCGGGAATTGCCCTTTCACCATCATCTCCACAGCCAGATCCAGTTCATGCACCAGGTTCCACATACCGAATGCATGGGATGCTTTAATCGTCGCCTCTTTTGTCAGAACCGTGCCCAGATTCAGGCTTATGTCTTCTTCGAATACACCTGTGAAAACGATTCGTCCCCCTCGTCGCACCAGCTGTAGGGCCAGCTCCATCGTGTTCGATTTATAACCTACACTCTCCAACACGCAATCTACACCCAAATCGCCGGTGTGCTTCGCTACAACCTCCGCCGCCCCTTCAGTCGATGTTTCGAGAACAAAATCTATACCGATACTGCGAGCGAGCTCTTTCTGAATAGGGTGTTTGGCGGTGATGAAGATCACCCGGGCTCCCGCTCTTTTGGTAGCCGCTGCCATAGCCAGGCCGATGGGACCGGCACCGAGAATCGCCACTCGATCGGCCATACAAACTCCGGCGATATGGACCGCATGGATGCCGACGACCAGCACATCAAGAATGGCCGCCTCTTCGAAGGACAGCTCATCCGGAAGCTTGAGCACATTGGCTTCCGGCACCAGAGTATATTCGGCAAATCCCCCCGGATGATGGAAACCGTAGTGTTCAAGGTTCCTGCAGAGCTGATACAAGCCCACCTTGCAGAACGCGCAGCGGTAGCAGGGGACGATGGCGTTGACCGCCGCCCGATTGCCGACCTCAATTCCCTGCACTCCTTCACCAAGGGCATCCACCACTCCGGCGATTTCGTGTCCGTAGACATTGCCTAATACGAAGCGCTCCATAGGATGTCCGGGCTGCAGCCAGGGATGGTTTCCCGTGTAGATATGCATGTCGCTTCCACAGACTCCACAAGCCTTGTTTCTCAATCGGACCCAGCCCGGCTCGGGCTCAGGGATTGGACGCTCCTCAATCACCATATGTTTGGGCTTCTCCAGAACCGCAACCTTCATCTTCTTCATTGTTCACCTCTTCTGTGATTCATTGTGAAAATCTATACCATAGCTCTCCAGAAGTCTGTCGAGCTCCTATTCGAGTTTTATGTCTATCAAAGTCTCCCGTTCCTTGGACAAGAGTTCTTTCTTCTTGCGCACGGCTCGTTCGACGACGTTGTCTGCGCCACAGATACCCAGGTGCCCGAAGATATCCGACCGGACCAGCGCTCCCAAAGCCAGAGTGGCCCCGCTTTCGATTCCGTATTGGGCATCCAGGGCTTTCGAATCGCTCAATCCCGTGTTGCTGTATACCGGAAAGCCGTAGGATTTGCCGCACTGGGTCAAGGCGGCTGCCATCAAGGCTTGCTCGGGAGAACCGAAGGAGATCATTCCCGTCTTCATGTCCATGATGTGAGCGATCTTCCAGGGTCGGCTTACGTCTGTTCGTGCCGGGAGCATCGCAGATCTGAAACTGACCGGAGGAGCCGTTGAAATTGAACATCCCGCAACCAAACTCCGCTGTCTTACTCCGGTTCCTACCATACAGTACATGCTGTTTTCCGGCCGAACTCACTGCCTCAAGGACGATATCGGCGGTAAAGCGGATGATCTGTTTACCCCGATTCACCTCAGCGCCGTGTGCTGCTGCCAGCTCGATCATCCTGGAACTCGGGACCTTGACTCCCGTCTCGCTCAATATTAATAAAGATGCACCCTGGATGCGTTCAACCTCGGTTGGTGTGAGCAGATCGTATTTCGGTATCCGGTATGGATAACCCAAGCTGGGCCTCCCGGTTCCGGGTGTGGAGACTAAGGCAACAACCTTTTTGTAGGCACCCGGTTCCATCCCTGGCTGAGGACAAATCCTTCAGCGTAGCGGGCTCCGCACTGATAGCCTCGGAACCTCCCGCTCACCTCGATCAGGTCTATGAAATCGACTCCATGATGTTTTTTGACGAACTCCAGCTGGCTGGCATGAGCCCGCATCATGTCCTTCTTTACCTCGATCACCTCTGTGATGTCCACGTATTGCTCGGGTACGAATCCAATTCCCGTAGCTGTATCCATGTAGTAAAGGATCGGAAGGACCTTTAAGACCGGATGCTTGGTCACGGTGTGCGGGATGGCCGCATGGTAGATTGCTTCGAAGACCAGCTTACTCACATTTACGTGATCGGTGTGATAATCGTTCGGATGGGGTGCTATCATGACATCCGGTCGGCAACGCCGAATGGCATCGATCACGATCAACCGGCTCTCAAGGTCGGCAACAACCTCTCCATCTTTGAAGTCACCTCCAAAAGAAACGGCATTTATAATATCCGCTGATTTTCTCGCTTCCTCGGCTCTCTCGACCTTGATGACCTCCTCCGGTTTGCTGAGCCCCCCCTTAGTACCGTCTGTAGCATAGTACATGAATACCTTGTGCCCTAGTTTCGAGTACAGGGCGAGGGTTCCTCCACACAACACCTCGAGGTCATCTGGATGTGGCCCTACAGCCATTACCGTAAGCTTTTCAGACATACACAGAGCTCCTCTTTCAACGTTTCACCTTGCCCAGATTGCTGAATACCACCGCCGAAACCACGATGATTCCCAGAACAATATTCTGAAAATAGGCTGTAATTCCCAGGATATTCATGGCGTTGTAGACGATACCGAGTAAAACAACTCCCAGGACGGCTCCGATGACCGTACCTCTCCCTCCTTCAAACGAAACACCGCCGATCACCGCTGCAGATAAAGCCCGCAGAGCATAATCAGCGCCGACATTCGCTATAACCGAACCGAGCCGGGAAATCAGGACCACCGCAGCAATCCCGGCGATCAAACCGTTCAGCGTATAGGCGATGATCTTGTTTAGGTCGATGGTGATCCCTGCCAAAAAGGCGGCTTCTTCGTTACTGCCCATGGCAAACAGCCGGCGCCCAAACTTCGTGTATCTGAGTACTACGATCATTAGGAGTACCATCACGATCCAGACAACAATCGGAAAAGGGATGAACAAAACAGCAGAGCTGCCTAGCACTTCAAACTTTCCAAATAGGTTAAGGAATCTTCCCTGTGCGATGTTCAGGGCGATTCCGTAGTACACATACAGCATCCCCAGAGTGATGATAATCGGCGGACATTTTGACTTGGCGATAATCAGTCCGTTGACAGCCCCGCAGGCGGTCGCTACGGTCAGTCCAATCAGAACTGCCGCTGCCGCCGACATCTCCCGCTCGACCAGTTTGGCCACTATCACACAGGTCAGGCTGATGATCGAGCCGATCGAAAAATCCAGACCTCCGGATATCATCAGCAGCACCATACACAACGAAGCGATGCCTGTAACAGAGCTCTGCTGTAGGACCATCTGGAAATTCCGAAAGGTCAGAAAAACAGGATTAAAAAAGGGAATTACAATAGAGAGAAAGATAATGACCAGAAGAATGATAAAGGGCTGGCTCTTAAACAATCGCTTGGCTTTAAGCAGACGCAGCGCTGTCCCGGTAGATCGATCAACTTCTCCGTTTGCTCTACTGGACGATCTCATCTCCGACCTCCTACCGAATTAAACAGAATGTTCTGCTCGGTGATCTGTGCTCCCGCCAGCACGGCGGAGATACCACCTTTCTTGATAACAACCACACGATCACAAAGGGATACCAGCTCGGGCATTTCCGATGATACTATGATGATTGCTTTTCTCTTAGAAACGAACTCAGACATCAGCTTGTAGATCTCTGTCTTGGTGTTGACATCAATACCGACAGTCGGTTCGTCAAAAAGCAGGATATCCACATCCCTGAAGAGCCATTTAGCGAGGACCACTTTCTGTTGATTGCCGCCGCTGAGATATCCAACTTCCTGGTCAAAGGATGGGGTCTTGATGTCCAGCCTCTGTATGAATGATCCTACCAAGCGTTTTTCCTGCCTGGAACTCAAGAGAGGCCGGGCGAACCGCTTCAAACCGACGATGGATATATTCTCCCGTACGGTCCTGTTCAAGAAAAGGCCCGAGGTCTTTCTGTCCTCTGTCAGCAGCCCCAATCCGAATTTTATCGAGGCACCCGGTTTATTGGCGGGGATCTGTCTTCCCCGAATAACAACTCTTCCCGCTACCCGCCGGTCCGCTCCAAAAATAGCTCGAATAATCTCCGACCGGCCCGAACCAACCATACCGGCAACGCCTAAAATTTCACCTTCCCGCAAATCCAGATCGACAGTGGTGGAAGATCCCACGACGTGGAGCTTCGAAATCTCCAGAATGACCTTCCCGATAGGACGTTTCCCGATGAAGTAAAACTTGTCGATCGGACGGCCGACCATTTCGTTGGATAGAAGATCCATGGTGACCTCTTCTTCGACAGAGTCGTGGCAGGCAACGATTCGACCATCCTTTAATACTGTGACTCGATCTGCAATTCTAACGATCTCTTCCAGGTGGTGGGAAATATACACAATCCCCATACCCGTTTTCTTCACGTTCTCTATGATCTTGAGCAGTTTTTCGATCCTCTCAATGTCGAATGTCGTAGTCGGTTCATCCATAATGAGAATCTTTGGCTTGGATTCGATCGCCTTAATAATCTTGAGCAACTGTCTTTCTGCGGGCTGTAACTCCGCCACGAGCTGATCAACCTCAAGGGTTACATCATAAGAAGCCAAAATCTCCTTTGCACAGCGCAATGATTCCCTATAGCTGAAAAAACCGAAGCGAGAGCATTTTTCCCGCCCGAGAAACATATTCTCCGCCACCGTAAGATCGGGGGCGAGAATATTTTCCTGGTAGATGGCGTTGATCCCGAGACTCTGGGCGGAATAGGGTGTCAAATATCCGTACCTTTGGCCGCCGATAATCAGTTCCCCATCATCCGGAACCAGTGCACCGGAAAGAATCTTGATCAAGGTGGATTTGCCCGCTCCGTTCTCCCCCACAATGCAGTGCAGCTCACCGGGGTACAAATCGAAGCTTACATCCGACAGTGCAAGGATCCCCGGAAATCTCTTCACGATATGCCTGATATCAACAACCTTGTGCTTTGTTGAGCCAACAGCTCCTATACCCATCGAATCCTCGTGATGATTCTAACAACGGAAGGGGATCTGATAAACCTGAGATCCCCTTCCGGAATGATTTAAAGGCAGGTGATCCCTGCAGAGATTAGTCGAGTCCGCCGATGAATTCGATCAGCAGGTCATTCGGTTCCCAGGGAACAGATTTGTCGAGATTGTCCTTGGTGATCACCGTGATGGGCAGAAGGATAGTGCGATCTGGGGTTTTTCCATGCAGATGCTGCCACAGTGCTTTGAAAGCCAGCGCACCCTGGAGGGACGGCGCCGTGTTTGTCGTGGCGATCAGCTCACCTTTTTTCACCAGCTCCAAACCATCGGGGAGCCCACCGCCGCCACCACCCATGACGAGAATTTCACCGAACTTGCCAGCTTCCTTGACGGCGCGTAAAACTCCTTTGGCCATATCTTCATTGTTCGCAACAATTATGTCGAACTTCACTCCAGACTGCAGCACGTTCTGGGCTACACTCAACGCCTGGTCTTGCGTCCAGTTGGTCGGTTGAGCTCCAACCAACTCGATGGTCCCGAACTCGTCGAGGGCTTTGAAGAATCCCTCCATATAGAGCTCAACAATACCCATCCCACGCTGTCCTTCGACGAAGTACACCTTCTTCCCGGGATACTCTTCACACAAGAACTTACCCACCATATATCCCATGTTGTCATATCCGTTGTATACGGCCGACACATGTTGGCCCGTGCCTGCTGCCGGGGGCATGTTTTCAATGACCACCGGAATCTCCGCTTTGTTCAGCATCTTGATGACGCTCTGGGCGAGTTCCGGGGTAATCGGATAATAATCCACCCCATCCACTCCCCGGGTAATAAGGTCCTCGACAGCGGCGAGGGATTTTTCCTGGTTGCCCTCGGGATCAATTTCGATCACTTCGACACCTTTTTTGGCCGCTGCGTACTTGAAGCCCTTCATCGTATAAGCATTCCAAACATCGATCAGTTGGTAGGCTACATATCCGAACACGATTTTCTCTTCTGTGGCTGCTTCCGTTTTTCCACCAGCGAAAACCGAGCAGGCAATCAGGAAGAGCACGAACATTACTCCCAATTTTCTCATCTTCTCTCTCCTCCATAAATTTAATTTGCCGAAAATCCATCATCAGCTTTAAATGCTCATGGCGCGCCACCTCCTCTCCATACCGAGTGATCCTTATAGGTGTAGTGCAAGAACCATACCGAATTTTAGGGACAAACTCTCGAGATCTCCCGGAAATTTGCACTGTCTGGGGCTCCGTTTTTGTACGGAGTGGTAACAAGTGTTACCGGGAGGATACACTTGTGGAGGAAAAGGAGAAAAACAGTGACTGTTGACTCAAGGAGGGTTCACAACCCGCGTGTAGGGAAAACAGATATAAAACGTGGAACCGTGGTCTACCACACTCTCCGCGGCGATCGATCCGTCGTATCTGGCCAACAGGTCCCGACAGATTGAAAGACCAAGACCTCGGATTTCCTTTGTTTTTTTCGTAGTAAAGAACGGCTCGAAGACATAGGGCAGGTCTTTTTCTTCAATCCCATTCCCGCTGTCCGACACATCGATCCCGTAGTAACGCCTGCCGTTCGATTCAACGTTCTTGTCTGTAATTCGTATCGTTCCTCCGGATGGCATCGCTTCAAGGGAATTTATTATAAGATTCAGGATGATATGCTTGAAATGCTCGGAATCAACATTCAGAATTATTTTCTTTTTCAACAGAATATTCAATTCGACTTTCCTGTCCGTAAGCGCCTGACTGACGAGAGCCCTGATCCCATCAATGAATACCGGGACATCCAAAAGCTGCAGATTTTCATCACTTTCCGTTTGCACGTCCCTCAATATCTCGTTGACATTGTCCTTCAACCTTTTCAATTCCTTCTCAATTCGCTCAGCATTCTCTCTGATCTGTTGTCCGTTCGTAGCATCTTTCAGAATTTTTATATAATTCGTGATAATCGCTAAAGGGTTGCGGATTTCATGTGCTACTCTCGCGACACTTTTCTCATAGCTCCCCGCCTTGTGAACACCCTCGAGCTTCGCTTCCAAACCCGTATAGTCAAAGATGAGGTCAAAGAAGAATATCGTCCCCAGGAAGGCCCTATCCTTGTCATATAGAGGCACCAGGTTCATTACCATGGGTCCGGACTTCCTGGACAGGGATGTCTCAATCGAATAGAACGCTTTGGTTTCGCGACCGACCAGTGCCGTTTTGACGGATTTGAGCTGAGGCTCGGGTAACTCGAGGAGCTCATCGAACAATCGGTTTACGCACTGACGCGGTGTGACATCGAGAGCATCGGTAAAACGACGGTTTACCAGAATGACATTGCCTTTCGTATCGGTCACCAAGATGGGTATAGGGATCGTGTCGATGATGCTTTCGTTGAAGTTTATTAAGAAGCTGAGCTCGAAGTTATCTCTGGTCAGCTCTTTGGGATTATACAAGTACGAATAAATCAAATGCACGAGCTGCAGTTTGTCAAAACCTGTGGCTTTGTGGGTCTTGATGATCCGTCCGCCGCTCATCACAGAGATACGGTCGGTGAAATTATGGATTTCTTGGATGCTGTTCGATACGAATAGTACCGACGCTCCGTTCTGTCGATGCTGGGTAAGCAGGTACTTGACCTTCTCGATCTGAGAGCCCTCAAGCCTTTTGGACAATTCTTCGACTACGAATAGTTTCACCGGCCAACAAAAACTGCCGGCCAGATCGAGGATATTGCGTACATTTTCACCCATGTTTTTCGTGGATTCATTCAAATCAAATATACGGTCCGGAAAAAAGGTATGCAGTACTTGTACGGCTTTGATCCTCATCTGTCTTCTGCTGATAAAAAACGTCGGCCCCGGCCACCTGCCTACAAACAAATTTTCATACAGGGATTCTTCAGCAAATGATCGAAATTGTTTGTATATGGTCTCGATACCGAGGGCCTTCGCCCTGTCAGGACCTGAAATTCGTACCTGTCTTCCATTGAAAAAGATTCGACCGTCCGATGGAAGAAGAGTACCAGAAAGGAGTTTCACAAGCGTCGTCTTTCCAGAGTCCTCGTCACCAACCAAGGTATGAATTTCTCCGGTTCTGATTTTCAAGTTGACATTTCGCAAGGCGACTTCGGTGGGAGACTCGACACTGATATCCTGCAATTCGAGGATATTGGGCGTTCGCCTATGTGTACTCATGCTTGATGTTATGCTCGTGGATCCACTTATACAGTGTCTTGCGGCTGATTTTCAGAATCCTGGCCGCCTCTGATTTATTTCCGCCGACCCGCTCCAGCACCTGCAGTACCAACTTGCGGGTGTAGTCCTCACGAAAGCCACCGACTTCATCGTGGATATCGAGATACCTCTTTTGCCCTGAAGAGTCGTCATTTTTTCGCACACTGTCTGGAAGATCTCGCAGCGTGATCGACTCTCCCTCACTCACGACCAACGCCCTCTCGATACAATTTTTTAGCTCCCGTACATTGCCCGGCCAGGAGTAGCTCCTGAAAGTTCGCAGAGTCTGCTCATCAAATCCGTGTACTGTTTTGTCGTATTTTAGTTTGAAGGTCTCAAGAAAAAATCGAGCAAGGTTTTCGAGATCCTCCGGTCGGTGGCGGAGCAGCGGAACCTGCAACGTTACCCCGTTCAAGCGATGGTAGAGATCCTCCCGGAATTTACCCTCGTCGATCAATCTTCGGATATCTTTGTTACTGGAGGCAATCACCCGGCAATCGATTTTGATTACTCGGTTGCCGCCAATTCTGGAGAACTCGAAATCTTGTAGTACCCGCAAGAGTTTTGCTTGAAGCAGCAAGTTCATATCGCCGATCTCGTCGAAGAGGATCACACCGCCATTGGCTTCCTCGAACTTGCCGATTTTCGTCTCTACGGCGCCAGTAAACGCTCCCTTTTCATAGCCGAACAACTCGCTTTCTAGGAGCGTCTCGGGGATAGCGGCGCAGTTTATCTTGATATAGGGTCCTCTCCTTCGGCTGCTCCGTTCATAGATGTAATCCGCGATCACTTCTTTACCGGTACCGCTTTCCCCCAAGATCAGGACAGGGAGATCTGTATCACTGAACTTACCGGCCAATTCAATGACACGTTGAAAGCCCGAATTTTGTGAACTCAGGAAGAACTGATCCTTCAATCCAGCGGTATCCCGGCCGCGGCGGGAAAGACACTGGTTGACCACCACCAAAAGCTCGTCGAACTCAAAGGGCTTCACCAGGTAGTCAGCCGCCCCAGACTTGAATGCCCGTCGAGCCGTCTCCACCGAGGCGAAGGCGGTAATCATCACGACGGGAATTTTCGGGTCGACCTTCGAAAGGAACAGCAAACCGCTGATCTCCGGCATAACGATATCACAGATGACAAGGTCGATTTTTTGTCTGTTCAGGATAGCAAAGGCGTTCGCTGCCGAATCCGCAACCCGAACAGCGAAACCTCTCTCTGCAAGGAGCTTCTTCAAGGAAGAACGCATTCCCTCCTCGTCATCGACAACGAGAAGTTGAAATCGTCGCTCAGGATCTTTTTCCATAGTTGGTTTACTCAGGATACAAGATTAACTGTAGCAAATCCAATGCATCAAAAAATAACTATTTAGGCATGTTTCATCATCCGCTGGCCGGTCGTGACAAAAAGATCATCGAACAACATAAGGTTCCGAAGCCTGATGACCCGAGTCAGTTGGACGGCGTCACCGGAAGATGTAAAAGAATTAGAGATCGGGGTTATACCGTCGTTTTCAACCAGGGATTCGGTTTCGGGCTGCTGCACCCAGGAACACAACTGCTTGGTTATGAGGACTACTTCAGCAGGTTATCCTGGAACCGGAAGTCATCGATGCGTTGACCGAAAGGGTTCTGGAGGCGAAGATCCAATCCTGGGGAAGAATTCGCAATGGACATTGCATTTTGGGGCGTCGTCGTCGACACCCAGGCCACGTTGCCTATCGGAAGCGTCGAAGAAATAGAGACATTCCCGACACCGGATCCATTGCTCCCAAAAACTTGGCATTACGTGAAGAACCAAATTTCTCGTTATGGGCAGGATTATGCAATTTTCGGAGAGCTGGGAACTACGA
>CAZBXU010000028.1:0-9003 GCA_964495755.1 uncultured Spirochaetaceae bacterium | reverse complement strand
TCCTGGAATCTGGTGGGACTGGAAAAGTTCATTGTAGATCTGTTGATGGAAAAACCCTACGTTCCGGTACTCCTGGATAAAATTCTGGGTTATAGTAGAGCCATCGGTAACCGAATAGTTGAACTGGGGTTTGATGTCATCTGGGCGGGGGATGATTTCGGGACCCAGCAAGGTACGATGATCTCTCCGGAATTGTGGCGCAAGCACTTAAAACCCCGCACACAACATTCAACCGGACACGCCGTCGGAAAACGTGCACGCCTTTCTTGATGCTGTGAAGAAATTCGGAACCTACCCTCTGAATCTCTGAAACTCGCATCCGTCGAGTCCAAATTTTCAACTCAACCTGGTAGATCTGCTGTCACCACCTGCCTTTGATGCCGGAGATGCCGAACGCCTTCAGGCTCAGTCTCTGGATGAATCGGTTGAAGTTGGCTTCCCCTTTTTTTATCCGTTGAAAGCTTACCCCGATTAAACCCTGCTGACGAAAAATCACCTGAACGGAAATCGGGAACTCTTCGTTGTCGAGGCTCAGGACTGCTTCGTCTACTACTACATTGGATTCAAGTTCCGGAGCGATTCCGGGATCCTTCGAGCGAATCGCCGCTCCGATTTCGGATACGTTCACCAACTCGAAGGTATGGATCTTGTTCGTGGCTTCAATGGGAATGGTGAGAGCTCCATCGAAAACCTCGCCGGCGTAGAATCTTGGGTAGACCCGCTTTCCTTCGGCCCGCAACTTCCTGTGGATGATATCGTAAACACGTTTTAGATGAAATTCGGGGAGAAAGGGCTTGATAATGATCCCTGAAACCCCCATAACCAGGGCTTCGTTTGCCTGTTCTAGGGTGATGGTGCCCGCTAGGAGAATAATCGTGATCTTCTTTTGAGCAAGCCGCAAGCCCGAAGCCACGATCTTCCACATCCTGGCCAGCTCGTCGATGTCTATAATGACATAATTCGGATCGAGGACGTTGAGGTCTCTGATCAGCTCAATGACATCTTCTGATACGTAGACCTCGTATCCCAACAGAGAGTAGCTCTCTAAGAAACTCTGCCGAATTCCTGCCGATTTGGAGATGACAACCAGATTTTGGTCCACTAGGATTCCTATACTTACTCTCTCCGATTATCGACAGGTTCGACTATCTCCGACCGGTCCACTCTGAGAATTGTAGTGAAGAATACGCTTTTTTACGAACGACCGATGGTGCATTTCGGGAACCCTGTTTGGTCAGCTACTTCGGCATCTACTTGACACGTGGAGAGCGCCGGTTATGATGAGGCAGAGAGCCCCCGAAGGCACCCGGCATCACTTGAACCCGGAGGGTAACCAGAATGAAACACCTGATAGTTAAGAGCCTAACCGTTCTCGGTCTCCTGGCCGTGCTGGCATCCTGCTATTCCCTGATCGAATCCGCGGTGGAAGGCGCGGTTGCGGCAGAGACAGAAGAAGCGATCTCGGAATCGGCCGGCGATTCCGACCAGGAGTCGGTGGAAAGCGCCGAAACCGGGGATGTCGGAGATCACAATATCGTCGGGGCCTGGGTCAACCCCGAATATAACGACGAGGGGCGCTCAGCCCGGGTGGTGTACTCCCTCAACGCCGACGGCACCTACATCTACCTGGCCTTCGATCGTGTCGACGGCAGCGGTGCCGTGTATGAGGGAACTGTCAAGTACCTGAAAAGCTGGATCGACGAGGAAGGCCGCAGCTGCGGACAGTGCATCGTAACCCTCAACAACGGGATGTCCTGGAAAACTCTCGATCGAATCGGTGCCGACGGGTCGACCCTGGAAGTACAGTCCGGGGTACGCAAGATCAACCCGAAGGGAGCCCGCTACTCGATCTACTACAGACCGTGAAAGGGGCTTCGGAGGCCGAGAGCTACCAGGCTGAAACCGAACGGTATTGCGTTATTGATAAGACGAGTACAAAATAGAAAGAGTTTCTACAACCACACCGCTTCACGGGAAATCATCTTTGTGAACTTGGATCCAGATGCTGATAGGGTTTTCCACTCATCGATTGTATAAACAAGAAGGTCAGCCGGTACGGGTAGATTTTCCTTATCAAAGGGTATTGCACGGCGTTCCCTGGGGAGTTCGGATTTCTTTACTATTACAATGATATCTAGATCACTTCCAACTCCCCAGTCTCCCCGGGCATAAGAACCGAAGTATCCGATCCTCACAACATTTGAATGTTTACGTTTGATCTCAAGCGCCCACTTCTGCAGTGCTTGCTGAACGCATTTCTTATCCGGCCATTTGATCACGGACGAATTCAATGATCTCACCGGCATAACGAATAGCCTCCCCACTTTGGATAGACCCATAGTGATGATATGGGGCTCCCTCCGAATGTCCATTAGGATATCTGGTGGGAATATAGAAATTATCGATGACCTTTGCTCTTTCTATCAAATCCTCAGGAATTTCAATTGGCAGTTCGGTAAGAAGCTTTGCGACAACATGCCCCCAGGCTTCCTGGCCGAAAAAAAAATGCAAAGCTTTAACCGACAGTTCAGCTGCCTGTTGGGCAGCGAAACAAGCCCATTCGTGGCGACCATCCCGTTTCGACGCTTGAGCCTGCTCAAGGTTTCTCTGTGCCTGGCTAAACCAATCATCCGCTCTGTTCGGCATAGAGTAACTATAGCAGAAAGCCCCACGATCATCCAGAAGGAGATGAGGAGAAAACCTGGCGGTGGATTGGAATCCGACCTTCAGGACAGCAGCAGGGCCAGGTCCTCCCGGGAAAGCTCGCCGATCAGCCGGTTGTCCTGGCTGATGATCGCTTCGGCCAGCTCCCGCTTGGACTTCTGCAGCTCCAGCACCTTCTCCTCCACGGTGTCCTTGGCGATCAGCCGATAGGCGAAAACCTTTTTATCCTGGCCGATGCGGTGGGTCCTGTCTATGGCCTGGGCTTCGGAGGCCGGGTTCCACCAGGGATCGAGCAGGAACACGTACTCCGCCGCGGTCAGGTTCAGCCCCAGGCCCCCCGCTTTCAAGCTGATCAGGAATAGCCGGCACTCCTTATCCTGCTGAAACCGCTTTACCCGCCGGGCCCGGTCCCGGGTCTTACCGTCCAGGTATTCGTATACAAACCCCAGCTGGTCCAGCCTGGAACGGAGGATCTGAAGCAGGCTAGTGAACTGGGAAAACACCAGGGCTTTTCGCTCCTCGGCCACGAGGTCCTCCAAGTGCTGGAGCAGCAGATCGAGCTTGGCACTGGAGCGGGACGAGTTTCTTTTATCCAGGAGCCCGGGATGGCAGGCCGCCTGGCGCAGACGCAGCAGGGCTTCCAGAACCTGTATCTTTGCTTTTCCCAGACCGTCGGATTCGATGCGTTGCTGCAGGGTGCTCTGATAGTAGCGTTTCAGCTCATCGTAGCGGCGCCGATCCCCGGATTCCAGTTGACAGAACAGGGTCTGCTCGACCTTGTCCGGCAGCTCCGGGGCTACCTGCTCCTTGGTTCGACGCAGGATGAAGGGTCTCAGATAACGGGCCAACAGAGTTCGGGTGTTCTCGTCCAGGCTCTCTCGACTCTTGAGGTGCCTCTTGAAGAACGATACTCCTCCCAGCATGCCCGGATTGAGGAACTCGAACAGGCTCCATAGCTCCCCCAGGTGATTTTCGATCGGCGTGCCGCTCAGGGCCAGCCGCCGCCGGCCCTGCAGCAGTCGGGCCGCTTTGGCGGTCACGCTGCGGGCGTTCTTGATGATCTGGACCTCGTCGAGGACGATGTAGTCAAACAGATAACCTTTGAGCAGGGCGATGTCGTTTCTCATTGTACCGTAGGTGGTCAGGACTACATCGAATCGCGCGAAATTTTTCGTGTCTTTCCCGCGCTTGGGTCCTGTGTGATCTAAAACCTGCAGCTCGGGGGTGAAACGGGTCGCCTCCTCCTTCCAGTTGAACACCAGGGATTTGGGTACCACCACGAGGGAGGGAGCACGCCGTTCTTTTGTCTTTTTCTTTCCGGCGGGTCGGCTCGGCAAACCGTTTCGCCGCTTTTCAAGCAGAGCAAGAACCTGTACGGTTTTGCCCAGCCCCATATCGTCGGCCAGACAACCTCCGAAGGCGAACTCATCGAGAAAATCGAACCACCCCAGCCCCTCCCGCTGGTAGCCCCGCAGCGAGCCGACGAAGCCCGACGGAGCGGCCAAGGGCTTGATGCCTCTGTAACTTTTGAGCTTGCTCCGCAATTTTTCAAACAGCTGGTCACAGCTGGCCAGGGGTTGGGCCTGCAGAAACAGGTCGATCATCAAAGCCTGAGAGCTGCGAAAGCGCAGGTGATCCTCCTGTACTTCCCCGAGCTTGAGGAGAAATCCCTGCTGCTCCAGCCAGTCTTCGGGAAGCACCCCGAAGCTGCCGTCTCCCAGGCGGACTGTGTTGCCCCCCTTTCGAAGGGCTTTGAGAAGCTCCGGCAGGCTTAGCTCCGTATCCCCGAAGCGGACAGCTCCTCGAATCTCGAACCAGTCTATTCCTGAGACAACCTGAAAGTTGAAGCCCGCGGCTCTGCGCAGCAGCTTCCCCTCCGCCTCCACCTGCCAGCCGTCCTTCAACAGCTGATCCACCACACCGGGAAGCCGGCGGACGGCCAGCTTCAACACCTTGGAGCCGCTACGGTACTCATATACGTGGCGGAATCCCAGCGCCTGCAGCTGCTCCAGCGCCTTTTGCTCTTCCTGCCGGTTACGCAGAACCACAAGATTTTCCTCCTCGACGAAGGTTCCCGAGTTATCCGCCGGCCCGGTCATTACCTGATCCTGGTATTCGAAAGAAAGCTCGCCGATCAGACCGCCCCCGGTGTGAGAGTGGTGTTCCCGCTCCGCCTTGCTCACGGTGATCCTGGGCCGAGGCTTGTCCTCGATGATACGTATTTCCAGGGAGTCGTCGATCTCCAGAGGGCAGAGATCGGGAAAGGACAGCAGTTCCTCGATAAGCCGGGGAAGCTCCTCCCTGGCCACGGTCAGGTGTTTTCTGCTGCGAAGCACACTGATCCAGGCGAAGGAACCGGCAGTTGTGTAGCGGACCAGACGGCCTCCTGCGAACATCAAACCGCCCATCAACAGGAGGTCAGGTTCCGAGAGGGGCGTCCCCTCACCTTCCCTTCTCAAGACCCCTTCCAGCCGGACTCCCCGACCCGCTGGATTCTCTGTAAGTTTGAGCCGAAGCTCCCAGGGTGTCCCGTCGTCCCAGACAACCGGCGAAGGATCGAAACCCGCACGAGGGCGGGTCTTGATGAAAAGCCTCCCGGTTTCAGACATCTTGGGCAGCAGCAGCCGGACCAGATCCACGTCCAACAGGTAGCTGGGACAGAGCAGCTGGGTTTCCTGACCGAGAAGGCGGTAGCGGAAGGAGTCTTCATCGTATACATTCTGGTAGGATCCCCCCCTCAGCACGCCCAGGATCTCCCGGTCCCGCGGGTCGGGGAGCTGCCACAGATCGTCCAGCCGCACACCGCTGCCGGAAAAAGGCTTCACTTCCCCCGACTTGCCCTTGATCCGGAACTGCAGATGCACGATCGCCCGGCCACCGGAAAGGGTCCGGGGAACATCGAAGATGTAGAGGATCTCCCGATCAGGGGGCCAGGATTCCCGGCGGGACGGTGACTCCGCCTTCCGGTACTCCCGGATCCGGTGGAGTCCGAGCTTCCACTCCGGGATGGGAGCGTGGGATTGAATTCCGTTGCCTCTGAGTCCGTGCCTCTGATCGGTGGCCGGGAGATCCATGGTACCAGCGGGCGGCACCTCCACCATCTCTGGGTGGCGCGCCGCTTCCCACCTGGAAAAAAAACCGCTTTTTCCCAGTTTGAGGAGCACGGCCCACAGATGTTTGCAGGGCTCTTCTCTGTCGAAGAAGTAGGGACAGGAGCAGGAGTAGGTGACCTCCATGCCTCCGAATCCGAGCTGTACGGTGTAGCGGCGGTTACCCTGGACGAAAGCCAACACACGGCCGGGATCTCCCGGATCGACCTCGGTCAGCCTCACCTTGCCTCTGTTATAGTAGTCCAGGCCACGCTGCCGGATCACCCTGCTGAAATCAGAGGAGAGACTCTGTAACATCGGATGACTCATGGCCTATGGCGAATATATCCGTCCGGGGAGGATTGGGCAAGCGGAACCTGTAGCCTCAAATCAGAAGCAGGTACACAGCGCCCACACCCAGGAGCACACCAATCAGGTGGCCGAAAACGGCTTACAGGCCGTATCCCTTTACGAAAAGCATGGCAAAGATGTAGACCTGGTGATCATGGATGTCGTGGTGTCGGAAATGGGCGGTAAGGAAGGTTTTCAACATATTATTTCCTCGACGTAGGAGCGATTGAAGTAATTAAAAAACCCTTTGATCTGCAGGTTTTCTCAGAAGTTATTCATACCGCCATCAAGCAATAGCTGACTATCCCTACAGTCGATAAGATCCGGACAAAACCAATACCCCTCACACAGATCCTCTAACTGTCAAACACAAATCACCTGATAATCCAGGTACTTTTCAAACGCTTCCCGCATCGGATCCAACACGTGTCCTGGAGTAACACTGACATGATGCCTGAATCCCTCATAACCGATGGTCTGTAGAGCATCCTGAAGACTGTCAATCTGGGCTACACCGGCACAGCCGAAAAACTCTTTCGGGATGGGATCCTCCGTGAACTGCCCCTGCCCCAAATAAAACTTCATCTGCCCGTCCTGGGTAAGCAGGCTGCCGAAAGTCATAGGCGTGGAGGCAATACGTCCCACGTTACACCCGTAGGCTCGGCCGGGACCAACAGCCTTTTTCAGGATTTCGTGATCCGTCACCTGTCCCTTTTCTGACATCATGCACTGAGGTACCGGACCGCAGTGAAAAAGAATACATTTGTCTTCTTGATTCTCATAGTTGTTGTTCCAATCCAGACAGGCAGCTGCATCCCCTGAGGCCCTGGACAGTGCAGTCATAGCAACGGCGCTGCCGATATCCAGTTCGCAGGCAGCCGGGAGACCCCGGTCGTTCATCTCGCTCAAGCATACGCAGGGCGACACACCGAGCTGTTCCTGCATCTCAATCCAACAGCGGATAGCCACTGCATCGAGATGGTTCTCTTCAACGAGCTGGTCGATGGCCACTCCCATCTTCACAAGAGTTTGAAATGATTCCTCCGGTACACCGTCCCAGCGGGTATAGCCCTTCAGCCGCTCTGCTTTGGCTTTTACGGTCTCATCATTATCGGACAACCTCCTGATACGGTCAAACAGATCAGACAGATCGAAAGTTTCCACGGTAATACCGTGCCGCTGAAGCGCCAACTCATCGATACGAACGGTTTTAAAGGCTGTTGTTCGGGCACCGATGGCTCCCACTACCAGGTTCTTCAGGCCCGAAACCACCCGGCACATCCGATTAAAGTAGTCCACCTGGGCTGCAAATACCGGATGATCCGGGTGCACTGTATGGGGCTTTAGAGCCGTAAAGTTGAGTCCATACTGGCAGAACACATCCATGATGGAGAACTTGCCGCAAAAGGCATCCCGACGTAATTCAGGAGACATTTTGTCCAACTCATCCGGATAGGCCTGGATCAATATGGGAACTCCGGCATCCTTGAGAGCAGCCACAGCCCCGGTTTCATCTCCGAAATTGGGCAGGCAGAGAATAACGCCGTCATATTTCCCTCTATGTTCCTGTAGGAAATTGGCAAACAACTGTCCCTCCTGAGGCGTCTCCACCGCACCGTACCGCGTCGCTTCCGCATCCAGCAGCAAGGTATCATGCCCGAGCTGCTTTAAAACCCGGCTCATGTCGTCACGGGCTCCGGCCTGCAGGGAAGCCGGAAAAAAACCACGGTTGCCAAAGAAAACTGCAAAAGTTGCTTTCTCGTTGTTCATATTTCAAATTCCTTGTGAATCAAAGAAAAAAGGGGCTGTCCCGAAATCGGGATGGCCCCTTTTCAACATCGTGATACTCCAAAATCCTAGCGGATACCGGCTTCGATCAGCGGCACCAAAGCTTCGATGGTGTCCGGAGTGACAACACCGGCACCGGTGTTGATGTACAGTCCGGCAAACCCATACTTCTTGGTCAGTACGATCTGCATCACCGGCAGGAAGCCCTGCAGGTACAGCTGCTGGTCCAGGGTACAGGCTACGTAGCCGCTCTTCAACCCGTCGATGGTGGACGGGGTCAGGTCGATACCACCGGTGATCACCTCGCCCGGCTTCTTGCCGGCTTCGGTCAGTATCTTCTCGAATATGGAGGTGATGTTTCCGTGTTGCGTGCCGATCGCCTTGACGTCCGGGTTCTTGCTCAGATAGGCGGTAAGAATCGGGACAGCCAGAGAGAAGTCAGCGTTGACCTCCTGGGAGATCTCCAGATAATCGACTTCCAGGCCCGCCTCCTTCAGAGCATCGAACATCCCGCGGGTGCTCAGGCCCCGTTCGGCTTCCGCCATCAAGCCGTACACCAGCGCCCTGTCGCCCGCTTTCAGGCCGAGCTTGACCATGTTCTGGCCGGTGATGTATCCGCCCATGTACAGATCGACCCCGGCGTAACCGAACCCGTCCGCCACGTAGGTGTCGTAAAGGGCCGTCAGGGGAGCATTGCCGCTGGTTACGATAATGCCCTTGTCCCGGGCTTCCTTGACCAGGGGCGCGAAGGCGTCGGAGCCGGGATGGCCCATGATCTCGATGCCGTCCGGAGTGGCCGCCAGGGCTTCCTTGAACTGGGCGATCATCTTCTCAGGCTGCCACCCTGAATACTGCTCGATCAGCTTGACGCCGAATGCCTTAGCCGCATCCTTTGCTCCGTTGGCACGGGCGATGGTGGCCGGGCCTCCGGGAGGACCCCCGCACTGGAAGTAAATGGTCATTCCGTCGCCCAGTTTCTCCTCTTTGGGAGCTTCGGGCGCCGCGGCCACTTCAGCCTTTTTGCAGCCCATCATTCCCGCCATCAGGAACAGAACCGCCAGAAAGACCAGTCCGATTTTCAGATGTTTCTTCATCTCTTTCCTCCTTGTGA
>CAZBXU010000027.1:0-25657 GCA_964495755.1 uncultured Spirochaetaceae bacterium | reverse complement strand
TGGCCGGCGGAGCGGTGAAAGAGTAGCTCAGCCACAATGTTTTTCGAACATTTGCATTGAGTGCGTATTCAGGGAGGATATATGTCCGTACCAAAACGGGAGTTCGGCAAAACCGGAGAACAGGTTTCGATCCTCGGCCTGGGCGGCTTCCACCTGCTGGAGGTGTCCGACGCAGAAGCGACGGGCCTCATCAACCGCTACCTCGACGAGGGAGGCAACTACATAGAAACAGCCGCCGAGTACGGGGCGGGTGAGTCGGAGCGTAAAATAGGCCTGGCCGTGGCCGAGCGCCGCGACGAGTGCTTCCTGGTCACCAAGTGCCATATCAGAGACCGCAAGGGAGCAGTCAAGACCATCGAAGAGAGCCTGCGCCGCCTGCAGACCGATCACGTCGACCTTCTGCTGCTTCACCATGTACTGAGGGAGGAGGAGTTGGAGCAGATCTACTCCAGAGGCGGTGCGATGGAGGCTTTTCTCGAGGCCAAGAAAAGCGGCAAAGCCCGCTACCTGGGGATCACCGGGCACGGTCAACCGGACGTTCTGATCAAGGCTTTGCAGGAAAAGCCCCACCTGGATGCTCTGATGACGGGATTCAACTTCTACGATCGCTTCAATTTCCCCGGCAAGGAGCAGCGCCTCATCCCTTTGGCTAATGCTAAAGGAGTGGCTCTGATCGGGATGAAAGCATTCGCCGACGGGCTGCTCTGGGAATATCCGAAGGAGAGCCTGCAGTATACCCTTTCCCTGCCGATCGATGTACTGGCCTGCGGCTTCAACACCATGGCGATGCTGGAGACGGATCTGGAGATCGTCCGAAAGTTCAAGCCCATGAGCGAAAAGAAGAAGCAGGAGATCTTCACCCACAACCCGGTTCTCAAGCATAGCGTCTGCCGTTTATGCGACGAGTGTCTGCCCTGTCCGGAGGGAATCAACATTCCGAAGGTGTTCCTGTACGAGGGTTGGTACGACAGACAGATGCGGGACCGTCGGATCCGCAGCACGCCGGAGTTCGCCCTTCGCGATCGCCTACGCTTCTGGTTTGACGACCGGGATCTGGCCAGACAATCCTACTCTGGGCTCGATGTAAAGGCCGACGCATGTACGGCCTGCGGCGACTGCTCTCCCCGGTGCCCTTACGGTCTGGACATTATCGCGAAGCTGGATAATGCCCACTACAAGTTAACCAGAGAGGTCACTTCCAGCGTCCCGATTTGATTCGTTGACAGTCCACGAGCCACGCTGCTGGTTCATCCCTGTTCAGGCGAAGCGGTCAGGCGTAGTAGCCCATATACCGTTCCATGGCATCCATCAAAGCCTGCACATTCGCCGGTGGAACGCCGGGGTATAATCCGTAGATCATCATCAATCCCCCCTGCTTCGATCCAAGCTTCTCCACCTCTTCGCGAATAAGGGCGTCTATCTGTTCGGGGGTGCCCGCGTAGGTTATTCTCTGACGATCTATATCGAGATCGACACATACCTTTCCCGCAAGGTTCTCCTTGATCCAGTCGATTCCGTTGACCAGATCCTGAAGGTTCAACACATCGAACCCCACATCGATCAGGTCTTCTACCAGAAGACGGATATCCCCGTCCGAATGCATATGAATTACGCATTCCGCCTCTCGAGCCGGCTGAACGATCCGCCTGTAGGAAGGTTTGATATATTTCCTGAAGTGGTCGGGGGACAGCATGGGGCCGATCTGCATACCGAGATCCTCGCCGTAGCCCATCCATTCGACGCGTGCCTTTCGAATATAGTTGTGAACCAGCCTGAGGTTGAACTCCTCCAGCAGCGCGATCAAGCGTCCGAGTCGGGGTTCTTCATCGGCCATATCGTAAAGCAGATTCTGATAGCCTCGTAGATCGGTCAGCTTCAAGAAGGTATGCCCGTGCCCGATTTCTCCGGCTGCGATTTGACGTTTAAATCCGAGCTGACTAGCCTCTTGAGCCTTCTTGCTCCAGTCGATAGGACCCCAGTGGTCGAATCGATCGGGGTCCGGAGGAAGGAATGTGTTCAAATCCGGCCATGATTCCAACGGATGCCTGGTTACGGTTCCGGCGATGCCATCTTCCGTTGTCTGCCAAACACATCCCCAGGGATCTGTGAACGGCACTCCGGCTCGAGCGTGGGGAGGATAGTCCGGCTCGATCGGCTCGCTGGAACGCTGGAAGTCGGGAAAGAGATTGGGGTGCGCTTCCATAAGATCCTGCAGCGTGCTTTGCGGATAGTGATGCCAGCAGGCAGGATTAATATGGAAGATCATGGGAATGCTTTCCGGCTGCTCGAAGCGTACAGCCCGCAGTATATTCTCTCTCGCATTCATCGGGATTCTCCTCTTCTGTTATCGAGGATTGTATCGAGAAATTGACTGTTCGAAAATGCGTTTTGTGGCCGGAGCAAGGTCAAACCCGCCGGCCTGAAGGATTGAATACTTATTCTTCAAAATTTATCAAACTTTTCATTGACAGTTGGGTTTCCCAATGCTTTATAATGTCTTTAAGGATATGAGGCTTTTCTCTTCTAGAGCGCGGAACAACAAAGGATTTCTATTTGTACTATCGGTTAAGCGCAAGTCGACAGAGGAAAGGAGGTGATAACAGTTTTTTTGTAAAGACCTCTCAGGAAGCTTCACATTCAATCCAGCAAAAGCAGGAAAAACCATGGAGGAAAAGATGAAAAAGAGACTGTTGTTGGTAGGGCTTGTGGCAATACTACTGGTATGCCTGGCTTTGCCGGGGTTCGCCGAGAACAAACACTTCGAGGGAATTCGAATTACCTTCTTCCCCGGCGGTCCCACGGGATGCCCCTTCGCCAGTGTTGTGTATCGTGGTGCCAAAGCTGCTGAAGAAGATCTGGGTTGCAAGGTGGATTACGTGTGGTCCGATTGGAGCCCGGACAAGATGATCGCCCAGTTCAAAGAAGCGGTAGCCAGACGGCCGGATGCCATCTGCATCATGGGCCATCCGGGCACGGTGGCTTTCGCGCCGTTGGTGGATGAAGCCTTCGCCAAAGGCATCATCGTTACCAGCCAGAACACGTCGCTTCCTTCGATCGAAGAGAAGTACAAAGATCGGGGTTTCGGTTATGTAGGGCAGGAATTGTACGCATCAGGAGTAATGCTGGCTAAGGGGGCAATCAAGCGGGCTGGTCTAAGACGTGGTGACAGGGCCATGGTCTGGGGATTGATTTCCCAGGAGACCCGGGGGCTGCGCTCCCAAGGCGCTGTAGATGCTCTGAAAGAAGCCGGGATGAAGGTCGATTACCTCGAGATCTCCGATGCCATCAACGCCGAGGCTGCTCTGGGGACACCGGTGTTCACGGGCTACGTGTCCAGGAACCCGGACGTGAAGCTGATTGTTACGGATCACGGCGGGCTGACAGCCACTGCCGAGACCTATATGCGCGCGGCGCGAAAGAGCCCCGGTGAAATCTTCATCGCCGGCTTCGATCTGAGCTCCGCCACGGCGGACGCAATCAAGAAGGGCTACACCGGCGTGGTGCTGGACCAGCAGCCCTGGCTGCAGGGCTACCTGCCCATCCTGCAGGTCTGCCTGGCCAAAAAATACGGGTTCTCAGGCCTGCACATCGACACCGGTGCTGCTTTGATCGACAAGGGTAACATCGATTTCGTAGCGCCACTGGCGCAGAAGCAAATCCGTTAGACTAACAAAGGATCGAGATGGCTGATAAAAACTCCACTCAGAAGCTCGTCTCCATGACAGACATCCGCAAGTCCTTCGGCAAGGTAGAGGTCCTGAATGGGATCAACTTCGAAGTAGGATACAATGAAATCGTCGGCCTCGTTGGTGACAACGGGGCAGGCAAATCGACCCTGATCAAGATCCTGGTCGGAGTGCACCAGCCGGATGACGGAGAGATCTACTACAAAGGAGAAAAGATAACCATCCACTCGGTGAAGAGGTCCAGGGAGTTGGGCATCGAAACGGTCTATCAGGAACGAGCCCTGAGCGAGCAGCAGAACCTCTGGACGAACATCTTCATGGGTAGGGAACTCACTACGCGCTTAGGTTTTCTCAACGTCAAGGAGCAGCGGGCCGAGACGGAAAGGATCCTGCGGGAACAGATGGGATTTACCTCTACGGCGATCTCCAACGACGCTGTTGTCAAATACCTCTCCGGTGGGGAGAAGCAGGGGATTGCCATCGGCAGGGCCCTGTACTTCCAGGCCGATCTGATCGTCCTCGACGAACCGACCATGGGACTGTCCATTTCAGAAACCAACAAGGTTTTGGATTTCGTAGCCAACATAAAAAAGCAGGGGAAATCAGCCATCTTCATCAGCCACAATATCTACTACGTGTATCCTGTAGCGGACCGTTTTTACATCCTGGACCGGGGCTCCGTGGCGGGGATATTCGAGAAAAAAAACATCTCCCAGGAGGACCTGGTCGACAAGATGGTACAGCTGGCCCACACGGGGAGGTTGAGCGATTAGAGAAAGCCCGTGGCAGCTCCTAAAGCGCCATGGGCTTTTTATACATAGACCACGTTTTACGAATCAGAAGGGAGACAGGCAGATGCAACAGACGGCAAGGGCACGGGAGCTGAGGTTGGAGCTCAGCATTACCGGAGTGCTGATCGGGATATTCCTGCTGTTTTTGTTCGGTAGCCCCCAGACCTTCAGCCGCTTCGATATGTACTACTCCTTTATGTCTACCATCCCCTTTTCGGGAATCATGGCCCTCGCCATCACCTTCGTTATCATCACCGGTGAGATGGACCTATCCTTCCCTTCGATCATGGGTTACTCCGCCTGGGTCTTTTCCAAACTGGTCAACGTGTTCGTCGAGAACGGGATGGACCCGAACCTGACCATCCTGCTTTCTACCCTGGGCTGTTTCATAACCGGGCTGGTCGCAGGAGCCCTGAACGGAATCCTCGTAAACAAGGTGAGGATCCCTTCCCTGGTTGCTACCATCGGGACGATGTTCTTCTGGCGCGGAATGGTCAACGTCTGCGGCCAGGGATTCGGACTTTCCCTCGTTCCGGTTAATGAAACGGTTCTGTTCAAGGCCTTCGTGGGCAGACTGGGGGGGCTGGTACCCGCTCAAGCCATCTGGATGGTTGTTCTCGCCGTCGGCTTCTGGTTCGTTCTCAGGCGTCATCGCTTCGGCTCCCACGTCCTGATTGTAGGGGATAATGTGGAGAGCGCCCGGATGATGGGAATTCGGGTCGAGCGGGTCAAGATGATCGTGTTCATGCAGATGGGCTTGTTTGCCTCTCTGGCCGGAATCATGGCCACCCTGGAGGTGACGTATCTGTGGCCATCCCTGGGAGAAGGGTATCTCCTGCGCACCCTCGCTTCTGTGTTCGTGGGCGGGACCTCCGTTTTCGGAGGCGTGGGTACGATCTTCGGCACCTTCATAGGATCGATCATCATCGGGTCCTTGGAAGGAGGGATCGTGGCCATCGGACTGACGGGGTTCTGGACTCAGCTCATCTACGGACTGATCATTGTAGTATCTCTGTCCATCTACTCCCTATTTCTGAGGAAGGAGCGGTAAATACATCGACCCTTTTTTTTCTCGATGCTGAGCTCCTCCCCAATTGGGTGCGCCGGGGGCGTCCTGCCCAGCGCCTGGTCCTGCCGGACTGGGCGTCCTATCCGCCGCCTAAAAAAAAGCCCCGCGAAACGCGGGGCCCGTGCCGCCGATCAGAATTGAACTGATGACACGTGGATTTTCAGTCCACTGCTCTACCGACTGAGCTACAGCGGCAGGTGTCACAAAACCTATCAACTTTCAATAAATTTGTCAATATTTCTACAAACTACTTTGCATGGGCTACCGAGCTACTTTGTCTTGCCAACTGACCTATCAAAGGAACGATTCCTTCTCCTCAGCGCTGACCAGCAGATGCTGACCTGTGCCGCCGCTTTGGGAGTCTCGCTGATAGAATAGATCCTCCTCCCGACCGGAAAGCACAGCCCCGGAAGCCCCATTTGGGTCTAAATGACACACTATGGCAAAAAGACACTATTCTGTGTGTTAGAACAACCCAGAGGGGATCAACTTACTATACATTTATAGATGTACCAACCTAATTGTTTATAATACAGTAAATTAAATAGAGTATAAATTCCCGTGATTGGCATGGTAATTGCTTAATCAATGGTAACAAGAAAAATTTCTGCTTACAGGAGGTAGTACACCATGTCAAAAGCAGTAGGAATAGATCTAGGAACCACCAACTCGGTTATCGCCGTCATGGAAGGCGGCAAGCCGGTGGTTGTACACAACAGTGAAGGTGCGCGAACCACCCCCTCGGTGGTTGCCTACAACAAAGAGGGAGAGCGTCTGGTCGGACAGCTGGCCAAACGTCAGTCCGTGCTCAATCCCGAAGGCACCATTTCCTCGGCCAAGCGTTTTGTGGGCCGAAAATACAGTGAGGTAGCTTCGGAGATCGAGATTGTACCCTATAAGGTTGAGTCGGGCAGCAACGACGCGGTTCGTTTCACTATCCGGGGCAAACAGGTCGCCCCTGAAGAGATTTCCGCTCAGGTGCTGAGGAAACTGGCCGATGATGCGTCCAATTATCTGGGTGAGAAGATCAACCGGGCCGTGATCACGGTGCCGGCCTACTTCAACGACGCTCAGCGCCAGGCCACCCGCGACGCCGGACGTATCGCCGGACTGGAAGTTCTGCGTATCATCAACGAACCCACCGCGGCTGCTCTAGCTTACGGATTGGAAAAGAAGACAAACGAAACCATCATGGTCTTCGATCTCGGAGGCGGCACCTTCGATGTATCCATTCTCGAGGTAGGCGAGGGCCTCTGCGAGGTTCGCGCCACTGCGGGGGACACACATCTCGGTGGAGATGATTTTGATAAAGCCCTAGCCGATTGGCTGGCCGCGGAGTTCAAGAAAGAACAGGGTGTTGATATTCGTAAAGACCGACAGGCTCTGCAGCGCCTCTACGAGGCAGCGGAGAAGGCCAAGATCGAACTTTCCGCAGCCGCCCAAACCACGGTGAATCT
Source organism: uncultured Spirochaetaceae bacterium (assembly GCA_964495755.1). Taxonomy (GTDB): domain Bacteria; phylum Spirochaetota; class Spirochaetia; order SZUA-6; family DRHE01; genus JAFGQJ01. The sequence continues at coordinate 18,654 of CAZBXU010000027.1, read as the reverse complement.
GCCCTTCATCACAGCCGATGCAAGTGGTCCCAAACACCTGATGATCAATGTGACTCGATCCCAGTTCGATCAGCTCACCCGACATCTGGTAGAGCGGACCATGGGTCCGGTCAAACAGGCTCTCGGCGACGCCAAGTTGAGCACGGAAGAGATCGACGAAGTGGTACTGGTCGGGGGCTCAACCCGAATCCCGGCGGTACAGGAAATCGTGAAGGAGCTGACCGGCGGCAAGCAGCCCAATATGTCCGTTAATCCCGACGAGGTGGTTGCGATCGGCGCAGCCGTACAGGCGGGCATCATCCAGGGAGATGTAAAGGACGTGCTCCTGCTCGACGTGACTCCCTTGTCCTTAGGTGTGGAAACTTTGGGTGGGGTCATGACACGGGTCATCGAGCGCAACACCACCATCCCGGCGCGACGCTCGGAGGTGTTTTCCACAGCCGACGACAACCAGACGGCGGTGGATATCGTTGTGCTTCAGGGCGAGCGATCCATGGCCCGGGACAACCGGACTTTGGGCCAGTTCAAACTCGAAGGAATCCGCCCGGCAACTCGGGGAATCCCCCAAATCGAAGTCGCCTTCGACATCGACGCCAACGGGATTCTCAACGTTTCGGCCAAAGACAAGGATACCGGTAAGGAACAGAAGATCTCCATCAGCGGATCGACCAATCTGGACAAGGGCGATATCGACAGGATGGTGAGGGAAGCCGAGTCCAATGCCTCGGAAGACAGACAGCGCAAGCAATCCGTCGAGGAACGCAACCAGGCGGACAGCCTGGCCTACCAGGTGGAAAAAGCGCTGGAGACCTTGGGCGACAAAGCCCCCTCCCATGAACGAGCCCGCTGCGAACAGCTGATTTCCGATATCCGCCGGGCGATTCAGGAAGAAGCTCCGCTGGAGCGGATCCGGGAGTTGAAGGATGAACTGCAACAGGCCTCGCACAATATCTCCTCGCCAGCCTACGATCAGAACGGCGGGGCCGGCGATCCCAGCCAAACCGGATACAACCAGGAGGCTCAGGACGGATACGGACCCTATAGAGGGAATGGCGGGGACAATCAGTCCGCAACCGCCACAAAAACAAGGCCTGAAGAGGACAATGTGATTGACGCTGAATTTTCGGAGGGGTAAATTAGTACGTGAGAGATGGCAGTAAAATATCAGGACTATTACGAGACACTCGGAGTACCCAGGGATGCCAGCCAGGAACAGATCCATGCGGCCTACAGAAAATCGGCCCGCAAGTACCATCCGGACATCAACAAGAGCCCGGATGCGGAGGATAAGTTCAAGCGGATAGGCGAAGCCTACGAAGTCCTGCGGGATCCGGAGAAGCGCAAACGCTATGATACTCTCGGAGACAACTGGAAGGCGGGGCAGGATTTCACCCCGCCTCCGGGCTGGGATTTCTTCAACTTTGGACAGGGAGCGGGGTCCCGCAAGGGGTCCCGCACCGGGGGCCAGAATTTCGATTTCCAGTTCTTCGGAGATCTCGGAGACTCATCGTTCTCCGGGTTCAGCGATTTCTTCGAGACTCTGTTTGGCGGCGGTGTGGGAGGTTTCGGCGGTACCGGCAGGCAGAGTGCAGCCCGCTCTTCCGCCCTGAAGGGGCAGGACCAGGAAGCGGAAATCACGATTCCACTAGAAGAGGCTTATCACGGGACCAAACGGAGCGTTACCCTGGAGACGGTGAATCCGGTCTATGCCGGTTCTCCGGCAGCCGGTGGCCGGGCGAGGCGGGAAACCAAAACTTTGGAGGTCAAGATCCCCGCCGGCACAACCGACGGCCAGCGTCTGCGTCTGCGTGGGCAGGGGGGGAAAACAGCCGGCAGTGGAGCACAGGGAGACCTGTTCCTGCGGGTTCGCATCACACCCCATTCGATCTACCGGTTGAACGGGCACGATCTGGAGCTGGATGCCCCGGTCACTCCTTGGGAGGCTGCACTGGGAGCACGTATCGAGGTACCGATCATCGGTGGAAAGGCCTCGGTAAAACTGCAGCCCGGTACTCAGAGTGGTCAGCGCCTGCGTCTCAGAGGAAAAGGATTTCCAAGGAAGAACGGCAGCCACGGCGATCTGTACGTCCGGATCAGAATCGAGGTGCCGAAAAACTTGAGTTCCCGGGAGCGGCAGCTGTTCGAGGAGCTGTCCAAGGCTTCTTCCTTTCACCCTCGGCGCTGGTAGATATATTGAATGAACGTTTTCCAAGAATTTTACCAAATTCTCAAACATTTACAGGCTGAACGAATCGACTATGCTCTGGTCGGCGGTGTTGCCGTTGCCTTTCATACCGAACCTCGGTTTACAAGGGATATCGATCTCCTAATCCGGGAAAACGATCTGGAAGGGGTAAGTAAAATCCTCAAGAAGGAAGGCTATTTTCAGTCAGCCGCCCCATGGGCTTTCCGGGACTCTATCACGACGCTCTACCGATTTCTCAAGGTCAAGAATGCGGACCAAATGATCATTGACATCATAGTTGCCGGAGACGATCGCCACGAGCGGATCATTACAGACGCCCTCCAGGCGGAGGCGGAAGGGAAGGGAATAGTAAAAGTCGCCAACAAGGCGGATCTGATCTGGCTGAAAAGACGGAGAAACTCAAAGCAAGACCAGGCCGACATAGCGAGGTTGTCAGATGAAGAGTCTTGATGAGGTTCTGAACGCCCTGGCTGAACTCTATGATTTTTATAGAGAGATCGCAAAGTTCAAATTCAAAGGAAAACGAAGTTACGACGGAGCTGCGCTAACGGACCTGGAATCGGAGTCACGTCATCCGGCCAAGTGATAAGCGCCTAAATCGGTTTTTCTATTGTACTTTAAACCACTCCCTCGAAAATCGATTTCCATCAATCCAAAATACCTAAAGTATTGCCGATAAAGAAATTAGTTATTACTATATAGGTAAGATATGCCGTCACAGATCTGTCATCTGATATTCGCGGAAGACTCTCTTCGGGAAGCCCTTGGCAACGATGCCGAAAAAATGCTTAGAGAATCGGGGAATATCTACCGCTTCGGGGCCCAGGGGCCCGATTTTTTTTACCACAACCAACGGACCAGACCGACGGGCTTGAAGTACGGGGTAAACGCTCACCGCAAGGGCTACGGCCGACTGGTCGCCAACATGATCCACGAACTGCACAACCTGGAGGCTAAATGCTACGAGGGCCTCCCTCAGCTGAAGGCCTACATCCTCGGTTTCACCACCCACGCCTTCCTGGACAAGAAGACCCACCCCTTTATCGATTACTTCTCCGGCTGGGTGGATGTAGAGCGGGAGGAGACGGAAATCTACTACCGCTGCCATATCTTCATGGAACGCATCCTCGATGTTCTGATGCTCAAGCTCAAACGGGGCTTGAATATCCGGGAGTTCAGTCTTCTTTCTCTGTTGGATTGCGGGGCAATGCTGCCCTACGGGATCATCAAGACTCTGGTGAAAAGCCTGAACGCCACCTATCCGAATACCCACTTCAAGTCCAGAGACCGCCGGCGCGTGGAAAACGCCTATATCGACTGTATGGGATTCTATACCTTCATCGATCCCCTGAATCCCCATTACAGACGCCTGGCTTACGAGCGGGATCGCGGCTCCCACGGAGACCGTAGACGCCTGGCCCTGTTCCATCCCTTCAATATTCCCGATGACATCGATTTCCTCAACCTTGGGAACAACACCTGGACCCACCCCTGCAACAGCGAATGGCGCCACGAGGAGAGCTTCCCCGAACTCTTTGACGCCGCCCTGAACGAGGCGGCTCCTGCCCTGAAGGAAATGCACGAGATTCTGGAGGGCAGAGGCGAACCCGAGCGCGCCGAACAGCTGATCGGCAATCAATCCCTCGGGACAGGTCTATACTGGCAGGACAGCTACAAATTGCTGCACAACGATCCTCTGCCGCTGCCGGAACTGCTCGACAAGATGTACCTCGAATTTGACGAAACCCCGGCGACGGGCTTGCGAATCTAGCGGATCACACCCTTTCAGAATTGACCCCTCCTGAAGGGGATGCTATCATAGGCAACCATGGATCCACGGGAAGTAAAAGACAATCTTCGCGACAAGGGCTATTCGAAAGCGGCCCGTTTCCTCATGCTCCTCGGCAAGGACGAGGCGGCGAAAGTAATGAGACATCTCAACGAAGAAGAGGTCGCAGGGATTACCAAAGAGATCGCCCAGGTCGATACAATCGAATCCAACGAGGCCACAAAGATACTGGAAGAGTTCGGCTACCTGCTGAGGACGCAGGACCTGGTCGCACGGGGCGGGGTCGCCATGGCCGAGGCTATCTTGCGCAAAGCCTTCGACGAAGAAAAGGCAACGGTGCTGGTCAACAAGCTCAAAAATCGTACAGCTCCGCATCCCTTCTCCTTTCTGATGGACCTGGACTTCGAGCAGGCCAGATTGCTCCTGAAAGACGAGTCTGCGCCGGTACTGACCGCCATACTCCCTCACCTCAGCCCGGACCGGGCCGCGGAGGTTCTCCACTCCCTCGATGAGGAGCTGCAGCTTCAAATCGTTAAGCGTATGGCCAAGCTCAAGGAGATCAATCCGGAGGTATTGCGCCAGGCCGAAGGCTCGCTCAAAGAGAGGATCAGAGCGCAAGGTCAGATCGTTACTAAAGAGATAGACGGCCAAGTGGTGCTGGCGGAGATCCTGCGCAACATGAAATACGCGAACGAACGGGAGATCATGGAGCAGCTCGAGCTGACCGAGCCGGCGCTGGCCAAAGACATCGAGAAGAAGCTTCTCACCATGGATGTCCTGCTGAGGATCAGTGACAAAGACCTGCAATCCGTGCTGCGGGATTTTTCCGACAACGAATTAGCCCTGCTGTGCAAAGGCTTGAACGAGAAGCAGGTGGCGCAAATCAAAAGCAATCTCTCGGCGCGCCGTTGGGCTTCAATCGTCGCCGAGAGTGAAGACATAGGGGCCGTTTTTCGTTCCGAGGTGGACAAGGCGGTTGAGGATTTCCTCGATTATATCAAGCTCCAGAAGGAAAAGGGAGAAATCAGTATCATCAAAGACGGAGATAAGGTTGTCGAATGAAACAGAACGCACCATCGACTGTGTCTATCGCTGACATCGCCAATTATGAAAATCAAGAGATTCAGATCACCGGCTGGATGTACAACCTCCGTTCCAAAGGGAAAATCCATTTCCTCCAGCTCAGGGACGGTACGGGCCGTATCCAGGGTGTCGCCGTTCAGGGCGCGTGCGATCCTGAAACTTTTGAGACCATCGGGAATCTGAAGATGGAGGCATCGGTGCTCGTCAGCGGCCAGGTTCGCAAAGATGTGCGTGCCCCGAGCGGATTCGAGCTGACCGTATCCAGGCTCACGGTTGTGCAAAATCCTGAAGAGGATTTCCCCATAGCGAAAAAAGAGCACGGCATCGATTTCCTGCTGGAGAATCGTCACCTCTGGCTGCGGTCAAGCTTACCCGGCGCTCTTTTGAGAGTTCGTCACGAAGCTATTGCTTCTCTGCGGAACTTCTACTACAACCGCGGATTTATCCTGATCGACACTCCGATTCTTACCGGATCGATCGGTGAAAGTGCGGGAACCCTCTTTGAGGTCCCCTACTTCGACATGGGGAACGCCTATCTGGCACAAACGGGACAGCTGTATCTCGAAGCCGCCTGTATGGCCTTCGGAAAGGTGTTCAATTTCGGACCGACCTTCCGGGCGGAAAAATCCAAGACCCGTCGACACCTGACCGAGTTCTGGATGCTCGAGGCGGAGGTCGCCTACCTGGACAATGAAGGCAACCTGCAGCTGCAGGAGGACATGATCTGCGCCCTGGTGGAGGACATCCTCTCCCGCTGTCAGGAGGAACTGAAAACTCTCGGGCGGGACGTGGATAAGCTGAAAGCTATCACTCCGCCTTTCCCGCGTCTGGACTACGGGGATGCGGTTCGCTGGTTGCAGGCGCAGGGCCACGGCATCGAGTGGGGCAGCGATCTGGGAGCGGAGGAGGAAACCGTCCTGGCCGATCGCTACGACAAGCCCGTTTTTGTCGTCAACTACCCGAAGAAGGCCAAAGCCTTCTATATGAAGGAGAATCCGGATAACCCTCAAACCGTGCTCTGCGCCGATCTGCTGGCCCCGGAAGGCTACGGCGAGATCATCGGCGGCTCCCAGAGGGAGGATGATCACGACAAGCTGCTGTCCCGGATCCGGGAGGAGAAGCTGCCTGAAAAGACCTACACCTGGTACCTGGAGCTGCGGCGTTTCGGTTCGGTTCCTCACTCGGGATTCGGGATCGGACTGGAGCGAACCGTGACCTGGCTGTGCGGGATCCATCACATCCGAGAGGCCATCCCCTTCCCCCGCACGATCACTCGCCTGTATCCGTAAGGTCTGCAAGAGGTAGAGAGGAAATCATATGCCCATGAACACCAGCATCCGATTCCTTGGAGCAGCCCAGAACGTCACGGGATCCTGCTATCTCGTCGAAAATGAAGGTCGACGTGTGCTCGTGGACTGCGGCCTATACCAGGAGCGCAGGTACCGCGAACGCAACTGGAATCCTCTGCCTGTCGATCCCAAATCGATCGACGCGGTGCTGCTGACCCATGCCCACCTGGACCACTGCGGCCTGCTGCCTAAACTGGTAAGGGACGGGTTCACCGGACCGATCTACTGTACCCCGGCTACGGCGGAAATCGCCCGTATCGTGCTTCTCGATTCCGCCCACATCCAGGAGGAAGATGCGGAGTACAAACGCCGGCGCCATGAACGGGAGGGCAGGAAAGGGCGCTATCCGGAGCAACCCTTGTACACAGAGGAGGACGCCGAGCGCACGCTGCCCCTCTTCAGGAAAGTCGAGTACGACACGCCTCTTGCCCCCAACAACGGTCTTAAGGCGTCCTTCTTTGAGGCCGGACACATCCTTGGCTCCGCCATGATTCGCTTGGAGGTGGCCGGCGCGTCCGGAGAGAGCAGATCCATCGTATTTTCGGGAGACATCGGGCAGTGGGACAAACCGATCATCGAGGACCCGACGGTGTTCTCAGATGCGGACTACATGGTGATGGAATCGACCTACGGTGACCGCAGGCATGAGGATCCGGGAGAGATCGATCAGCTTCTCGCCGATGCGGTGAATGCAACCCGCCAGGCCGGCGGCAACCTACTCATTCCCAGCTTTGCTCTGGAGCGTACCCAGGAGGTGCTGTACTTCCTCAACCGGCTGCTGCGGGCCGATCGTATTCCTCACCTCATGGTATTCGTCGATTCCCCGATGGCGATAAGCGTGACCGATGTGTTCAAGAATCACCCCGAACTGTTCGACGATCCGATGCAGGATCTGATGCAGGCGGGGCATTCTCCCTTCAGCTTCGCCGGACTAAAGATGACCCGCTCTGTAGATCAGTCCAAGGCGATCAACAATATCCGAGGTACCTCGATCATCATCGCCGGCTCCGGCATGTGCACGGGAGGAAGGATCAAACACCACCTGGTGCATAATATCTCCAGGCGGGAGAGCACGATCCTGTTTGTGGGCTACCAGGCCAAGGGGACGTTGGGACGGGAGATTTTTAGCGGAGCCAAGGAGGTGCGCATCATGGGGCAGATGCGAAAGCGGAAGGCCCGGATCCGCAAGATCAACGGTTTCTCCGCCCATGCGGATCAGCCCGGCCTGCTGCGCTGGCTCGGCGACCTGAAACATCCGCCCCGCAGACTGTTCCTCACCCATGGAGAAGCCGATGCCATCCAGGTGCTGTCGGCCAAGATTCAGCAGGAGAAGGGGTGGAAGCCCTACGTACCGGAGTACTGCGAGAGTGTAGGTTTGTCTTAGCCACTATTCTCAGGCCTTGTACTGCTTGGCTCGGGATTCGCCTAAGGGCGAGGGATCAACCAAGACGGGCTTTGATCCAACCCACCGCTTCGGCGGTCGACGCAAAGATCTCGTGGGCAGCTGCCAGCTTCTCGGCCGGCAGGGAGTTGGTGACCGCAAGCACGGTCAGTCCGGCCTGACGGGCGGATTGCACTCCCGTCGCCGAGTCCTCGATCGCCACACAGTACGCGGGGGCAACTCCCAGCCGCCTGACCGCGAGCCGGTAGCTGTCCGGCTCCGGCTTGGAGCGCTTTACATCATCGCTGGTGACGATGGTGCGGAAACGATCCTTTACACCCAGGATCCGCAGCATCAGCTCCGCTTCGGATCGAGAGCTGGAAGTAGCCAGCCCCAGGGGGATCGAATCCAGAGCGGTTAGTGCCTCCACAGAGCCGGGAATGGGTTTGAGCTTCTCTGCGATCAGTCGCCTGAAGATACGGCGCTTGTGCTCGAGAAGATCTTCCGGGGAGATAGACAAACCGTGTTCCCGGACCACATCCTTGACAATCTCCGTATCCGGGTAGCCGATCCAATCATGCAGAGGCATACGGTCCTCGGCAAGACGATACTCCCGGGCAATTTCTTCCCAGGCCAGGATGTGTAGCCCTTCGGAATCCGCCAGGACTCCGTCCAGGTCGAAAACAACAGCTTGTATATCCCCTGCAACCATGTCACCCACTGTACCGTATAACCGGCGCCTTAGAGAAGACCGGCGGATCCTTGTCCCTTAAAATGCGGGCGGGCGATCAGCCAGCCGATCCCCCCCCGGCCTTGAGAATCCCAAACAAATATGATATTACGATGACAGCCTCTTCCTTTCAGTTGCGATCGCAGATTGCGATATGAATGGTAGTTCTTAAACACCCGTAGGAGGTCGTTTTGTACAAGCTCTCCATAGCCTATTTTCTATGGTTCATCTCCGGATTCGGCGCCCTCGGTTTTCACCGCTTCTATTTGGGCCGCTTTGGGACGGGTCTGCTCTGGCTGTTCACAGGAGGGCTGGCCGGCATCGGCGGTTTGTTCGATTTATTCTACATTCCCACCATGGTGCGGGAAGAAAACCTTCGGCTCGGCTATCGCGATGTGCTGTCCGCAGACCCGGATTTCTACATCTCGAAAAGCCGCGTTGATACGGGCCCCAAGGAATCAGTGGAAAAGGTCATCCTGCGCACCGCCAAGAAGAACGAAGGAGTGGCCACACCCGGTGAAGTGGCCCTGGAGGGGGATATCCCCATAGAAGAGGCAAAGAAGGCATTGGAAAAGCTCGTAACCGAGGGTTTTGCCGAGATGCGTGTCCGAAAATCCGGAACGATTGTCTACGTGTTCTCCGAGTTCCTGAAAGACGATACCCAGTTCGAGGAGATGTAAGGAGAAAAGCGCTTCTACCGGTAGTTATACTTTTCTGTTCTTTGTCGCTACAAATGTGAGATCGTTACTTCTTTGTATCAGCTGCCCTAGAAACTGTGGAGGTAGATTTTCCAGTGAATTTGTTAGCAAAGGAAAACTCACTCCGAGACCGAAGCTCTGCTTCTTCATAGACTGATCAAGACGATGCCTTGAAAGAAACGTACAAGTGGCTGATAATAAACCTGAGATGCTTTCAACCAAGAAAAAGAGGTACACCTACAAGGATTACCAGGAGTTACCGGAAGGTGCGCCTTATCAACTAATAAACGGAGATCTCGTTATGACACCTGCTCCGAACACCTATCACCAGAGAATATCAAAGAGGCTTGAGAAAGAATTGTTAATACTGGAAGAAAGAGGAGCAGGGGAAGTCCTGTACGCCCCTACTGACGTATACTTTTCTGAAACCGAAACCTATCAGCCGGATATCCTGTTTATTACCAAAGAACGACTCGCCATAATCGGAGAACAGCGGATAGAAGGAGCGCCGGATCTCATAATGGAAATCCTATCGCCCTCAACCGCCTACTACGACCTGAAGGCCAAAATGCGCGTGTACGAGAATTCGGGAGTGCGGGAATATTGGGTAATAGATCCGATGGAAAAAAGTATTGAAATCTACCAGAACAAAGAAGGTTCCTTTCTCCTCGCAGAAAAAGCCGTTTTGGAATCCAAATCCGGCAAAGGAAGTGTATCTTCCCGTCTATTTAGTTCCTTGAAGATTGACCTGAAGGCAGTTTTTTAAACAACTTTTTCTTCTGTTCATCAAACGGTCCGATGTGATCCCTGAATTATTATCTTCTCCGGCTTCCATTTTTTTTAGTAAAGCCGAGCGTGCTGTCGTATTTCACTAGAAGTGTCCCTTGCCAAGAATTGTTGAAGATCTGAGCGAAACTCCTCTCATATATCAGTAAGTAGAATCCGTGTAAAAAATGCAATCGTAAAATCGGGCCCTTCTTTCGCTCAGTACCCCCCCCCGTGCGCAAACTGTTCTACGACAGAAGCTCCTGCTCCCGCTCGCGGAAGTAGGAAACCGTACCTGCCACCAATCTGTCCAGGGCTTCTTTGTCCGGTTTTCCGTACATGGCCGGGTAGGGATCTCCTCCCGGGCCGAGGGGCTCCGGCGTCACGAAGCAGCCTTTCCGGTTGTACCCGATCACGTACAGGGCCCGGATCAGGGTGTCCAGATCCAGCGATCCCTCACCCAGGGCGCAGCGGTTGGAATCGGCGATGTGGAGATTGGTCAACATCTCTCCCGCTTCCAGGACCGCCTCCCCAATATGCGCCTCCTCTGTCTGCATGTGGTACACATCACCGTTGATATGTCGAACGCCGGGATGGTTCACCGCGGCAATGTACTCTCCGGCATCGCTGACGGTATGGCAGAAGCTCACCTCCGCCGAACGGATCGGCTCGATCGCCGCCCTGACACCATGCTCGACGAACAGATCGGCTACCTTTCTCAGGGTCTCCACACTCCGCTCAAACTCTGTATCGTCATAGGCGCCGGGTCTGCCCACCGCTCCGGGAACCACCAGCATATACCCGGTGCCTACGCTTGAGGCAAACTCCAGTTCCCGCCGGATGTACTCCAGGGCCGCCTGTCGATGCAGCGCCCGATTGCTGGACAGATCGTTGTCAGCGGAGAACATGCCGCAGATGCCGGCCACCTGAATCCCGTGGTCGCTCAAGACTTTCAGCGTTTCTTTGGGCTCGTAGCCCAGAAGGGATCCGTAATGATTACCGTGCAGCTCGATGTAGCGGATCCCATTTTTTTCCAGGCGTCCTGCCGAATCGGCCAAAAACTCCATTCCGAATCCCCAGTTGCTCCACGACAGGTTCAACCCGTTCTCCAGCGCAGCGGGGCTGCTGCTCTTCAGCTCTTCGAAGGCCTGAAGGATCTTTTCGTTTTTCAGCTCGTAGTTCTGCTTTTTCATGCCCTCCCCCTTAACCAGGCACCGTTCGAGGCATCTCTGAACGGGAGCTTCTCTTCGATATTCTGCGAAGGAACAACATAGCTCATACCCTCATCCTGCGGGGCCAGGGGACCGTTCATGGCCGGGATGACCGAAGAGAACCAGCGTTCCTTGATCGAACCCCGCTCTGTGCCCAACTGGTAGTAGTCATCCGGGTGCAGCCGCAGGCGTCCTCCGGCGGGATAAAATGATCTCCACTCCTCTGCCGCGCAGGAAATCGGTAAACCGCTTGTAGTACGGCAGCATGAACTCCCTGATTATCTCCAGGGACACCATGGAGCCCGTACCCGGTGTTTGTCAAGGCGGTTGTCGCCTCAACTTATCCAATCATGCACTTTTTCTCTCACCCGAAGAAGCTTCTTCTTTCCAGCACTACCTTCTCTTTCCTTTGGGCTTTCTCATCCTCATACATGTCAGCTCGTCTTTGTTTCATGAAATACACCTGCTCATGCCGAATCAAAATTACTACACAGTTTCATTCGATCAGATCCTGAAGTTAGCTTAAGAGTGCAAATACATCATTAGAACCGGTGAGAGCTGGCCATGGACATCGAGCGACCGCCTCTTTGAGTCCTGATCGGCGGGCAGCTCATCGAACGGGACAGTGTGAAAGATCTCACGCGTTAATGGATTCAGATAGTTGTGGCCACGCTCGACATTGCATCTCTTTTAGCAGTGGGATATATTTACCGCATGGCGGAACGTAGCGGGGATTGGTACAGACAAGCCGAACGGGATCTCGAAAGCGCCAAGGCTCAGATGGAGGCCGGTTTCTACGAATGGGCCTGTTTTATTTCCCAACAAGCAAGCGAAAAGGCGTTGAAAGCCGCTCTCCAAAAACATGGTGCGGACGCGTGGGGTCATGCTTTGGTTGACTTGCTTAAAGCGGTAGCCGATATTACCAAAATTAATTCGGGGATCCAGTCTTCTGCCAGGTTCCTGGACAAGTACTACATTCCGGCACGATACCCTAACGTTTGGGCATCAGGAAGCCCGTCCGATTTCATCACCGAACAGGACGCGATAGATGCAATCAGCCATTCGCAAAAAATACTACAATTCAGTAAAGGTCTTTTGGCTGGATAGACAGCTGGCGTACGAGAAAACAGAACAAGCGGCATATAAACTAGGCTTAAGTTTTCCGATCGTACTCCGAGTTATTCTCTTTGGCTCCCTCGCCGACGGCACAGCACTCCCTTCAAGTGATGCGGATATACTCATTGTCGTCAAAGATTCAAACCTACGATTTATCGATCGATCGGAGCAGTATCGTGCCTCTTTCGCCGATATCGGCTTAGGTATCGATCTTTTTGTCTACACCGAAGCGGAAATCGAGCGAGGGGATATTCCATTGGCACGCACCGCTTTGAGTACTGGAAAAGAGATCTATAAAAAAATCGCTGTTTGATCGAAGCTGTTCAAGAAGATCTCGGGGGAAAAAGGGTTTCCCGGGGAGGGCCGAGACCGGTTGATTCTTGTCAGGGATTACTAGCTGCTACGATTCTATCCGCTGGGCCTAGATTTACACCGGTGTCGAACTCTGCAGACATTTTGGCGATTTCCTGGAAATAGAGTTGAGTTGACATTCCCTACTCTCCCCCATAGTATCTGTGTCATGACGGCCAGCGAACTGAAAAAAAAATATATAGAGTTCTTCACGGGGAAGGGGCATGCGGCGATCTCGGGGAGCTCGCTGATCCCCGAAAACGATCCGACCGTGCTGTTCACCACCGCGGGAATGCATCCCCTGGTTCCCTACATCCTGGGGGAACCCCACCCCGCCGGGATGCGCCTGGTGGACGTGCAGAGGTGTATCCGCACGGGAGATATCGAAGAGGTGGGGGACTCCTCCCATCTGACCTTCTTCGAAATGCTGGGCAACTGGTCCCTCGGAGACTACTTCAAGGAGGAGGCAATAAACTTGAGCTACGAGTTCCTCACCTCCTCCAAGTGGCTCGGCTTTGATCCCCAAACCCTCCATGTCACCGTGTTTGCCGGGGACGCAGAGGTGCCCGCCGATAAGGAGGCCGCCTCGATCTGGAGGAACCTCGGCATCCCGGACGAACGGATCTACTTTCTCGGACGGGAGGACAACTGGTGGGGCCCGGCCGGGCAGACCGGGCCCTGCGGACCGGACACGGAGATGTTCATCGATACGGGAATCGACCCTTGCAGCCCCGAGTGCAAACCGGGATGCTCCTGCGGCAAGTACTTCGAGATCTGGAACGACGTATTCATGCAGTACAACAAGACCGCCGAAGGCAGCTACCCGCCCCTGGAGAAGAAGACCGTGGACACGGGAATGGGGGTGGAGCGAACCTGCGCCATGCTTCAAGGCAAGAAAAACGTCTACGAGATCGAAACGTTCCTGCCGATCATTCGTGCCGTCGAACAGGTCAGTGGCGCCGACTATGGGGCGGACATCGACTCGGACCGCTCGATTCGCATCGTCACAGATCACATCCGAGCGGCCACCTTCATCCTGGGAGACGCTGTCAAACCCTCCAACCTCGGTCAGGGCTACATCCTGCGCCGCCTGATCCGTCGGGCCATCCGCCACACCCGCAAGCTGGGGATCGAACGGGACTTCCTGTGCGCTCCTGCCCGAGCCTGCATCGAAGCCCAGAAGGAGGCCTACCCCGAGCTGGAGCGACACAGGGATACCGTATTGGCTGAGCTCGAGCGGGAGGAGGCCAAGTTCCTCCAGACCCTTCAGAAGGGGGAGCATGAGTTCGAAAAGATGCTTCCCAATCTGCTGAAGAATCCAAAGCGAATCGTTCCGGGACGGGTCGCCTTCCGTCTCTACGACACATACGGTTTTCCCATCGAGCTGACCCAGGAGCTGGCCGCCGAACATGAGATGAGCGTGGATGTCGAGGGGTTCCACGAAGCTTTCAAGAAGCACCAGGAGCTGTCCAAGAGCGGGGCGGAGAAGGCTTTCAAGGGAGGTTTGGCCGACCACAGCGACCGGACCCGCAAGCTCCACACAGCCACCCACCTGATGCACCAGGCTCTGCGTCAGGTCTTGGGAGATCACGTACAGCAGAAAGGTTCGAATATCACAGCCGAGCGGCTGCGCTTCGACTTCTCTCATCCCGAGCCGATGACTGATGAGCAGCTCCGCAAAGTCGAGGAGATCGTCAACCAGCAGATCAAGCGGGACCTGCCGGTGCACTTCGAAACCCTGACCCTGGAAGAAGCTCAAAAACGGGGGGCTATCGCCCTGTTCGGCGAACGCTACGAGGAGAAGGTCAAGGTCTACTTCGTCGGGGACTTTTCCATGGAAGTCTGCGGCGGACCCCACGTAGAGCACTCCGGCGAGCTCGGGTCTTTCCGTATCCTCAAGGAGCAGAGCTCCTCGGCGGGGGTGCGTCGCATTCGGGCCGTGGTGGATTAACGGGCTGACAGCTCCCCGCGCATCAACCCAGTTGACCGCAGGCGCCGCAGACAGCACTGCCCCGGGACAGTCGGGTGGTGACGGGTATCCCTGTCTGTTTGATGCGGCGCTGAAACCATTCGATCCGCTTGGCTTCGGGTTTCCTGTAGGGAAAATCCGGCAGAGGATTCCAGGGAATCAGATTTATCAGGACCTTCAGCGGAGACTGGGAGGGCTCACCCCGAACGAAGCGCACCAGAGCCTCCACATCCTCGGGACGATCGTTGATCCCGGCCATCAGCACGATTTCCAGGGTAATCCTCTTGCCCATGGCCGCTTGATAGTCCAGCAGAGCCCTGCGCAGTTCGGGGAGCGGGTTCGACCGGGCAACCGGCATGAGCCTTGCCCGAACTTCACTGTCGGCGCTGACCAGGGAAACGGCCAACCGCAGCGGTAGTTTTCTCTCCCGTAGCGAATGTATCCCTTCGACCAGTCCGCAGGTAGACACGGTCATTCGCCGCGGGCTGAAGCCGCTGCCCTCAGGATTGGACAAGACATCAACCGCCTTGTGCAGATTGTCCAAATTGGCTAGGGGCTCCCCCATGCCCATGAACACGACGCTGGAAAGGCCCCCGTTTCGAAGAAATGAGCGCAGCAGCAGGAACTGATCGACGATCTCGTCGGCTCGCAGGTCACGGGTGTATCCAAGCGCGCCGGTACGGCAGAAGAGGCAACCCATGCCGCAGCCTACCTGCGTCGACAGGCAGGCCGTGCCTCGCCCCCGCTCATCCCGTAGGATAACCGATTCAATGGCGTTGCCGTCAAGCATGCGAAATCGAAACTTGATTGCCCCGTCCGAATCCTGGAGCCTCTCCGCCAACCGTAGGCCAATGGGAAGGGCGCGCTCCGCCAGATCTCGGCGCAACCTTTCGGGAAGGTCGCTCATGTCGGCGAAATTAAAAACGAGCCTGTTGTGAATCCAGGTAAAAATCTGGCGGCCCCGAAATG
Organism: uncultured Spirochaetaceae bacterium; assembly: GCA_964495755.1. GTDB lineage: Bacteria > Spirochaetota > Spirochaetia > SZUA-6 > DRHE01 > JAFGQJ01. The sequence goes on along the minus strand of CAZBXU010000027.1, from coordinate 3,037 downwards.
CCGGTTCAACCCCGAGGCTCTTCACCAGCTGATCGGGAAGAAGAGCGGAAACGGGGATCATCGTCTCTGGAGACTTTTCAACATCTCCGAAACTCTGGCGTTCTTGCCGCCCAAGCGCAGAAAGCGGGTTATGGTGTCGATCGCGGCTTCACTATAACTCAACTTGGAGTAGGAATCGGCAATCTCGATTACCAGGCGGTGATTCTTCGGATTCTGGACGAGCAGGCCGGCCAGGGATTCAATAGCCTGCATGTGCTCACCCTTGTGTTTGCTGATCAGGGCCAATCCGATCACCGCGTACATATCGAACTCTATATTCAGAGCGCGCTTGTAGTAGTGTTCGGCTTGTTCAAGATCTCCCAGGTTTCGATAGGCGTCTCCTGCCCGGGTAATAATGACCTTGTTGTTCGGATCAAAATCAAGAATCTTCTTCCACGCTTCCAAGGAATCCTCGTGCCGATTCAAACCCCGGCAACAATCGGCGATCCCGAACAGGGCGTAGAAGTTCGACGGCTCTATCTCCAGTGCCCTCTCGAAGTAGGGCAGCCCGCTGTGGAAGTCTTTCGTCTTTCGGTAGCAGTTGCCCATAGAGGTCATTACCTTGATGTTCTTCGGATCATTCTTGAGCATCTGCTCCCAGTAGAGCACGGCCTCGTTGTAGAACTTAAAATCGAAGTGCAGATGTCCCAGCCCGTTCAAAGCGTAGGGATTCTCCGCTTCGATTTCGAGGGCTTTTATATACAGCTCTTTGGACTTCTCGAAGTTCTTCATCTTACGGTAGGCATCGGCGATGCGGGTTAGAACTGTAACGTCCTGATCATCCTGTTTCAGGTACTGTTCCCATATCTCGATTGCCTTCTGGTACGCGCTCTGGGCACGGTAACAGTCCGCTAAACCGATCAGGGCATACTTATTTCCCGGATGGAACTGCAGACAGGCTTGATAGTACTCAATAGCCTTCTGAAAGTTCCCCTGTTTTCTGGCGACCTCGCCGAGACCTACCAAGGCGTAGCTGTTCTCCGAGTTGATCTCGAGGATGCCGTTGAACGACTCGTTGGCCTCCTCCAGTCTGCCCTCTTTCAGATATCGATACCCCGCCTTGGAAAGCTCTGTCTGCTGCTCCCGGTCGGCAGAAGAAGCATTCTCCTCCTCATTCAACGTCTTGTTCTCCTTCCTTTAACCACTTTTTTATTATTGAAACCGTCTTTTCCAGCATGGCATCCACTTTCTTTCGATCCGGGGCCAGCCAGTACATTCGAAAGGCCTCCATGGGCATATTTCGATCCATGTACAGATTCCCAAGCCGAATCAAACCGTCGGAGTACCCGGTCGTTAGAAAGATCTTCTTTGCCAGATCGTGCTTTTCCTGATTGAACAGCTCGTTCCCTTTTCGAATGAGTGCAACCCGCCGTTCTTTTGACAACTCTGTAGCCTGACTTTGGGAAATCTTTAGGAACCCCTCTTTGGGTACCTTTTTCAACAGTTCTTCTCTCGCTTTCATATGACCTCAAAAATATAAATACAGGCACATCGGAAAGCAAACTCCTCAGTCAAGCGTGCCCTTTGTTGACATAGCCCCGGAGTCCTCCCGCTGCACGGGTCCGTGCTCTTCGAGGAGCTTGTTCAGAGCTTCTCCCAGAACTACACCTGTGTCTTCGACCAGGTGGTGCTCATGTTGGCGCTCATCCACCTCGACATCCCCTCGGGCTTGCAAGTTGAATCCAAAATGCCCGTGAAAAGCCATTGCCTCCAGCAGGTGATTGAAAAAGGGAACCCCCGTGTCGATGGAGATCTCTTTGGCCAGACCCCTCGGCGGGACCAAAATTGATTTCGAGGGAAATCTCTGTTTCCCGGGTCTTTCTGGAGTATTTGGCTGTCCGCACGGTCATCTTTCTCATTTAGAGCAGCTTCTCGGGGAGCTGGTTCACGTCTTTCAACAATTCTCCGCCAATATTTTAGGTGCTCAACACCCAAATCACGGCATTAATTACCCTATATTAGAGGATCGGCGAATTCAAGATTAATCTTGGCTTCTCAAAAGAGGAATTTCCAGACTCTCTATTCTGCTGAGGGCTCTATCATCAAGTAGCTAAATTTGGCGACCAGCCCGGCCTGCTTGGGACAGCAGGCGTACAATCCACAAAGAACAGGAGTGTCTCCGTCGTCCTCGTGTAGATGGCACAACCGCAGCTGTTGCCATGGTTCTTCGGATTCTCGCCAGCAAACGAGATAATCCGCCCCTTTGCGGGCAATCTGGAAATCGATCGTGTCACCTCGAAACTCCTGGGTTGACCAATCCGAGTAGCCGGCGTTCGTAACCACAGCCCCCAATACGCTGGGCTTCTCCGTTTCGTACTCAACCGAGGTCTTGATCCAACAGTCTGCTGAGACCCTTACCATCAGTCCCGCCTGATCGTATTGATGCTTGGGCTGAAGATGAACCCGGGTACTCATGCAAAAATCTTCCTCCCGACTCACGTACAGGAAGGAACCGGTATCCGATTCAAATCCGTATTGTGTTCTCTGCCAAAAATCGCTGTTTGCCCGGGGCATCACAACGAGGACCGATTCATCGGCATCGACAAACCAGGTGGAGGGGGGATTCATCCATTTGAACCTTGGATCAAGATCCGCCTCATCGAATACTGCTTTCATTGTAGTTCCCATAAATGACTGTTGTCTCCTGACGGCTTTATGTGCCTCGTAGATGAGCGTACAAGGACGAACCTTAACCCCGACCGCCAACTGAAAAGGCTCGTTGATCTTGGGACTTTTTTCTATGCTACTGATCTGAACAGGATGCGTTATTTCAGGCTCTTGATGAAGGCATCGATCGGAATTGTGGGTAAGGTCATGATCTTGACGCTTCCCCGGGAGCCCAACTCCGCTGAAATTCGGGCGATGGTCATATTGTCAGGAGCCTCAACGATATTGACAAAATCGTAGCATCCAAGGGTCGCATACTGAGCGGTGACCTTTCCACCCATTTTTTCCAGCTCTTTGTTGACCTCTTTTATGCGGTCGGGGTTCTTCTTGA